>CAZIEA010000017.1:13798-21570 GCA_964538495.1 uncultured bacterium | reverse complement strand
GGGGAAATCCGGTTTTCCGCCCCCGGTTTTTCGCTGGCGGTCGCCCCGTCCCAGTTTTCCTCCCTTTCCTCCCGCCCGGGCGCGGAAACGATCCTGGGGATTCGGCCCGAGGACATCGAGTTGCTCGGGACTTCTTCCGCGCCGCCCGGCCCGGGCGATCTCGAGGCTGAAATCGAGGTAGTGGAGCCGATGGGGTCGGAAATATATCTTTATTATCGCCTCGGGGATGCGGCTTTCATCGGCCGGACCCCGCCCCAGGCGGGTCTCTCGGTCGGGCAGCGGGCCCGGCTTCGCTTTCACATGGATAAGGCGCATTTTTTCGATCCCAAGACTGACCGCCTCCTGGTCTAAGACTACGGATTGACCGCGAATCCCGCGAAGCCGCGCTAACATAAACTAAGATTACGCAGATTATCGCAGATTATTTTTTCCACAGATTAACTCAGATTGTTTTTCTGGCCCTATGCTCTATGCCCTATGCACTCTGCCGAACTGTCCACAGATTTCACAGATTGAACTACAGGCTAAAAGCTGAAGACTGAAGGCTGAAGGAACCGCCGCCGCATTCACATGTAGACATGTAGGGCATGTAGAGGGTCAAATTCGAAAGATAGAAACTCGAAATTTGTAACCGCAAGGTGGTTTGTGAAATTCGAATTTGAGATTTGTTTCGAATTTCTGACTTCGAATTTCGAATTTGGTGGACGGATTACGGATCACTGATCACGGATTACGTTGGTTCTCCTGACTCCTGTTTCCTGTATCCTGGGTTTCGACGAATCACGGATCACTGATTACTGATCACTGACTGCGGCTTAAGGCTTTTGTCCGGGCCTTATGCTCATAAAGACGATTCGGGGTCAGGGTTTTCACGGTATAATCGTCCATGACGGGTATTGCCGAGGCGACCGTCCCACAGGGAGGAAGACCGGATGAGCGAAGAACGGATCAACCCCAACCATCAGCCCGCCGAGGCGTCGCCGCTTTCGCCCCTGGACCAGGCCGATTTTTCCCGGGAGCCGGGTGTGCGCGAATATCCCGAGGAGACCTTGTGCCCGAGCTGCGGCCGCTTCGTGGGGGCCTACGAGAAATGCCCCTACTGCGGGGCGGAACTCAAGAAGCGGATGTCTCTGATCCTCTGGAAACGGATCGCGGTCTTCGGCACCCTGCTGGGACTGGCCGTGATGTGGTTCGCGGCATCCGCCATGAACCCGCCGGAAATACAACTCGGGGAGATTTCCGAGACCTACAATAACGCCATTGTGACCGTGGAAGGGGTGGTGACGGGGCGCCGGATCTATGAGGACCGGGGGATGCTGATGCTCACCATCGCCGACAAGTCCGGTTCGATCGGGGCCATGAGCTACCGGGGGCTGGAGGATTTCCGCCGGCTCGGCAACCTCCCCAAGGTGGGGGACAGGATCCGGACGGTGGGGAGCATCTCGATGGACGCCACCTACGGGGTTTCCATGGGCTTGAACCTGCCTCACCGCCTGGTGATTCTGGAGGGACAGAAGCCGCAGGAAGCCGAGATCGGCCGGATCAAGGATTCCTGGGTCGGTTCCCTGGTCACCGTCAAGGGCGGGATCAAGCAGCCGCCCCGCTTCGGCAAGGCCGTGGTTTCCGACGGAGCGGCCGAGATCCTGGTGGCGCTCGACGAGGCCAACCTGGGCGAAGGCCTGCCGGAATTCAAGGAAGGCCAAGGGGTCAGGATCACCGGGGTGGTGGTGAAGGATAAAAACAAACTGGTGCTCATTCCCGGGAGCCTGGAGGATATCGAGTCGGTCGAGGCTTACTCGCTGGAGGTGCCCACGCTGAAGATCCGGGAGATCGACCTGACCATGCTGGAGAAGATCGTGGAGATTGAGGGCAAGGCCGCCGGGTTCCGGGCCTTCAAGAACGGGGGCGGCGCCCTGACCGTTTCGGACGGGACCGGCACGATCGGGGTCCCGGTCTTCGGGAGCAACTACGACCAGATCTCCGGGGCGGAACGGCTCAAGATCAACGGGACGCCGGTCCGGATCCGGGGAAAAGTCGGGGAATACCAGAACAAGCCACAAATCCAGCCCCTCTCCGCCGAGGGGATAAAGATTCTCAATTGAGGGGGCGGCCATGAATCTGCTCACTCTGCTCATTTACACCCTGGCCGGGACGATCCTGGGGAGTTTTCTCTTCGTGATCCCGTCCATTCACTTCCTTAATTTTTCCGGGGTGCTGATCGCCCTCTGGATGCATTGGAGCGGTCTTTTCCCGCTTACGGAGCCGATGGCGCTTTTCGTCTTCTTCATGGGGATGGTGGTCTCCTTCGGGATCATGAACACCGTCCCCTCCATGTTCCTGGGCGCCCCGGACGAGTCGGCGGTCTTTGTCGTTCTGCCCGGGGCCAAGTACATGCTCCAGGGCAAGGGCTACGAGGCCGCCATGCTCACCGGGATCGGGGGGCTGCTGGGGATCGGGTTCCTGCTGGTCTTCACCCCGTTTCTGCTTTTCGCCCTGCCCAAGATCCACATGGTGATCGGTCCTCACATGCACTGGATCCTGGGGTTGATCATCGTCTACATGCTGATGAGCGAGTGGCCCAAGGGGACGGGGAAGGGAGAAAACTGGTGGCAAAAAATCAAGGGGGCCTGGGCCAACCTTTTCGCCGGGCTCGCCACCTTCGGGCTTTCGGCCCTGCTCGGCTTCATCATTTTCAGCCGGACCATGGTCCCGGTCCGGATGAGCTATCAGTCGCTCCTGCCCATTTTCGTGGGGATGTTCGCGGTTTCCTCCCTGATCTCGGCCATCCTCTCCCGGCAGAAAATTCCGCGCCAGCACATCGCCAAGGATATCGACATTGACTACAAGATCCTGGGGAAAGGCTGCCTGCCCGGTTGGATCGGGGGGATGCTGGCCGCCTATCTCCCCGGGGTGACCGGGGGGATCGGGGGGCTGATCGCCGGCCACGCCACCGCCCAGCGCGACGACCGGATCTTCGTGATGAGCCAAGGGGTCTCCAAGGTGGTCTATTACACCGGGCAATTCCTGCTTTACTTCATCCCGGGCGCCTTTTTCATCAAGGGCGGCCTGCGCCGGGGGGGGATGGCGATCAACCTCAGCCCCTTCTACAAACCCCAGGTTTTCCAGGAATACGTCCTGATGCTGGGGGTGATCCTGGTGGCGGGCTGCATTTCCTACCTCCTGCTCTCCTTCAACTCGAAGTGGATCATCAAGCTGATCGCCAAAGTCCCCTACCAGAAGATCTCCTATGCCGCCCTGGCCGTCGTAATCCTGATGGTTTATTTCATGCCCGCCATGGTGATGGGGGAGTTGAACGCTGCCGTGCTCCTGAGCGGCTTCCAGATCCTGGGGATCATGGCGGTGAGCACCTGCCTGGGCCTGATCCCGATCTTTTTCCATTGCCGCCGTTCCAACTGCATGGCGGTGATCATCGTTCCCATCTGCCTCAACATGGCCGGGTACGGCCCGGCCATCGCCCGGCTGATGGGGCTGGATTGAAATTAACGGCGCTTTTCGCGAGGATAACGAGATGAAAGGACTTACTCATTTCATGAGCGGAGCGGCGGTGGCCTCCTTTTTCCTCCCCGCGGTGCGCATGGCCCACCGCGACGCCGCTTCTTCCTTCATCCTGGTCCTGGGGGGGTTGTTCGGGATCATGCCCGACACCATGGACTTCAAGATGGGGCAATTTTTCTCCAAGGCCGATTACGACATCGATCCCGACCCGATGAACCCCGATCCCCAGATGATGGCCGAGATGCTGGGCAAGGCCATGGATCAGGCCGCCGAGACCGGGCGCTGCGTCAAGGCCCAGATGTATCCCATGCGCATGGGCGCCGACCTTTGGCGGCAGTACGTGATCAAATTCGACGGGGAAAAAAACGAGGTGGTCATAGTCCTCAACGAGATCGTCACCACCTCCCAAGTCCCGATCCTGGGCTCCGAGCCCCCGGAGAAAAAAAGAATAGGGCGCTACCGGCTGCAAAAAGGCCGGATCCTGGAGACTCACGGGAGGCCCTCGGTGGTGGATATCATGAGCGGGCCCCAGTTCGGCTTTTCCCGCAACGAGAAGGGGGAGGTCGAGGTCGAGTTTCTTCCCTGGCACCGGACCTGGAGCCACAGCTACGTCTTGGGCCTGATGCTGGCGATCCCGGTCTGGCTGATCGCCTCCCTGCTGGCCGGCTGGAGCCTGGGCTGGCTTTACGGGCTGATCGCTTTCCTGGGCTTTTCCGTGCACCTGACCGAGGACCTGACCGGGCACATGGGGGGGAGCCTGATCTGGCCCCTGGTCAAGGAACGCTGCAACGGACTTTCCCTCTTCAAGGCCTCCAACCCCCACGCCAACTTCACCGTGGATTACACCTCCGCCGTGCTCATCCTCTGGAACCTCAACCGCTTCAACCAGGAACGCTACTTTACCCTGAACGCCTGGCAATACTTTCTTTATGCCCTGATCATCCCCCTGGCGGTTTACGGGGCGATTACGAAAATCTTCGGGGGAAAGGGCAAGCAGGGCAAAAGGGGCGTCGAGGTCGCCGAGAAAGCCATCCAACGCGAAGAGCTGGCTTACGAGGGCACCGAGTCGATGCTCGGCGATTGATCCCGTGATGAAGACCTCGCATGGTCCCGGGGCGAAAAAAATCGGGTTGCCCCCGGGTTCCCTGGTCCATGTCGGAAAACCCACGGGGGCCCCGGTCAAGATTTCGGTGCTGGATTACAACCAGTCCGAATTTACCGAGTACGCTCCGGGCTCCGTGGAGGATGCCGTCCGCTGCCGGGGGGACGACACGGTTACCTGGGTCAACATCGAGGGGCTGGAGGACACCGGGCTGATCGAGAAGATCGGGCTGCATTTCAATCTTCATCCCCTGGT
Organism: uncultured bacterium; assembly: GCA_964538495.1. Taxonomy (GTDB): domain Bacteria; phylum Auribacterota; class Erginobacteria; order Erginobacterales; family DAOSXE01; genus CAZIEA01. Next base: position 16,697 of record CAZIEA010000017.1, on the reverse strand, counting down.
TTTGGAGGACATCCTCAATACCCGCCAGCGCCCCAAGCTCGAGGAGTTCGAGGATTACCTCTTCATCGTGCTCAAGAACCTGATTTTCGGGGAAGGGAAACTCGTTCTGGCGGTCGAACAGATCAGCATCCTGGTCCTCAAGGGCTTCGTCTTCACCTTTCGCGAGCGCTCCGACGACCTTTTCGACTCTCTCCGGAAACGAATCCAGGCCGGAAAGGGCTTGCTCAGGAAATCGGGGCCGGATTACCTGGCCTACGCGATCATCGACACCGTCGTGGACAAGTATTTCGTCCTCCAGGACCTGCTGGATGACGCCGTCGAGCCGATCGATGAAAAACTCCTGAAGAAACCGGGCCGGGAAATTCTGAGGGCAATCCAGGATCTCAAAAGGCAGATGATCCGGGTCCGGCGCGGCGTTTCGCCTCTGCGCGAACTCCTGGCCGCCCTGGTCAGGAGCGACTCCCGCTTGATCGAGAAGTCCACCAGGGTCTACCTGCGGGATGTCTACGATCACGCCGTCCGGATCGGGGAAGCGATGGAGTCGTACCGCGATTTGGTTTCGGGGATGCTCGACATTTATCTCTCCAGCGTTTCCAACAAGATGAACGAGGTCATGAAGGTTCTCACGGTCTTTGCCGCCGTCTTCATTCCCCTGACCTTCCTGGCCGGAGTTTACGGGATGAATTTCGAGTTCATGCCGGAATTGAAACTGCCCTGGGCTTATCCCGCGATCTGGGGAGTGTTTATCCTGGTAGGGGGGGGGCTGGTTTACTACTTCAAGCGCAGGAACTGGCTCTGAAACGGGAAAGTGGAAAGGGCCGGTCAAAAATTGAACGCCCCGTCCTCCGAGGGGTCTAAATGGACGGATGACGATTTCGCCTTGGTGCGGGCGGCGCAGGCCGGGGACGCCGATTCCTTCGGCCGCCTGGTGGCAAAATACCAGCGCAAGATTTATTCGCTCGCCCAAAGCATGACGGGCAATCACAATGACGCCGACGACCTGGCCCAGGAAGTGTTTCTCAAGGCCTACCGCTCTCTCGGGCGGTTCCGTTTCAAGTCCCAGTTCTACACATGGTTATACCGAATAGCCATCAACACGGTCATCACCCGGCGGAAACAGTGGCGTCGTCATCCCCATGTCGAGTTCAACCCGGATTGGGAAGAACACGGCGTGAGCCCCTACCTGCCCGACAGTTTCAAGACCTCCGCGCCCGGGGAGGACTTGAGCCGCCGGGAGAGCCAGGATGCCCTGCGCGAGCGGATTCAGGGGGCGCTTGGTTCTCTCTCGGAAAAACACCGCGCCGTAGTGGTGATGCACGACCTCGAAGGTATGTCGCATGGGGAAATTGCCCTGGTTCTGGGTTGCTCCGAGGGCACGGCCCGGTCCCGCCTGCATTACGCCCACCGGCACTTGCGCCGGAAACTCAAGGATATGCTTGGAGAACAGGAAGATGAAATGCCGTCTTTTCCGCGGAAGGATTGAGGATTATCTCGACGGCGCCGCCGCCGCGGAAGCCCGGGAGGCCATAGAGCTTCACGCCGGCGCCTGCCCCGGTTGTCGCCGGGAACTGGAAGAGAGCCGCCGGCTCCGGGAACTCCTGGCTTCGGGGAAACCGGCGCTTCCTCCGGCGGAATACTTCGAGACTTTTCTTTCGCGCTGGCGCCGGAAAATCGCCCCCGGGGAAGCCCCGTCCCGGCGCCTGCCCCTCCCGGCGCTCCGCCCGGCCTGGGGCTGGGCATTGGGCGCCGCCGCCGCCGGGCTGGTGTTGGCGGTGTTTCCTCCCTGGCCGAGACGTTCCGCGAGTCCCTCCGATCTCCCGGCCCTTTTCACGATCGGCCGTCCCGACGGGGACGGGACTTCCAGCCTGTCAGGGAATTACGCCCTGGACCCGGCGATCCCGGGCGAGGGCAACTATGTCCTGGCCGGCGCCGTCCGGGGTTCGGCCGGGCCGGCATACTGGTGATCGCCCGTTTCGGCGTCAAAATCGGCACGATGGAGGACAGAGTGGAGAGTCCGCGATGAAGTCGAAAGCCTGCCTGTTCCCCGGGATCATCCTGTTGGCCGCCGCCGGCCCCGTCTTCGCGGGCCCGGTAATGGAGGCCCTGGAGAAAGAGATCACCGCGATAGTGGAAACCGCGATCCCGGCCGTGGTGACGGTCAGGACCGCTCCGGTTCCCTGCCATCCTTATGCCGGCATTCCGGAAGAAGAGTTGCCGGATTGGGTGAGGCCTTTCCTGGAAAACCGCCTGGTCGAACCTCGTTCCTCCACGGGAAGCGGTTTTTTTATCGATTCTTCCGGATTGATCCTGACCACGGAAAACGTGGTGCGAGGCGCTCCGGCGGTGGAGGTTGTTCTCATTGATGGGCGCGTTCTGCCGGCGCGGCTATTGGGAAGCGACCGCGACTTCAACCTGGCCCTGCTCGAGGTCAAGGGCGATGAGCCTTTCCCGGCCCTGGAGATGGGGGATTCCAACCGGATCCGGCCCGGGGCCTGGGCGATCGTGATCGGAAATCCCTTTGGCCTGGCCGGGAGCGTGTCCTGGGGGTTGATCGGGGGCTTGCAGCGGGAAGGCCTGGGCACCTCCCTCTACGAGAACCTGATCCAGGTCAATGCCGACATCAACCCGGGCGACAGTGGAGGGCCCTTGCTGGACTGCGGGGGCAAGGTCATCGGGGTGGTCGCCGCCACTCTTTCCGGTTACCGGGAGCCGGAACTGGACTGGCCTTTTCTGCACCGCTACCACAGCAGGTTCTCCTCCCCGGGGCCTGGGGACATTCTTCGTCCCAGCCTGGCTCAGGGGATAGGATTCGCCGTCCCCATCGCCCTGGCCGCCGAAGTCGTCGACCGGATCCGGGAGAACCCGCGCCCCGAACGGGGTTGGCTCGGTCTCCGGTTGG
>CAZIEA010000017.1:0-13788 GCA_964538495.1 uncultured bacterium | reverse complement strand
GGGATATTCCGGCCTGGTCCCGGGCGCGCCTGAAACTCCCCCGCGGGGTGCTGGTGCTCGACGTCATGGCGGGGAGCCCGGCCGAAGCAGCCGGTTTGCGCCCGGACGACATCATCGTTTCCTACCAGGGGAAGGAGGTCTGCGAAGCCTTCCAACTCAAGAAAGAACTTCTTTTTAGTCGCGCCGGAGAAGAGATCCGGATTGGTGTTTGCCGCGACGGGGCTGCGGCCACGGTGATCGAGCTTACGGCTTTGCCCGCACCGGCGGGATCAAGGGAGGCCAAGGGAGAATAAGCCGTGTCCGTTCCGGGCTTGGTTTTATTTTCCCTGGCGATCCTGGCGGCGATCGCTTATGCCCGCTGGCAAGTCCTGAGGTTTCGGGAAAACTCCCGGAAACTGGTGTCGGGATTGACCCGCGACTGCGGAGAAGAAGCGCTGCGAGAGATATCCCGGTTCGGCCGCGCCCGGATCGAGGGCGACCTGACGGAATGGGCGGGGGGGCTGGAAAGGGCGTTGAGGAGGTATCTGCGCGAGCGGTATCGCCTGACTGCTTCCGAACTGGAAGGCGCCCCGACGTCGTTCCCGGCCCGGGTCCCGGGCGAGGCTGAGTCCCTGCTCCGGCATTTTCAGTACGCTCGCTACGGCGGCGCCCTCCCGGACGGCCTGGCGGCCGGGGAATTGGAGAACCGCCTGAGCCGATTCATCCGCGAGACTTCGGGAGAATCCGATTGAACAATTTCAGACCGGCACGGTCTTATTCTCTGATGAAATCAGCCCCGCCGCCCGGCGGAAAGACGGAGGATTAAAATGAGCAACTCGATCGCGGAGATCAACGAGAAAGTAGCCGCGTCCGGCGGCTTTGTCGAGGCCGTCCGGGCGGAGATGGCCAAGGTGATCGTGGGACAGGAATACTTGGTGGATCGGCTCCTGGTGGGGCTGCTCTCCAACGGGCATATCCTGATCGAGGGAGTTCCGGGACTGGCCAAGAGCCTTTCGGTCCAGGTTCTGGCGCGGTCAATCGACACCGCTTTCCAACGGATTCAGTTCACTCCCGACCTGCTCCCGGCCGATCTCCTGGGGACCAGGATTTTCAACCCCAAAACCGGGGATTTCAGCACCCGCCAGGGCCCGATTTTCGCCAATATCATTCTGGCCGACGAAATCAACCGGGCCCCGGCCAAGGTGCAGTCGGCCCTCTTGGAGGCCATGCAGGAGCGGCAGGTCACGATCGGGACCGACACTTTTCCCCTGCCCGAGCCTTTCATGGTCCTGGCCACCCAGAACCCGATCGAGCAGGAGGGAACCTACCCCCTGCCCGAGGCCCAGGTGGACCGCTTCATGCTGAAGCTAAAAATCGACTATCCGGACAAAAAACAGGAACGCCGGATCATGGACCGGATGGCGGTGACCGGATATCATCTGCAGGTTGCCCCCGTGGTCGATCCGGCCGCGATCCTGAAAGCCAGGAGCGTGGTGGACGAGATCTACATCGACGACAAGGTCAAGGAGTACATCCTCGACATCGTTTTTGCCACCCGCAACCCCCAGGAATACGGGCTCAAGATTGCCGACTACATCCGCTACGGGGCCAGTCCCCGCGCGACCATCGCCCTGGCGGTGGCGGCCCGGGCCTACGCCTTCACCAAGGGCCGGGGCTATGTGACCCCGCAGGATGTCAAGACCATCGGGATGGATGTCCTCCGGCACCGGGTGATTGTCACCTACGAGGCCGAGGCCGAGGACCTTGCCTCCGAGGATATTGTTCGGCAGGTTTTCGACCGAATCGAGGTGCCCTGAAAACCGAATTACACGGATTTAACCACGAATCACGCGAATCTCCGCTAACGTAAACTAAGATTTCGCAGATTACCGCGGATTTAATTTGTCCACAGATTTCACAGATTTTTCCTTCATGCTCTTCATGTTCTTCATGGTGAAAAAAAACAGGCTGAAGGAACTTCCGCCTTTTCAACCATGTAGGACATGTAGATAAATTCGAAAACGATTACGATAACGATAACGAACAAATCTGGATAAATCCGTGAAATCTGTGAAAAAGTCCTGAACCCTGAACCCTGAACCCTGAACCCTGAACCCTTCGGATGATTCCCAAGGAAATACTCAAAAAAATCCGACGGCTCCAGATCGTCACCAATCGGGTGGTGAGCGATGTTTTCGCCGGGGAATACCTGAGCGTCTTCAAGGGCCGGGGGATGGAGTTCAACGAGGTTCGGGAGTATCAGCCCGGCGACGAGGAGCGCGACATCGATTGGAACGTGACCGCCCGGATGGGGCGGCCCTTCGTGAAAAAATTCGTGGAGGAGCGGGAGCTGACCGTGATGCTCCTGGTCGACGCCAGCGCCTCCAGCCGCTTTGGGACCAGGGATCGCTTCAAAAGCGAACTGGCGGCGGAACTTTGCGCAGTTCTGGCCTTCAGCGCCATCCGCAACAAGGATCGGGTGGGACTGGTCATATTCACCGACCGGATCGAGAAATTCGTCCCCCCGGGCAAGGGGAGCCGCCATGTTCTCAGGGTGATCAGGGAAGTGCTGTATTTCCGCCCCCAGGGGCGGGGGACGGATATTTCGGAGGCTCTGGATTACCTTAACCGGGTGATCCGCCGCCGCAGCGTGGTTTTTCTGGTTTCCGATTTTCTCTCCGCCGGGTTCGAGCGCGCCCTGCGGGTTAGCGCCCGCCGGCACGATCTGGTCGCCCTGTTGGTGCGCGACCCCCGGGAAGAGGAACTTCTCCCGGCCGGGCTGGTTCGCCTGGAGGATGCCGAGAGCGGGAAAGAAGTTCTCCTCGACACCTCCAGCCCCCTGGTCAGATCCGGCTACGCCCGCACGGCCCGGGAGCGGAGAGAAGCCGCGGCCGAAATCTTCCGGTCCGGCGGGGTGGACTGGATGAATATCCGGACCGGGGAGCCTTACGAACCGGTGTTGCTGGAATTTTTCCACCGCCGCGAACGGCGGGTGCGCCATTGAAAATGAAAAGGGTGGTTTTGCTTTTACTCACCGGGTTGCTTTTCTTCCGGGCGGCCGGGGCATCGGCGGGCGGGGATGAGCCGCGCCTGACGGCGTCGCTTTCGCCGATTACCGCCCTGATCGGAGATCCCGTATCCTATTATCTCAGGGTTGAGGCGCCGCCCGGGAGCGGCGTGGAGATCATTTCTCCGGAACCCCCGGGTTCCGAATATGAGACCGGCCCTTGCCGGGACAGCGACTCCCCCGGTATCTGGGATCGACTCTGCGTATTGCGGAGTTTCCTGGTGGGAGAGCATACGATCCCGGCCGCGCGGGCTCGGGTTCGCCTGCCGGGGGGAGAGGAACTGGAGTTGGAGTCCCGGCCGCTGGTTTTTCAAGTCCGGAGCCTGATCGAAGAGGGGAACGAAAACCCCCAGCCCCGGGATATCCGGGGACCGGTCGAGTTCGCATCCATCCCCTGGCTCCCGATCCTGGCCGGGCTTGTTCTTTTGCTTCTGGGCGCGGGAGCGTGGTTGATTCGCCGCCGCCGCCGCCGGGGCGGGGCGCGCCGCCCCCCGCCCCTGGTGCCTCCCCACGAGAAGGCTCTGGCCGAACTGGAAGAAATCCGGCGGGAGAACCTTCCGGGCCGGGGACTGGTCAAGGAATACTACATCCGGATTTCCGGAGTGGTCCGGCATTATCTCGAGGATCGTTTCAGCCTGCGGGCGCCGGAGCGCACCACCGAGGAATTTCTGGTCGAGATGGCGGGGTCCTCGGCGCTTTCCCCCGCTCACCAGGGGCTGGTCGGCGATTTTCTTGCCCGGGCCGACCTGGTCAAGTTTGCCCGTTACGGCTCCGCCCCGGCCGAAATGGAGGAAGTCTTCGGCTCGGCCGTCCGGCTGGTCCGGGAAACTTCTCCGGTCCCCGGCGGAGAAGGAGGGGCGGCGTGAGGGGGTTCGAATTCCAGGATCCGGTTTTCCTCTGGTTGATTGCGCTGGTTCCTCTGGCGGTTTTGCTCAGGCGAAGATCCGAACGCGGGTTGGCCATATTCTTTTCGGACATTTCCCTGGCCCGGGGGCTGCCCCGGACCCGGCGGGCCGCTCTGGGCGGCCTCCCGGCCCTGCTCGCCGCTCTGGCCCTAGTCTTGGCGGGGCTGGGTTTGGCCCGGCCCCGGCTGGGCTTGAGCGAGGTTAGGGTGAGTTCGGAGGGAGTGGCCATCGTCATCGCCCTGGATGTGTCCGGGAGCATGGAAGCGGAGGATTTTCAGGCCGGAGGGCGGAGGATCAACCGGCTCGACATCTCCAAGCAGGTGATCGAGCAGTTTATCAGGGGGAGGGATTCGGATCGGATCGGGTTGGTGGTATTCGCCACCCACGCTTATACCCAGTGCCCGCTCACGGTCGACTACGAAGTTCTGCAGATGCTCCTGGCGGAGGTCAAGCTCGGGATTCTGGACGGCCAGAGAACCGCGATCGGATCCGCGCTGGCCGCGTCTCTCAATCGCCTGCGCGATGCCGAGGCCAAGAGCAAGGTGGTGATCCTGGTGACCGACGGGAATAACAACGCGGGCAAGATCGATCCGCTCACCGCCGCCGAAATGGCCAAGACCCTTGGGGTCAAGATCTACGCGATCGGGGTGGGGGGGAAGGATCCGTATCGATACCGGGGGGCTTTCGGGCAGATCTATACCGTGGAGCCGCTCAATGACCAGCCCTTGATGGAGATTTCCGATCTTACCGGGGGAAAGTACTTTCGGGCTACCGACAGCGGCGCTCTGGAGGCCATCTTTGCGACGATCGACCGGCTGGAAAAAACCGTATCCGAGGACGTGGTCTATACCAGTTACCGGGAACTTTTCCCCGCTTTTGTCTGGTCCGCTCTCGGGTTGTTGCTGCTGGGGGTTTTTCTGGACCGGACGGTTTTTCGGAGGCTGCCGTGAATTTCGCCGCTCCGGAAAACGCCTGGCTTTTGCTTGCGGTCCCCCTGCTGGTCTTGTTCCTGTCCTGGTCCGCCCGCCTTCGGCGCCGGGACGAATCGCGGTTTGCCGACCGGCCCCTTTACGCCCAACTCTCGGCGCGGCTGAGCCCTACCCGCCGGCGAGTCAGGGTTCTCCTCCTGGCGGGAGCGGTTTTGGCGCTGATCCTGGCCGCCCTGCAACCCCGCTGGGGCTATCACTGGGAGGATGTCAGCAAACAGGGGATCGACCTGGTGGTGGCGGTGGATACTTCCCGGAGTATGTTGGCCGACGACCTCAAACCCTCGCGCCTGGAAAGGACCCGGCTCGGGATCGAGGATCTTCTCCGGATGGCCCGGGGGGATCGGATCGGGATGGTGGCCTTCGCGGGCGCCGCGTTCGCCCTTTGCCCGCTCACGCACGACTATGGCGCCCTGAGGATGTTCGTCAACGATCTCTCGCCCGCGACCATTCCCCGCGGGGGGACCAACCTGGGCGCCGGGATCGACAAGGCGCTTGCTCTTTTCCGGGACCGGGATGCGTCCGACAAAGCGATCCTGATTTTCACCGACGGGGAGAATCTGGAAGGCGACTGGCCGGAGGCCGCGGCCCGGGCCCGGGAGAAAGGGGTCAGGATCTTCGCCATCGGGGCCGGGACCGCCGAGGGCAGCCCGATCCGCTTGAAAACTTCCGGTGGGGAAGGCTACCTCAAGGACCGGAAGGGGAACATCGTGGTCAGCCGCTTGGACGAGGAAGTTCTCAAGCGAATTGCCCGCGAGACCGGCGGCGCTTACGCCCGGGGCACCCAGACGGGTGAGGAACTGGAATTGATCTATCGCCGCTGGATTTCCGGGTTGGAAAAAAGCGAGACGGCTTCCCGGAGGAAGAAGATCTACGAGCACCGCTATCAGGTTCCGCTTCTGGCGGCTTTTTTGTTTTTGCTGATCCGCGCGGGCCTGGGGGAAAAGCGGGGTTCGGGCGTTTTTTCGAAGCGAAACCGTCCGGAGAAGGAAGCGTGAAAGCCGTCACCCTGGAAATCTGTCTTTTTCTGGTGGCGGGCTCGCTGCCTGTTCAAGCCTCGCCGGCCGGCGCGGTCAACGAGGGGAACCGGCTTTACCGGGAGGGCAAATACCAGGAAGCCCTGGCGGCCTATGGTCGGGCGGCCCAGGAAGACCCGGAATCGGCAGGGATTTTTTTCAACCTCGGGACTGCGCTCTTTCGGCTCGGAGACCTGGAGAAAGCCGCCGGGTTGTTTCAGCGCACCGCCCAGGCGGATGACCCCGGTCTGCTCCCCGGAGCCTGGTATAACCTGGGTAACTCCCTGCTCGCCCAGGAGAAACTGGAAGAATCGTTGCAGGCTTACCGGCGCGCCATCGAACTTGCTCCCGCCGATCTGGACGCCAAATACAACTATGAAGTTGCCAGGAAGCTCCTCCAGGAACAACAGCAGCAACAGCAACAGGAGCAGCAACAGGAACAGAAGCAGGAGCAGCAGCAGGAACAGCGGCAGGAACAGAAGCAGGAACAGGGGGACTCGGAGCAGGAGAAAGAGCCCGAGGAGAAACCGCAGGAGGCTGAGCCCCAGGAAGATACCCGGGAACAAGAGCAGCCGCCTCCGCCGGAGCAGCGACTTGAAACCGAGGATGTGGAGCGGCTTCTGGACGCGGTGGCGGCCGAGGAGGAAGCTCGGAGACAGGAGGAGAAGAACCGGCAGGCCGGGGCGGTGGAAGGGGACTACCTTGACTGGTAAACGCTCCGGCCGGAGCGTTTGTCTTTGCCGCCTTCTTGTTTTGCGGTCGTGTATAATCGCCGGGCAGACTTGAGCAGGGAGAGTGGATATGGTCCGAAAGGTGGGAGGCATTTTGTGCCGGCCGGCAATCGTGGCGATTCTGATCGCGCTTATGCCGCTGGGGGGGGTAGGAGCTGAAGTTAGCTTCCAAGCCTCCGTGGACCGGGAAACGGTATCCCTGGCCGACCAGTTGACCCTGACCCTGGAGGTTATCGGGACCAGGGACGGCGCTCCCCAGCTTCCCGAGATCAAGGGGGCGGAGATTCTGGGGAGGTCTTCCCAGACCGAGTTTTCCCTGGTCAACGGCGTCACCAGCGTCCGGCAGCTTTTTCATTATACCTTGATCCCTCTTCAGACCGGCGATCTGCGGATTCCCCCCGCCAAGCTCGTGGCGGAAGGCAGGACTTTCCTGACGCGTCCCCTGACGGTTAAAGTTGTGTCCGAATCCTCGTCCGCGGCGGTGGGAAAGGCTTCTCGCCCTGAACCGGCCCAGGCTCCCGCCGCCGGCCGGAACCCTTTGTTTATCAGGACTGAGGTGGACCGGAACGAGGTTTTCGTTAACCAACAGGTCAACCTGGTGTTCCGGCTTTACTACGCCGCCGGCCTCAAGGTCGGGGATTTGAATTACGAGGAACCTCCCACCGTGGGATTTGTCAGTCCGGAAGTGAATCCGCGGGAGGACCGTTTCAATTCGACGATCGAAGGGACCCGATACCAGGTGCTGGAGTTGAAAAAGGCGATCTTTCCGATCAGTCCCGGCAGCCTGAAGATCGGTTCGGCCGGATTGCGCGGCAACGTTTATCGTCGCTCCCGCCGTTCTCCGGCCGGTTTTTTCGGCGACGATTTTTTCCCCGATCCTTTCGCCACCGAAAGGGAACCCTTTCGTCTCCGTTCCGACCCGATCGAGATTACGGTCAAGCCGCTTCCACCCGGCGCCCCGGCTTCCTTCGCCGGGGCCGTGGGGGTTTACGAGATGAAGATTGACGTTTCGCCCCGGAAGGTGAAGGTGGGGGAGCCGGTTACCCTCGCCGTCACCATCCAGGGTCTGGGCAGCCTCGACACCGTGGTGATGCCGCAGATCCGATACGGGGAGGATTTTCGCGGGTATGAACCCGAGGTTTCCGCCTCCTTCCGGGAGGTCGGCGGCAGGATGGGAGGGACCAAGGTTTTTCGCCAGGCCTTGATCCCTCTTCAAGAGGGGAGCATCGGCCTGCCTGAGGTTCCGTTCAGCTTTTTCGATCCCGAAAGCGGCCGGTATCGGGAGATATCTCTTCCCGCCGGGACGGTTGAGGCCGTTCCGGCTCCCGCGGGCAGCCGGACGGTCCGGGTCGAGGCCGGTTCTCCCGGGACGGGCCGCCAGGTCGAGATTCTCGAGAAGGATATTCTTTATATCAAGAAAGACCCGGGAAAGTGGCTCCGCTCCGGAGCTGGTTTTTGGCTCCGCCGCGAGGTTTGGGCGTTGCAAATCGTCCCGGTCCTGCTTGTCCTGGCGGCTTGGCGTTACCAGGTCCGCCGGCGCCGTTTGAGCACGGACAGGATCTATGCCCGCAAAATCGGGGCTTCCCGGAGCGTCCGCCGCCGCTTTGCCGCCGCCCGGAGGTTGCTGGAGGGGGAAGACAAGGAAGCTTTCTGTCGTGAGGTCAACCGGGCTTTCACCCGCTATCTGGGCGACCGGCTGGGTTTGCCTTCCGGGGCGGTGGATCCCGTGGTGGTTGCCCGCCGTCTGGAGGAGACGAAACTGCCGCCGGGAACGCTGGAATGTCTGGACCGGTGTTTTGCCACCGGCGACCGGGTCCGCTATTGTCCCGGCGCCGCCGCCCGGGAAGAAATGCGCCGCTGGCTGGAGGCGGCCGAAGACCTGGTCTCGCGTCTGGAAAAGGTGAAACTCTGATGAAACGAGGTTGGATGACGATATTATGGTTGTTGCTTCTGCTTCCCGAGTTTGGCGCCGCGGAACTTGCGCAGCCCGATCGGGACGTGGTTTTCCAGGAAGCCGTCGAGGCTTACGACCGGGGAGACTACGCGGCGGCGGCCGTCGGATACGAGAAAATAGCCGCTTCGGGTTGGAAGAGCGCGGCGCTTTTCTACAACCTGGGCAACGCCTGGTTCAAACAAGGTAACCTGGGCCGGGCCGTTCTCAACTATCGCCGGGCGGAAACCCTGGAGCCGTTGGATCCGGAAATCGGCAAAAACCTCGAATATGCCCGGGAAGCACTGGAAGACGATGCCGCTTCTTTTGCCCCGGGGACCTGGGCCAAAATCAAGTTGGGCCTGGGCAGACTGCTGACTCTTAACGACTGGGCTTTGCTGACCCTGGTTTTTTACTGGGCAACGGCGGCCTGGGCCCTGGGGGCAATCTTCAGCGCGTTCCTACGCCGGTTCAGCGGCGCGGTTCTCAAAACCCTGGGGGTATTGCTGGCTTTTTCGGTGTTGGGGACCTGGCAGGCCCGGGCCATTTCCCGGGAAGAACCGGCGGTCATACTCTCTGCCCGGGTCGAGGTTCGTTACAGCCCAGGTTTAGAACAGACCGAAGCCTTTGTCCTGCACGAAGGGACCGAGGTCAGGATTATTCGCCGGGACGAGGGCGCCCGTTGGCTTCAGATCGTCCTCCCGGACGGGAAATCCGGTTGGGTGCCCGCGGAGGCCCTGGGATTGATCAATGGCTCCGCCGGGACCTGAGAGGCCGGGGTGGTTTTGGGTTTTTAGTTCCCGCGCCCGGTTTTAAGGATCCGGGCTTTCTGAAAGTAGTCCTTGGCTTCCTTGGGCCGGGCCAGGGTCTTGCAGATCAGGCCCATTAGTTGGGGAAAGGCGGGGTCTTCCGGCCAGATCGAACTTCCCGAAGAGGCATATTCCTCGGCCCGGGAAAAGCACCCCGCCGCCTCCCTGAATTTTTCCTTTGCCTTGGCCTGGTTCCGGGCGGCCTGAAACCCCTCGGCCTCGCGCCGGAGCCGGTTGGCGAGGTTGAAATAACTGGCCGCGATATTGTAGCGGGCCAGCCTGTTGGCCGGTTCTAGCTCGAGAACTTTTTCAAAATAGCGGATGGCCGGGAGCAGGCGCATGTTGTTCATCTCGATCACCCCGAGGTTGAGGTAGGCGGAGGGATACTCGGGAAAGATCTCGAGCGCCTTGAGAATGTAGCCGCGGGCTTTTTCGTCGTCCCGGTTGTGGTCGATGTGGATGACGGCCAGGTTGTTATAGGCGCCGGCTGCCGCGGGATCGAGTTCGATCATCCGCTCGAACTCTTCGGCCGCCCGGGCATAGCGCCCGGCGTCCAGATAGGCTTTTCCCAGGTTTCCGCGGAGCCGGGATTTTCCCGGGGCTTTTCGGACATTGTCTTCCCAGAGGGTGACGGGATTTTTCCAGGCCCGGTTGCGCGAGAAGCAAAGATATCCCAGGAGGGCGAGAATGAGCATCGGGATGATTCCGGCCATCCGCTTTCTTTCTGGCCAGGCCGCCAAGGCGGAACTTAAGGTCAGGGATATCCCTGCCAGAGGCAGGTAAAGCCGGTGCTCGACCGCGGCATCCGTAATGGGTTTGAGGGATTCGGGCAAGAGCGTGGCGGCGAACCAGAGCAGGCCCAGCGCCGTCGGCCAAGACCCGCGCCTGGCCCGCCAGGCCGCCATTATCCATGCTCCCCAGACCGCCCCTCCCAGTGTCGCCGGGAACGACAGGGGAGAGGGTTGCCAGGGATAGTCGTACTCGACCCGCTGCCGGATGGGCAGGAGGACCAGGCGGAGATAGGTGCCGAATACCCTCTCCTGAGTGGAAAAATAACGCGGGAAAGGGATATCCGGGGAGTCGCCGTAATAAAGATTGTCCCGGTGGGTCAAAAACAGGGCAGGGACGATCAGGAGGGTGAGAAAGAAGGGGAGGAGTCTTTTCCAGGGGAATGGTTTTTCCCTGGTCCGGGAAAGAACTTCCAGAAGAACAAGGATCAGGGGAAGGGTGACGGCGAATTCCTTGCTCAGCATCGCCGCCGCGGCGGCCCCCAGAGACCCCTGAAAAAGAAGCACCCGTCCGGTTCCGCCCCGGCGTGCCACCCTGGCCCGGCAATAGAGGGCGACGGAGAGAAGATAAAACCCGGCGGCCAAAGATGTCGCCCGTTGGACCACATAGGTCACCGCCTGAGTCTGAACCGGGTGAAGGAGAAAAAACAGGGCCCCGGCCAAGGGTATAAAACCCTCCCGGGCAACCGTTCCGCCGGCTCCCGGGGTCCGACTCCCTGTTTTTCGATCTTTCTCGGGGAAAAGCAGCAGGCGGATGAGCCAATAAACCAGGAGCGCGTTGAGAATATGAATGACGATATTTACGGCGTGATAAGGGCGGGGATTGAGGCCGGAAAAATGAAAATTGATTGCCAGGCTCAGATAACTGAGGAAGCGGGTCGGCCAGAAAGCGAATATTTTAGCCGGAGAGAGGCTGCGCAGCGCGAGGTTATCCCGGATGGAGGGGCTGTCGTCGAGATGAAAAGAGGCCTCCAAAGCCGGGCGATAGGCCAGGAGGCCGAGCGTAATCAGCAAAAAAACATGGAATAGGATACGCCAATTTTTCTTCATGGCCTGAACCGGGGAAGCTGTTTTCCGATTTTCTTTGCGTCAACTTTACCAAGCTCCGGGGGCGGGGGAAAGAGCGGAACTCAGCGTTTTGTTCTTTCCGGGTTTAGTCCGGCGGGAAATTATTGTTGACCGGCCCGGGTGGGGGGAGATAAATTACTTTTATCGCTGCGGGGTGGAGCAGTCAGGTAGCTCGTCGGGCTCATAACCCGAAGGTCGGAGGTTCGAATCCTCCCCCCGCTATTAAGGCCTTCCGTTCCTGCGGGGGGCCTTCTTTTTCGGGTTTTCTTCCACGCCCCATGCCTCACGCCCCGTGTACGAGTACGTGAACGAGTACAAGTGTTTGAAACCGATGAGCGCATTTACGCCCGGAATTGCTTTTCTGGCGGTATTTCTCTGCTCCTGTTCTCCTTGCCACCTCCTTACTCTGGAATCGATACCGCCCGGCGCCGACTTGTTTGTCCCTGCGGTTTCGCTTCGGCCGGTTCCTTCCCCGGAGGAAGAGTGGAGGTTTATCGGACGAACTCCGCTCGAGGTTTCGGCGTGTTTGGTGAGGGATGGGATCGTCGCCCGTTGGGAGACCGAGGAAATTTATCTGCCACATCCGGTTCGGAGTTCCCGGATCGTTTTTGATTTCCCCGAGGGCCAGGTCCGGTGATCCCGGTTTGCGCCTTTTTCATCCACGGATTTCACGGATTAACTTCAGGCTGAGGGGGAACCGCGAATCTCGCGAATCCACGTCAATTTCGCAAATATTGTGACTCCTGACTCCTGGTTCCTGTATTCTGGCTTCAGTGCCACTCCTCACGCCGTATACCGAATACCACGATCACGATTACGCGCTTCGATTACGATAACGACAATGAGCTAATCTGTATAATCTATGGACATAGACAGTAGAAAGCAGAATAGGAAAACGGTAAAATAAAACATGACCATCAGCCTCACTAAAATCGCCGATCTTGACCGCGACCGGGTTCCGGTCACCATTGTGGCCCGGGTTCGCAGCGTCCGTCCTGCTCCCCAGGCGCTGGTTTCGCAGGATGGAATTCTCGAAGATGATGGGGGAGAGGTAGCGTTTACGGTATGGGAAGATTCCGGAGTCCCCCGCCTGCGGGAGGGGGAATATTACATATTTCACCGGGCCGGGTTGGGTCTCCGTGAAGGCCGGATGGAAGTCAGGATCGCACAAGGGAGTGAAATCCATTTCTTGCGGCATCTCGCCGACGCCGCCGGCCTGCTCCGAAAGATAAGAGAGCGGGAAGAAACCGCGCGCGCGCGTCTCGCCCGGACGGCTTCGTCAACCAAGGGCCGCCGGAAGCACAAGGGGCTCTATAGCACCCTGATTACGGCGGCGCTCTTCATCTGGGCGGTTCTGATATTTGCGCACTTTAGCGGACTGCTCAAGGAGCGCCCGGTTCGGGAATTCCTGGAGGATATCGGTCTGGTCTCGCGCCGGGAGGCTATCCTGGAGCGCCGGGAGGGAAAGGTCGAGGAGATTCTGGATGCTCGCGCTATCAGGGTGAACTCGGGGGGCGAACGGTGGGTGGTCCGCTACAAGGGGTTGTTGGCCCCGTCCCTGGAGGCCGATGAAAACGGCCGTTTTCCCCCCGAGGCGCTCAGGGCGCGCAACTATAACCGTTACCTGGTGGGGGATAAGAATGTTATTTTCGAATTCGTTCCCCCCGCCCCCGATAATCGCGAGGTCTGGGGATATGTTTTTGTCGGGGACGAACTGGTGAATGCCTCTCTCCTGGCCAAGGGTTTTGCCCGCCTGGCCGGTTCCACCGAAAAACTCCACTACAGCGAATATCTCATCACCGCCGAGGAAGGCGCCAAAATGAAAAAGTTGGGAATTTGGCGGGAGAAAGCGGCGGAATGAAAAAAATAGTATCCGTCTCCGTCAGCGCCGGCAAGGGATCCTCAAAAACCCCGGTTGGCTCGGCGGTGCTTGAGGCCGGCCTCGGGATCAGGGGCGATGCCCATGCCGGGAGCTGGCACCGGCAGATCAGCCTGCTGGCTTCCGAGCGCATCGGGGAAGTGCAGGCTCGGGGGATTAAGGTGGGATTTGGAAGTTACGCCGAGAATGTCGCCACTGAGGGGGTGGATTGGAAGAACATCCCGGTGGGAACGAAGGTCCGCCTGGGGCCGGAGGCGGAAGTCGAGATCACCCAGATCGGAAAGAAATGCCACAGCGCCTGCGAAATCCTCCGCTTGGTCGGTGACTGCGTGATGCCCCGGGAAGGCGCATTTGCCCGGGTGCTCAAAGGCGGGACAATCTCGGCCGGGGACCGGATCGAGATTCTCGCCGGCGAATAGGCAAGAAACCCCGTAGTTTTAACGGGTGACCGGCCGGTCGCCGGGTCGGCCGTAGAAGAAGGAAGTCCGGCTCCGGACCAGCCACTTGGAAAGGTAGGCCCGATAGACCGCCGGGAGATCCCGGCCCGTTCCAGAGTAGTCTCCGGGGACGGGTTGGTCTCCGGCGGCGCCGTAGTAGAGCCGGGTCAGGCCGTGGACGGCCCAGAGCCCG
>CAZIEA010000016.1:19103-22096 GCA_964538495.1 uncultured bacterium | reverse complement strand
GCTTCGCAGTTCAGGCGCAGGAGGGGCTCGGGGTTGGACTTGCGGATGTTGAACCACCAGCCGTCCCCGATCACGGAAATCCCGTCGATTTCCAGGAGCCGGCCTTTCCCGGCATAGCTCTGCTTGATCGCGGCCATGATCCCGTCGGGGTCGGAAACGGTGGAGTTGATCTCCCCGCTGATATGGTAGCCCTTGGTCTCCTCCAGGGCCTGGGAGAGACTCTGGCCCTTCTCGGAAAGAACCTTGAGCACGATGAGGACGCTCAAGTTGCCGCTGTCGAAATAGGCGTCTTTGTAGTGGAAGTAGTAGTGGCCGCTGACCTCGCCGGCGAATTCGGCCCCGATCTCGCGCATGAAGTTCTTGGCGTAAGCGTGCCCGACCTTGCCGATGTGGGCGGTGCCGCCGTATTTCTTCACGGTGTCGGGAACATAGTTGGAGCAGCGGACGTCGTAACAGATCTTAGCCCCGGGGTGGGCCTTGAGAATGGGCTTGGCCATGAGCCCGAGAATGAAGTCGGCCGAACAGTATTCCCCTTTGTCATCCACGAAAAAGGCCCGGTCGGTATCACCGTCCAGCCCAATCCCCAGGTCGGCCTTGATTTCCAGCACCTTCTTGACCAGGTCCAGGCGGTTCTCTTCCAGCAAGGGGTTGGCCTCGTGATTGGGGAAGGAACCGTCGAGTTCGAAGAAAAGCGGGACGATCCGGACCTTGCTCCCCTGAAAAAGCCGGGGAATGATCATCCCCCCCATCCCGTTGCCGCAGTCGATCACCACCTTGAGAGGGGCCAGCTCCTCGGGGCGGACGAAGGAGTGCATGAAGTCGATGAAGTCGTCCAGCAGGTCCGTCTTCTCCACCCCCCCGGGCTTGGCCGCCGCCGGACGCCACTGCCCGGCGCGCACTCTCTTTTCGATTTCCGCCAAGCCGCTTTCCAACCCGATCGGGATGGCGTTTTCACGGACGAACTTGAAGCCATTGTACTGGGCCGGGTTGTGGGAAGCGGTGATCACCACCCCGCCGGGGGCGCCCAGGTGGATGACCGCGAAATACATCATGTCGGTGCTGGCCAGCCCGATGTCGACCACGTCCTTGCCCTGCTCGGTCGCCCCCTTGACGAAAGCGTCCCGGAGAAGGTCGCTGGTGGGGCGCATATCCCGAGCCACCACTATCTTATCCCCCTTGATGTAGTCGGCGAAGACCTTCCCCAAACGATAGGCCAGATCCTCGGTCACGTCCTTGCCCCAAACTCCCCTGACATCGTAAGCCTTGAAAGGCGCCGCCATCGCTCTCCTCCTTTTCCCGAACCGGTTGCCGGACAGGATGTATTCTGCCAGCAAGCTCAAGCAATCTCAACCGGATTAGGGGGCCGGAGTTCCCAGGGTTCAGGGTTCAGGGTTCAGGCCCACTTATGATAAATTTAATTATATGAATGCGCTCGGGCAGTTTTTCCCCATCACCGACCCGGTGCTGATCTTCGCCGCCCTGCTGATGATCTCCCTGCTCGCCCCGCTTCTCTTCATCCGCTTGAGGATGCCGGGGACGATCGGGCTGATCACGGCCGGGATCGTCCTGGGGCCGCACGCCATGGGAATCCTGGACCGGGGCCCGGAAGTCCAGCTCCTGGGCAAGATCGGGCTGCTCTACATCATGTTCCTGGCCGGGCTGGAACTCGACCTGGTCGAGTTCCTCCGCCACCGCGGGCACAGCGCCGCCTTCGGTCTCCTGACCTTCGCCATCCCCCTGCTCTTGGGCAGCCTGACGGCCCGTTTCCTCCTCCCCGGCTTCAGCTGGCCCGCGGCCGTGCTCCTGGCCAGCATGTTCTCCTCCCATACCCTGCTCACCTACCCGATCGCCAGCCGCCTGGGCCTCTCCCGGACCCGGGCCGTCACCACCACCATCGGCGGGACCATCATCACCGACACCCTGGCCCTCCTGATCCTGGCGGTGATCGCGGCTTCCCACCAGGGGGAGAGCGGAGCGCTCTTCTGGCTGTGGCTTTTCCTTTTCATGGCCGTCTACATCGCCGCCGCCGCCCTAATCCTGCCCCTGGCGGGGAAATGGTTTTTCCGGCGGGCGGCCGGGGACGGGGTGACCGCATTCGTCGGAGTCCTGGGGGTGCTTTTCCTCTGCGCCTATTTCGCCGGAGTCGCCGGGCTGGAGCCGATCATCGGGGCATTTCTGGCCGGGCTGGTCCTGAACAGCCTGATCCCGGAAAGAAGCGCCCTCATGAACCGGATCCAGTTCGTGGGCAATTCTCTTTTCATCCCCTTCTTCATGATCTCGGTGGGGATGCTGGTCCATCTCAGCCTGCTGGTCGAAAACCCGGAGACCTGGAGAGTCGCGGGGGCGATGGTGCTGGTGGGGTTCGGCACCAAATGGCTGGCGGCCGCCGTAACGGCGAAGTGGCTGGTTTACAGCCGCGACGAGGGGATGCTCATTTTCGGGTTGAGCGTAAACCAGGCCGCCGCCACCCTGGCCGCGGTCATGGTGGGGTATGAAATCGGGATATTCGGGGAAGCCGTCCTGACCGGGACGATCATGATGATCCTTTTCACCTGTCTGGGCGGATCCTGGATCACCGAGCGCTACGCCCGCAGGGTAGCCCTGCGGGAAGAGGAAAATCCCTACGATCCCGCGACCGCGCCGCACCGGATCCTGGTGGCCCTGGACAGCCCGGCCACCGCCGAAGCCCTGATCGACCTGGCCTTGCTCCTGCGCCGGAAGGATTCCCGGGAGCCGCTGTTTCCGCTCACGGTGACCAGGGCCGGGATCAACGCCGAGGAGAGGATCGCCGCCGGGGAGAAGCTGCTCGGCCACGCGGTGGTGCGGGCGGTGGCAGCCGGGGTGAACGCGGTTCCCGTGACCCGCGCGGCCATGGACGTCCCCGACGGCATCTCCCAGGCCCTGCTCGATCTCCGGATCTCCACCGTCATCGCCGGCTGGGACGGAAGCATCTCCTCGCGCCACCGGGTATTCGGGAGCGTGCTCGATAGCGT
>CAZIEA010000016.1:0-19093 GCA_964538495.1 uncultured bacterium | reverse complement strand
GCAGAATGGTGATCGTGAGCCGCGGCCGCATCCCGATCAACACCATGAGCCGCGTAATCCTCGCGCTGCCGCCTTTAAGCGAGCGCCAGAGCGGTTTCGGCATCGCCCTGCGGGCCATCAAGACCTTGACCAGCCAGATCGGGGCCACGCTGCTGGCGATTTCGATCCCGGAAACCCTGGAAAAAACCAGAAAAGCCCTGGCCGACATCCCCCCGGCGGTCAAGGAATCCGCCCATGAATTGGGGCGCTGGGATGATTTCCTGCCCTGGGCGGTGGAAAATCTCGGGAGCGGCGACCTCCTGGTTCTGCTCGGGGTGCGCCCGGGAAGGCTGGGCTGGCAGCCGGCCCTGGACAGGTTGCCCCGCCTGCTCGGCCGGGATCTGGCCGGGATCAATTTCCTCGTGGTCCATCCCCCGGAAATGCCCTGGCAGGAGGAAGAAGACTCCGGGAAAAAGGAGGGGGCGAATTTCTGCTCGGTTTTTCTTCCCCCCGATCACGTCCGGATCCGGATGAGCCGGAGCGACCCGGCCGGGGCGATCGCCCAACTGCTTAAGCCGGCTTTTCCCGAAAAGCCGGAGGTCGTCGCCCGCCTGGCCGGAGTACTCTCGGGGATTGCCGCCTCCGACCCCGTGGAGATGACCCCGGGGGCGGTTCTCCTGCACGCCCACGTCCCGGAAGTGCTCGCCTACACGGTATTTTTGGGGGTCAGCCCGGAAGGCTGGACCTTCCCCCACACCAGCGCCCCGGTGCGGGCCCTGTTTTTGCTCTTGAGCCCCCAGGACGCCCCGCCGGAATCCCACCTCCGGGTCCTGGCGGAACTGGCCCGGCACCTGCACCGCCCGGGAATCGCCGACGAGTTGGTGAAGGCCGGCGCCGTCCCCGAAATCCTGAAAATCCTCTCCTGATCGCCTCCCGCATCATCCACGAATTTCACAAATTAAAATTCTTTTCCACAGATTACACAGATTTTCACAGATTAATTCATTGTCGCAATTGTAGTCGAAGCTTGTGGCCGTGTTAGCAATTGCTTCCCTAATCGGAGCAATTAGCTACATGCTCTACATGTTCTACATGGTGAATAGGCGGGACTCAGGCGGAAACAACTTCCCTGACCCCGGGAACTTTCTGTTTCAGGGTTCGCTCGATACCCATTTTCAGGGTCATCTGGCTCATCGGACAGCCGCCGCAAGCGCCCTTGAGCCTGACCTTGACCACGCCGTCTTCGGAAACCTCGATCAACTCGACGTCCCCGCCGTCGGCCTGGAGCATGGGGCGGACTTCCCCCAGGGCCGCTTCCACCTGCTGCTTGATCGTCATGAGCGCCTCACTCGGCTTTAAGCGTTAAAGGTCCGGGACCCCAGTTTATGGTCGAGCATAAGCAGCCCGCTGCCGCGGTCGCCGATCATCTTCAGTTTCTCCAGGATTTCGACGGCGTTGGCCTCCTCCTCGACCTGCTCGGTCACGAACCACTGCAGGAAGGCATCGCTGGCATAGTCGTTCTCCTCCCGGGCCAACTTGACCAGGCCGTGGATCCGGGAGGTGACATATTGCTCGTGCTCCAAAACCTGTTTGAAAGCCGCGGCCGGATTTTCCCACTTGGTCTCGGGGGCCTCGATCGCCTCGAGCTTGACCTGGGCGCCCCGTTCCATCACGTAATTGAAGAACTTGAGGGCGTGAGACTGCTCTTCTTGGAACTGGACCTTCATCCAGTTGGCGAAGCCCTTGAGGTTGGCCTCCTCGAACCAGGCCGCCATCGAGAGATAGAGGTAGGCGGAATAGAGTTCCTTGTTGATCTGCAGGTTCATCTCCTTGATCATTTTCTTGCCGAGCATGACTTCTTCTCCTTGGCTCCCCCCCCGATTGCCGGGGAAAGAAATTTCAGGTTTGATCAGGCCTTCCAGAGCCCGTGGAGGTTGCAGTATTCCC
Organism: uncultured bacterium; assembly: GCA_964538495.1. Lineage (GTDB taxonomy): Bacteria > Auribacterota > Erginobacteria > Erginobacterales > DAOSXE01 > CAZIEA01. Next base: position 17,167 of record CAZIEA010000016.1, on the reverse strand, counting down.
GGGCGGAAATATCCTCGCAATCGGTCTTCAACACCGCCTTGGGCTCGTCGCCGGGCTTGAGGAACACCCGGTTGGAACAGCAGCCGTCGGCGCAGACGATCTCGATCCACTCGATGTAGTGCTCCGGAGTCATGGGATGGGCGACCGACCCCACCTTGACCTCGAAGCCGCCCTTAACCTTGACGATCACGGGAACGTGTTTTTCCCGGGCGCCGTCGGTGGTGTTCTCCTTCTGCAGATCCATGGGCTGCCCGCAACAGACCAACTGGCCGGCCCCCGAATGAACCACTTCGACGATGTTGCCGCAAATCGCGCACTTGTAGATCTGTAACAGCTTGGTCATCTCTTCTCCTCCTTTTTTACCAGTTCTCGCCCAAAAGCTCGAAGTGGGCCCGGGGATGAGCGCAGGCGGCGCACATCTGGGGGGCATCGATCCCGGTGTGGAGATACCCGCAGTTAATACAGCGCCAGACCACCGGTTTCTCCCGCTTAAAAACCCGCCCGGCGGCGATATTGGCGGCCAGGTCCAGATACCTCTTCTCGTGCTGCTTCTCGGCCACCGCGATCGCCTGGAAAGCATCGGCGATCTCCCCGAAGCCTTCTTCCCGGGCGGTCTGAGCGAAGCCGGGATACATTTCGGTCCACTCATAGTGCTCCCCGGCCGCGGCGGCTTTCAGATTATCAACGGTGCAGCCGATCGTCCCGAAAGGAAACGCGGCCGCGATTTCCTGCTCGGAGCCGGTCATGAACTTGAAAATCCGCTTGGCGTGCTCCCTTTCCTGGTTGGCGGTTTCCTCGAAAATCTCCGAGATCTGGCGAAAACCCTCCTGGCGCGCCTTGGCGGAATAATAGCTATAACGGTTCCGGGCCTGGGACTCCCCGGCAAAGGCCGTCATCAGGTTTTGAGCGGTTTTGCTTCCCGGCAACTCCATAATCTATCCTCCTGCTCCAGTTTGTTCCGTAGCCATCCTCCCCTCGTCCTGCCCTGGGCTTTTTTTCCGGCAGGCGGGGCAAAAACCGCAGAACTCCAGGCTGTGACCGATCACGGTGAAGCCGCCCAAACCCTCGGCCTCCCGGTCCGAGACCCTTTCGCAGCTCAAACAGCGAAGGTGATAATGGGGCCGCGAATTCCCGTCAAAGCGCTTCCGGGTCCCGGCCGTTCCGATTTTCTGGATCGCCCCCGCCTCGGCCAAAAGCTCAAGATTGCGGTAAACCGTCCCCAGGCTGACCCGGGGAAGGCGGCGCCGGACCATCTCGTAGACATCCTCGGCGGTGGGATGAGACTTCACCTTCCGGAGCTCCTCCAGGATCACCCGGCGCTGCCGGGTATTTCTCACCAAGATTTCACTATTAGTAATCATTTTTAATAATTTAAGGCTTCCGACTCCAGCCGTCAAGGGGAAAACCCATCTTTTCTACTTATCCTACATGTCTACATGTGAATGAGGCGGCAGTTCCTTCCGCCTTCAGCCTAACTTCCTTACCACAGAGCACACAGAGAAACGGCTTCAGACCACAGAGAACTGCTTTTTTTCTTACCATGGGCTTACTTCAGCATAGAGCATAGGGCATAGAGTCAGGATGCAGGGTTCAGGAGAACCCGTAATCCGTGATCAGTAATCCGTAATCCGTCCGCCAAATTCGGATTTCGAATTTATCTACATGTTCTACATGCCCTACATGGTGAATATGCGCGCGAGCTCGATCCCGATAGCGATTCGCGCCTGAACCCTGAACCCTGAATCCTTCTACATGCCCTACATGTCTACATGTGAATAGCGCGGCAGTTCCTTCCGCCTTCAGTCTTCAGCCTTCAGCCTGTTTCCCCACCATGAAGGACATGAAGAGCATGAAGTTTAAACCGGAATTCAGAATCCAGAATTCAGGCGACGGATTACGGATTACTGATTACTGATTACGAGTTACGGTTTTTGCAACTCTATGCTCTATGCCCTATGCTCTATGCCAAAACATGTCTACATGTGAATGAGGCGGCGGTTCCTTCCGCCTTCAGTCTTCAGCCTTCAGCCTATTCTCGGGCGGGGGAAAGAAAACCCTCAGGTTGGTGAGCACGGGATTGGCCTTGGGAGCATTGGGCCCGGTCCGATAATACATCTCCTCGGGGAACATCTCGTCGGGCCAGAGGGCGCCTTCGCGATAGACCAGGGTGGGAGAGCCCTGAGGCCAGGTCATCCCCAGAAAAATGTTCCGGGATGCGATCTCGACCGTCCAGGAACTCCATTCGCCCGCCTCCTTCCCCTCCAGCCAGCTTGACTGGGCCAGGAGCCGATCGGGCTTGGCATCGCCGTCGGAGTCTTCATAAACCACCAGGTAAAACCCCCCCTCCCGCCCCGGGGCGGCGTGAGCGGCCTCGATCAGCATCAAGTCCCCGGCCTTTTTCCAGGGGTTAAGCTCCCAGACTTGCAGGTTATAGTAGTTGGCCAGGTGGGTCTTGGTAGTGAGGTAATGCTCGGACTTGACCGCCACCGGGAATTCGCCGCGGCGCTCGGGCATTTTCGAAAGGTCCAGGAGAATCCGGTAGCGTCGGCGGGTTTCGCCGCGGCCGAAAGCTCCTGCCGGCGCCAGAGCCGCCAATCATCGAAAAAAAGATAGCGGTAGAGGCTGAGTTCCTGGGGGGACTGGGAAAAGGTAGGCCCATCGAAAACCGCCTCCTCCCCGGCGACCGGATAGTCACCATAAACCTCGACATAGGCATCTTCCCCCGCCATCAGGGGCCGGAACTCCAACTCGACCGTGGCCTCCTTCCGCCCCCGGAGTTTTTCCAAATCCAAAGGAACGCTATACCACTGCCTGACCTGGGAGAAACCCCGGTTCTGCTCTTTCAGGTAAATCGGGAAGGCGCGCCGGGTGGTGATGTAGGAGCCGGGATCCGGAGTCAGCCCCCGCTGAAAAATCCGCACCGGCTTTCCGTCCAGGCGAACCTCGAGATCGAAGTGGCGGGAAGGGCCGGAGAGAAGATCGAGCTTGAGCACGGCGCTCCGGTAGCGTTCCAGGTCCCCGGGCAGGGAAATCCGCTGGCTGACGGTCTGACCGGGCCGGAAAAGCCTGAGGCTCCACTCGTGCCACTGCCGGTGGACGGAAACCGCGGAAAGAAATATCGCCGCCAGCAGAACCGAGGGGGCGCAGGCGGCCCACCAGCGCAGGCGGCCCAGGGGGCGGCAGAGCAAAAGCAGCAGGGGAAGCGGGGAAAAGATCAACAGCAGCGTCAGCCCCAGCCAAAGATCGAACGCCGCCGGGAAACGGACTCCGAGCAGGTGCAGCAACCGTTCCGATCTGCTTAATGGAATGATGGAAGCCGGTTTCTTTCCGGGCCCCGGAGACGCCAGGCCGCGCGCAGGCGAGAAAAAATCTCCCAGGCCAGGTTGCCGGCGGCGGCGATCATGAAGGGCATGGCCGGGAGGGTATAGCGGCTCTCGGCGTCGGCGGCGAAACAGAGCGCCCAGATGTAGAGCGCGGTGGCGAGAAATATCCAGCCCGCCCCGCCCAGGCCCAGGGCCAGGCCCAGACCGAAGGCGCCCCCCAGGAGCCAGACCCGGTTCATAACGTCGATCCCGGGTGGGTCCAGCAAGTAACTCTGGAGAAAGTCGTTGTAGGCCCGGTGCCAGAAAAGCCAACCTTTGGCCAGGAGCACGGGGACAGCTTCCCCGGGCCGCCGGGTCAGGGTGCGGAGATAGGACTGGAAATAGATATCCTCGATATCGGTTCCGGGAGGGTTGTCCCGCCGGACCTCCTGCATCAGGTCCCCGCCCGGGTCGGAGTCGGTCTGGAGCCCCTGGTTGGGGGGATGGATCCCGGTATAGAGCGCCAACCCGTTGCGCCAGGAACCGGAAAGCCAGCGCCGGCCCTTGGGATCCACCTCGGAAGTCCACTCCCAGCGGGGGACGATAAGGGCGGCGATGGCCAGGACATAGAGAATCGTCTTGAGCCCGGGAAGAGAGACTTTTTCCCGGCGTAGGGCGAAAAAGATCAAGGGGACATAGACGACGAAGATGTACTGAAAGAAGGTGCGCGTGACCATGAGCACGGCCGTGGCGAGCCCCCCCAGAACCAGCCACCACCAGCCGCCCCGGCGGCAGGCGGCGATCAGGAGCCAAGTCGTAAGCAGAAGCACGAAAATGGAGACGGTCTCGGTGAGAAGCCTGCCCTCGGAAAGGATGAAGGGAATATAGACGGCCGCCCCGAAAAGAGCCGCCAGCGCGGGCCCGAGATGGAAAACCCTCCGGGCGATCAGAAACAACAACAGGCAGGAGAGAACGCCCAGCGCCGCCTGGGCGAGCCGGACCTTGCCGGAGTCCATCCCCCAGAAATGGTAAACCCCGCTGATGAAGAGGGGATAAACCTCGCACTTGGGCAAGGCCATCTCGTAGGCTTTGCGAAAATGGAGATCAAAGGCTTCGGAATCGGCGGCTTTCCAGGCCTCGCTGAACTCCCGGCCCTGGATGTGGTAGCCGGCGGCGTCCCAGACCACGGGGAGTTGGCGGCGGTTGAGGACGAAATCCAGCCGCAGCCAAAGGGCCAGCCCGAGCCCGACCAGAACCGCGACTGACGCCAGAAATAAGACGATCCCCTTCTTCACCGCGCGGGCGCTTCCGGTTGGCCGGGAACCCCCAGGCAAAGCGAGAGGTAGGGGCTGACCAGGTCGTACCATTCCCGGGCGCCGAGGCCGGATTCGAACTCCGCCACCGTCCTCATCCCCAGTTCCATGGTGTCATGCATGTCGGTGTTGAGAAAAAGCCCCTGGCGGCCGGTGGCGTAGAGGTTTTCCACCCGGCTCAGACCCCGGTAAAGTTTTTTCAGGTTCTCCTCGAACTCGAGATCGTAAACCGGATAAGCGTCCTTCACCCGCCGGACCAGGGTGTCGGTGACCCGGGAACCGTCTATGCGCTCGATGTGCGCGATGTCCTCCAGGGCCAGCTTGACCAGTTCGGCGTCGGGCAGTTTCCAGAACTCGTCCTCGAAACCGCAGCAGGCTTCGAAAGTGAGCATCGTCTCCAGGGGGGGGACCCGCTCCCGGAGCAGGTTTTTCTGCTCGCAAAAACGGTTGAAACGGTAGATATCATCGAGCAGGTAAACCCAGTGAGCGTCCGAGACCGTCGGCATCCGCACGATCAGGTCCACCAGAACCAGGGAGCGGCTGCGCAGGGCCGCCGAGGCGGCGTAACTCTCGGGGCCGATGACATCCCGCGTCAGGGAGCCCATCTCGGGAAGCGGGATGGTGGAAATCACGGCCGCGACCGGGACTTCCTCTTCTTGACCCCGCCGGTTGACCAGGACGGAGACGATCTTGCCCCCGTCGAAGCGGAAAGAAACGGGATAGCTCTCAAGCCAGACTTCCCCGCCCGCCTTGGCGATCTCGGCGGCCATCTTCTCGAAGACGATCCCCATCCCTTCCTCGGGGTAAAGGAAATCCTCCCAGTAGGTGGCCTGTTCCTGGCCCCGGCCCCCGAAGAGCTTGACGATCACGTCCTTGAGGTTGAGCTTGTGCAGCTTGGAGGAGGCCAGGCGGACCGAAAGCCGCTCGGCGGGAACCCCCCAGAGCCGCTCGGTGTAACGCCCGAAACAGAGCTGGTAGAGGGTGTGCCCGAAGCGCTTCACCCCCCAGGTCCGGAAGCTGTCGTCGGGGCGGGGAAAAATCTTGAACCAGAGAGAAGTGAAGAGAAAATCGAGCAGCATCCGGGCCGAGAAAAACGGGTTCAAGCCCTTCAGGAGCTGCCAGAACTTGAGGGGGTAGTCGAACATCCGGCCCCGGATCAGCATCCGGGTCACCCGCTGCTTGGGCGTGAGTTCCCCCCCGTAAACCTCCCGGACCAAATCGTCGATCCGGTCGTGCTTGACGTGGTAAGTGTGCGGGCCGTATTCGAGGATGAAGCGCTTCCAGTGGCGGGAAGAGGAAACCCCGCCGACCAGGCCGGCCGGCCCCCCGCCCAGGACCAGAATCGGCAAGGTTCTCTCTTTTTGGTTCATTCCATTCCTTGAGGCCGAGGACGGCGGCATACAGGGTCCAGGGTTCAGGGTCCAGGGTTCAGGAAACCATGCAATCCGTAATCCGTCTAAACCCGGGATACAGGAAACAGGAGTCAGAGTTCGATTCGTAATCCGTGATCAGTGATCCGTAATCCGGAGCTTGAATTGGCGTGGATTCGCGAGATTCGCGGTTTCAGTGCGCAAACGGGAATCCAGAATCCAGAATGAGCACGGATTAATCTGTGTAAGTCTGTGGACGATTTGTTTCTTGGCGTCTTAGCGTCTTTGCGCCTTTGCGTGATGCCGCAGCGGTGGTCCCTTCAGCCTTCAGTCTTCAGCCTAAAGTTCAATCTGTGAAATCTGTGGACGAATACCAAAGTCAGTCACCAGAGGCCCAGACGGATGAGCAGGGCGCGATAGCCGATCATGAAGCCGGTCCGGGCGATGCTCCAGAACTCCTTCAAGCCCGTGCCGTGCCCGGAATCCCCTCCCAAGCGGCTGGAATAGCGGACCGGAATCTGGACTATCTTCATTCCCGCCCGGGACAGACGGACCACGATCTCCATCTCATAGACATAACGGTTGTCCCGGAAGGGGGCCGCCCAGATCGCCTCCACCCGCCAAGCCTTCATCCCGGTGGTGACATCGGTGATCTTTTGCCCGGCCAGCAGAGAGATCCAGCGGTTCAAGAGGTTGTTGCCCAGGTCCCGGAAAAAACTGGCCTGGTAGGCGGACTTGTCCGTTCCGGGCATGAAACGGGAGCCGATCACCAGGTCCGCCGAGCCGGCCTCCAGGGGCGCGACCATGGCCGGGATGTCCCCCGGGGCAAACTGGAGGTCGGCGTCGAACTGGAGTATGCGCGGGTGGGCGGCCAGGGTGATTCCGAGTTTGACGGCGTGCCCCTTCCCGACGTCCCCGAAATTCCGATAGACCTTGAGGTCAACTCCGGGCCGGGCCGCCCCCCACTTCCGGGCGGCGGCGTCGGTGCCGTCGCGGCCACCATGCACCACGACGATCTCCGCGGAGGGAGCCGCGGCCGAGACCCCGTCCAGGACCGCGGCGATGCTCCCTTCCTCGTTAAAGGTGGAGATGATTACAGTCAGGGGCTTCATCAAAGGGTTCAGGGTTCAGGGTTCAGGGTTCAGTGTAATCCGTAAACAGTAATCCGTAATCCGTCGCCTTGATTTGTGGGGATTCGCGAGATTCGCGGTTTAATCGTTGCGGCGGGTCCTTCAGCCTTCAGTCTTCAGCCTGCGGCGGCGCGATTTAGAATAAATAACATAATCCGGGCGCGAAAGGCACGGCCTTATCCTTTCGAGCCGGGATGCCCCAGCTTGTCGGGATCGAAAAAAATGATGTGGGAACCGTAGCGCTCGAAGCGAAAATCCACCTCCAGGCGGCTTTTCAGAGCCTCCCGAACCGAATCCCTGTTCTCCTCGCCGGCATAGAGGAGGAGGAACCCCCCTCCCCCGGCTCCCAGAAGTTTTCCTCCCAGGGCCCCGGCGGAGCGGGCGGCGGAATACATGGCGTCGATCTCGGGATTGGAAACCCTGGTCCCCAGGGACTTCTTCAGCTCCCAGCCCTCGTGCAGGAGACGCCCGAATTCGTCCAGGCCCTCCCGCTCGGAGCCTACCACCTCTAGAGCCCGCGCCGCCAGCTCCACCATCCGCGCCAGGTGGGCGGTGTTGTCGGAAAGACGCGCCACGTGGTGTTTCTGGATGTCCTCGGAGTAGCGCTGGATCCCGGTGTAAAACAACATCAGGTTGCCGTCGAGCGCCTCCAGCCGCCCGGGCGGGCAGACCACGGGCTCGACCCGGATGTCGCCTTCGGGTCGGAAGGAAATGTAGTTGAAGCCCCCGAAGGCGGCGGCGTATTGGTCCTGGCAGCCGACATTTTCCCTGACCAGTTCCCGCTCGACCAGGACCGCTTCCCGGGCCAGTTGCCGGGTCGAGACCCGCCGGCCCTGGTAGGCGTGCAAGGCGTTGAGCAGCCCCACCACGAAACTGGATGAAGTCCCCAGCCCGGTCCGGGCCGGGAGGTCGGAAAAATAGTTGATCTCGATGTTGGCTTCGATCCCCAGATGCTCCAGGCAGGCCCGCACCGCCGGGTGCCTAATCTCCCCGACCCGGGAGACCGTTTCGCTCTTGGAATAAGTGACCTTGATCCGGTAGTCGAAAAAACCGCTCAGGTAGCCGACCGTGAGGTAGGCGTACTTGTTGATGGAGGTGGAAAGGACCGCAGCCGGATTTTTTTCGAAATACTCGGGGAAGTCGGAGCCGCCCCCGAAAAAACTGATTCGGACCGGGGTCTGGGAGATGATCATGGCTTGCCCTCGCCCCCGGGCTCCCGCGGGCGGTCCGGGGAGGCCAGAAATTCCTCCACGGTCCGACGGGTCGGGGGAATCTCTACCACGCCGGAGAGCCTGGTGTTGTCGATTTCATAACGCTCGCGCGGGGGACAATCAAGCCGGTAACGCAGAGGCGCGCCCATCAGCAGCCTGATCTCGCGCAGGGAAACGGTCCCCTTTCCGCAGGCGTTGAAGACCTCGTTCCAACGCTCCCGGCGGGCCAGTTCGTAAACCGCCCGCGCGAGAAAATCCGTCCCCAGGTACTGGTAGCGGGACTCCTCGTCCACCCGGAGCGGATGGCCGTGGAGAAGGTCGTAGACCGGGTTTTTCTTCAAACCCGGCCCCAGCACCCCGCCCAGGCGGACGATCAGCCAGGAGGGAAGGTAGTGGCGGACCATTTCCTCCCCCAGATGCTTGTGAAACCCGTAATTGGAGATCCGGGCGACGTCGATGGGGGTGTCCTCCACGCTGGCGGCGGGATCCTCGTGGTCGGGATACACGTCCACGCTCGAGATGTAGACGTAATGCCGGAAACTGAAGTCGAAAAAGGAGTCGAGCAGCCCGAAAAGCGAGACCCGAAAATCCTCCCGGGGCTCGCTCCGGGCGAGGTATTTTTTCGAGTTGCCGGCGGCGTTGACCAGCAGATCGGCTTGGCGGCCCCGGAAAGCCTCGTAGTTGTCGAGGTCGACGCTCAGGCACTCAAGCCCTTCCCGGGACGCCGCGCGCACGAACGCCGAGCCGACAAACCCCTGGGCCCCCAGGACCAGGATTTTCATAACCGGACCGTCCCCCGGGCGTAATTCTCCCGGAACCAGCGCACGGTCCGCTCCAGCCCTTCCCTCAGGGAGGTGGGGCAGGAGAGCCCCAGGGAGCGCAGGCGGGCATCGGAAAAAATCTTGAACTTCTTGCCGTCGGGTTTGGAAGCGTCCCAGACCAGCTCGCCCCGATAGCCGGTCAGCTCCCGGACCAACAGGGCCAGTTCCCGGATCGAGGTGGAAACCCCGGTGGAGAGATTGACCGGCTCGGGGGAGGAATAGTTGTCCAGGAACCAAGGGAAAAGAGCGGCTACGTCCCCGGCATAGACGAAGTCCCGGGTGGGGGCGCCGGTCCCCCAGAGAACCACGGAAGGGTCCCCCCGGAGTCCGGCTTCGTGGAACTTGCGGATCATGGCGGGAACGACGTGCGAAGCGGCCAGCTCGAAGTTGTCGTGTTCCCCGTAGATGTTGCCGGGGATGAGCACGATGGCGTCGAACCCGTGCTGCCGGCGGTCGGCCTCCGCCTGGATCAAGGCCATCTTCTTGGCCATCGAGTAGGGAACGCTCTCGGCCGCCGGGAGGCCTTCCCACATCTGCTCCTCCCGGATGGGGCTCGGGGACGAAGCCGGATAACTGCAACCGCCCATCACGGCCAAGAGCTTCTTTACCCCCGCCAGACGCGCCTCGCGGATGGTCATGGTGTTCATCATCAGGTTGCGGTAGTAGAAATCAGAGGGAAAATCGCGGTTGGCCCCGATCCCGCCCACGTAACCGGCCAGGGCCAGCACCACCTCGGGGCGGATCTCGGAAAACATCTTTCGGACCTCTTCCTGTTCGGTCAGGTCGTAATCCGCCGAGGAGAGCGCCATGACCTCAGCGGCGGGATAGCTCTTCCGGAGGACCGGAACGGCGTGATGCCCGAGGAAGCCCGAGCCGCCGGTAACCAGGATTTTCCGGACCGAATCAGACATTGTTGTAAACGGAGTCCTTGAGGAAGCGGTAGGCCCGGAGCAGCTCCCGGATCCCGGAATCCAGGGAGTGCCGGGTCCGGAAACCGGCCCGCTCCACTTTTTCGTTGCTGACGATGTAGTCGCGCTTGTCCGGGTCCTCCCCGATCTCGGAGACGAGGATGACCAGACCGGGCACGTGTTTCTCAATCGCCCGGCAGAGTTCGAGCTTGGAGAGGTTGGCGTCGCTCAGGCCCAGGTTATAGACCTCCCCGTCCATCTTTTCGAAGTTGTCCAGGGCGAAAAGAAAGGCCCGGGCGATGTCCCGGACGTGGATGTAGTTGCGCTTGAAGTGGGCCTCGAAAAGCACGATGCAGCGGTCGCGGACAGCCCGGTAGGTGAAATCGTTCACCAGCAGGTCCACCCGCATCCGGGGGGAGACCCCGAAGGCGGTGGCAAGCCGGAAGGAAACGCAGGAGCCCTTGTCCCGGAGGATCTTTTCCGCCTCCACCTTGTGCTTCCCGTAGGCGGACAAAGGTTTCAACGGGCTCTCTTCCGTGCAGTATTCCCCGGAGGTCCCGACCCCGTAGCCGCTGTTGGTGACCGGGAAAACCACCTTCTGCTCCCGTCCCCGGAGCCGGTTGAGCTCTCTCACCGCCCCGACGTTGATGCTTTCGGCGTCCAGGGGGTGAAGGTCGCAGGCGGGCGCCCCCACCACCGCGGCCAGGGGGACGATGACGTCGGCGGCGGCCACCAGAGGCCTGAGCACGGCCGGGTCGCGGACGTCGCCCCGGACCGCTTCCAGGCCGGCATGGCCGCACAGATGCAGGAGCGAGGTCCGGCAGTAGCGGAAATCGTCGAGCACGGTCACCGCGTAGCCCCGTTTCAGGAATTCCTCGGTCATGACGGAACCGATGTAGCCGGCCCCGCCGGTGATGAGCGCTTTTAGTTTTTTGGCGGCCATTATCTTTCGCTTCTCCCGTTTTATTTTGATTGCTCCCCTGACTCCGGGGTCAGGAACAAGGGTTCAGGGTTCAGGTCCCAGCATAGAGCAGAGGGCATAGAGCATAGAGTTGCAAACGTAAACAGTAAACCGTGAACCGTAATCCGTCGAAAACCAGGATGCAGGAGACAGGAGTCAGGATCCGATTCGTAATCCGTGATCAGTAATCCGTAATCCGAAGCTTGAATTGGCGTGGATTCGCGAGATTCGCGGTTTTATCGGCGCGGCGGTTCCTTCAGGCTTCAGATTTCAGGAAGGCGGCCAGGCGGCGGAGGCCTTCCTCCAGGGGAACGGAGGGACGGAAACCGAACCGTTCCCGGAAAGCCGCCGGACTCGGGCGGAAAGTGATGTATTCGGGAACCTTGCCCTCATAGCGCACCACCGGCTCGATCCCGAAAGCCCGGCCCGCCCGCTCGACCAACTCATGGAGAGTAAGCGGCTCTCCCACACAGAGATCCGCCACGGCATCCGCGCCCTCCGAGTCGAGAACCGCCTGGACAGCTTTGACGGCATCGGAGACGAACATGGCGTCGATCAAATTCTTCCCGTCGCCCCGAATCGTGAATTCCCTTTTCCCCTCCAGGGCAAAGGCCCTGACCAGCCTGGTAAAAATCTTGCGCGGCGGTTCATAAGGGCCGTAGGCTCCGAAAAAACGCAGGATGCTGAAGCGACCCACCCCCCCGGAGCGGGAGAAGAAATGGATATAGCGCTCGGCGGCGTATTTCCCGACCGCGTAAGGCAGGACCGGCGCAACCGGGACCGAGGGCTCGACCGGGCCGGAAAGCCCGTCGTAAACCGCTCCCGAGGAAAAATACACCAGGTGCCCGGGGCGGAAAATCTCCAGAAAATTAACCAAGCCCAGGGCGGAAGAGCGCAGATCAAAAGCGGGCTCGGCCGTCGAGCGGGCGGGGTCGCCGTTCCCGGCCAGGTAAATCACGGCGTCAAACTCTTTCCCCCAGGCCGAACCCAATCGGGAGAGAGCCGCCCGATCGCCAAGGTCGCAGGAAATCCACCGGACGCGGGAGAGCCCGCCGCGGCTTAAAAACTCTCCCAGTCCCTCCCCGAGGTCGAGGGCGAAAATCTCGTTTTCGGGGTCCGCTCCGAGCAGGAGGTTGCGCCCGATGAACCCGTTGGCCCCCACGATCGCAAGCTTCATCCCCGACCTTTCCCTCAGGCGATCCGCCCCCGGTTCTGGCGGTACCAGTCAATGGTCCGGCGCAGCCCCTCGGCCAGGTCCACACGGGGCTTGAACCCCAGCAATGAGAGCGCCTTGCGGGTGCTGGGGATGCGCAGAGCCACGTCCGCCCCCAGTTCCTCGCGATGCCGGATTTCGGACCGGGAGCCGGCCAGGGCGACAATCCGCTCGGCCAGGTCGAGAATGGTGACGGCGGCCAGGTGATTGCCGATGTTGAAGACCTCCCCGATCGCTTCCGGCTTCTCCAGGCAGAGCAGCACCCCCTGGATGAAATCCTCGATGTAGCACCAGGCCCGGATCTGGGAGCCGTCCCCGTTGAGATAGATGGGTTCGTTGTCCAGGGCCGCCAGGCAGAACTTCTGGATCGCCCCTTCCCCCACTTGGTAGGGACCGTAGACATTGAAAGGCCGGATGGTGACCACGGGCAGGCCGTATTCCTCGTGGTAGCAGTGGGTCATGTGTTCGGCGGCCAGCTTGCTCACGGCGTAGATCCAGCGCAGGACCCCGACCCGGCCGTGGATGGTGGAATCCCCCTCGCAAGCGTTGTAAACGAAGGAGCCGTAGACCTCGCTGGTGGAGAAATCCAGCAACCGCTCCACCTTCTGCTCCACCGCGGCCTCCAGAACGTTCTGGGTCCCGGTCATGTTCACCTTCATGGTCACGGTAGGCCGCCGGTTGACGGTGTCGATCCCGGCGATGGCGGCCATGTGCACCACTAGCGAGCAGCCGCGCATGGCCGCGCGCACCGAATCAGGATCGAGCACGTCGCCCTTGATAAAGACCACGTTTTTCCGGGAAGTCAGGTCGGTGAGATGGATGGCGTCCCGGTGCTGATTGTCCAGGATGACCAGCTCGTTCCCCTCGGCCAGGGCGCGGCAGAGGTTGGTCCCGATGAACCCCCCTCCCCCGGTCAGGAGTATCTTTTTCCCTGTAATCATCTATTTCTCCAGCCTCGCGTTTGTTTCGAATTTGCCTTTCTACGTGTCCTACATATCTACATGTGAATGAAGCGGCGGTTCCTTCCGCCTAACTCCCTCACCACAGAGATCACAGAGGAAAATCTACAGGCCACGGAGAGTCATATTCTTACCATGAAGCTCATGAAGAAACATGAAGGAAAATCCGTGGACAAATCAGTTCTTGGCGTCTTGGCGTCTCTGCGTCTTTGCGTGATCTGGCGGCCTTTCCTTCAGCCTGTCTTTTTCACCATGAAGAACATGAAATTAGAGTTCGCGGACAATCAATTTTTAAGGTTAGCATGGAGGGCAAAGACATAACAATAGCCATTCCCGCGCAAAGCGCCGGGATGACTTGCACTTTCCCTCCCTGATGAGACTAAAAATGCCATGCATTTTTAGTCTCACAAACGCAAAGCGCCCGGGGCCGGACGGCCCCGGGCGCTTTGCGTTCAGGAACCGCGGGCTTAGAGGCGCCCGCCCATGATCAGGGCCATGATCGCCTTGTGGGCGTGAAGCCGGTTCTCGGCCTCGTCGATCACCACCGACTTGGGCCCGTCAATGACCTCGTCGGTCACTTCCTGGCCCCGGTCGGCGGGCAGGCAATGCATGTAAACCCCGTTCTTGTCGGTCAGGTCCATCTGGGCCTGGGTGGTCTTCCAGCCCTTGGCCAACTCGTTGACCCGGGTGGCCTCCTTGTGGTCCTGGGCCTGGATCTGCTTGCCGGTCTTGGGATCGAAGTAGTTGAAGCAGGTGTAAGCGCCCCAGGCCTTGGGGTAAACCACGTGGGCGCCCTTGAAGCCCTCATCGAAGTCGTGGACGATCCGGAAAGACCCGTCGGTCTCCTTCGAGTATTTCTTGCACTGCTTGATGACTTCGGGGTCGAGATCGTAGCCTTCCGGGTGGGACAGGGTGACGTTCATCCCCATCATAGCGGCCCCCAGGATCACGCTCTGGGGCACCGCGCGGGGTTTCTCGATCGAGCCCGAGTAGGCAAACGACATGGTCAGGTTGACGCCCTTGAAGGTCCGGAACTTTTCCTTGATGGTCATCAGGTCGGCCAGGATCTGGCAAGGGTGATACTTGTCGCACTCCATGTTGATGATCGGGCAGGAAGCGTACTCGGCGAATTCCTGCATGGTGGCGTGGGCGAAGCCGTAGTTCCAGCCGGCGGGAGGCCCGTACATGCGGATGGCGATGGCGTCGCCGACCCGGCTGAGCATCTCGGCCACGTCCTTGATCCGCTCGGTGTGGTAGGGGATGTCGAAACCCTTGCGGGCCGGGGTGTAGGTCTTGCCCGGCTCCAGGGAGCAGTGGAACCCGCCCAGTTGCTGGATCCCGGCGTCGAAAGTGCTGCGGGTGCGCAGGCTCTGGTTGAAGAACATGGTGAAGAGAGTCTTGCCCTTGAGGAGATAGGAAGTGTCCTGGCGCAGGGAGAACTAACGCTTCAGTTCAAAGGCGACGTCCAGCAGGGTCTCCCAGTCTTCCCGGCTGTAGCTGATTTCGGGGTCCAGCCAGTCGCGGCCGAACCAGACATTGCTTCTCATGCTTCCTCCCGTTCTCGCGGCGCGCGGCGAGGCGCGCCTGTTTCCAGTAAACGCCGCCCGGGGACAGCCCCCGAGCGCGAATGGCAAAAGCTATGCCTCCGGCGCCCGGGAGTCAAGGCGGATTTTCCGCTGAAGGCGGCGACGCCTAACTTCCTCACCACAGAGATCACAGAGGAAAATCTTCAGGCCACAGAGATTTTTTTCTTACCATGGGCTTGCTTCAGCATAGAGCAGAGAGTCAGGTTACAGGGTTCAGGGTTCAGGGTTCAGGGTTCAGGAAAAACCGTAATTCGTGATCAGTAATCCGTAATCCGTCGAAAACCAGGATGCAGGAGACAGGAGTCAGGAGTCAGGAGTCAGGAGTCGCGAAAACCGGTAAGCAGTGGGTAGTGAGCAGTAAGCAGTCGCCCGAATTCGCGGGGATTCGCGAGATTCGCGGTTAATAGGCGTGTCAGTTCCTTCAGCCTTCAGTCTTCAGCCTTCAGCCTGGTTTTCTCACCATGAAGAACATGAAGAGCATGAAGTTTTAATCTGTGTAATCTGTGGACGAATCGGTTTTCTCTGCGTCGTGGCGTCTTGGCGTGATGATGGCGCGCGCCCGATCCCGATAGCGATACCGATACCGACCCCGATTCGCTTCTGGACCCTGGGCAACTCTATGCTCTATGCCCTCTGCTCTATGCCAAAACATGTCTACATGTGAATGCGGCGGCGGTTTCTTCAGTCTTCAGTCTTCAGCCTTCAGCCTGCGGTTAGAAAAAGTAGGCTATAATCCACGCATGGCTTCCGGGCTCTCCAGGGCGAAAGAACGAAGGCTTTCGCGGGCGGTGATCGCCGCCCTGGGGCTGGTCCTGGCCGTCCTTTCCTTTTACCGGATCCGGGACCCGGACATCTGGCTTTACCTCAAGAGCGGGGAGGCGATGTGGGATGGGAGAGAGATCCTCACCCGCGACGTCTTTTCCTACACCCGCCCGGATGCTCCCTGGATTAATCACTCCTGGGGTGCCCAGGTCCTCTTTTACCTCGCCTTTCGCGCGGCCGGCCCGGGGGGGCTTTACGGCGTCCGGTTCCTCCTGCTGGCGGGGGCTTTCGGGGGAATCTACCTCGCCGCCCGGCGTCGCCTTTCTCCACCCTTCGCCGGGTTCCTGGTCCTGGCGGGGATTTTCGGGGCCTCTCAGCGCTTCGTGGTCCGACCGGAACTCTTCAGCTTCCTGGGGCTGGCCTGGCTGCTCTACCTGCTCGAGAAGGGGGGGAGAGGGCTCCGACTTCTGCCGTTGCTTTTTTGGGCCTGGGCCAACCTGCACGGGGGCTTCGTGCTCGGGCTCCTAGCCCTGGGAGCCTGGACCACCGGGATCGTCCTGGAACGGCTGCTCCGAGGGCGAAACTCTCCCTTCCCCCGGGAACTCCTGCTCCTTTTGATCTTATCCGCCCTGGCGACCATGGCTACCCCCAACGGGCCGGGGGGGCTCTTCTATACGGAGAAAGTCGGGCAGGTGAAAAATTTCATCTACGTCTGGCAGCCCTTTCTCTCCAGCCCCCCCTCCGCCTGGTCTCTTTCCCAGTGGTTTTTCCCCCTCCTGCTCCTGGCCGTCGGGGCCTCCTTCCTCGCCTCCGGGCGCCGGACGCGAATCCCGGTCCTCCTGCTCTACCTCGGTTTCGGGGCGCTGGGTTTCTCCGCCAACCGCAACATCTTCGTCTTCGCCCTGATCTCTCCCTTCCTGGCCGCCTCCAACCTGGGCGGCCGCAGGCTTCCCGGGGGAGCCCGGCTTTTTTTCCCCCTGGCGGCGGCGGCGGCAGCAGCGGCCTGGATCTATCCCCGGCACTGGGCCGATCCTTACGGGTCCAACCTGCACAACCGGCCCGGGTGGGGTATCTGCCGGACCGTCTATCCGACAGGAACCGCCGCTTTCATCGAGAAGGAGGGGCTGGAAGCCCGGATTTTCAACACCTTCGGGATCGGGAGCTACCTGGCTTGGCGGCTCTGGCCCGGCCAGGAGATCTTCCTCGACACCCGGGTCGGGGTCTATGGGGAGAATTTCCTGATGGAATACAACCGGGTCCTGGTCGAGCCCGGGACATTCCCCGAACTGGCCAAGCGCTGGGGCTTTCACCTGGCTCTGGTGGACCACGCCAACCCCTCCAACCGGCCCCTGCTGCGATGGCTGGCAAACTCCCCGGACTGGGATCTCGCCGGCTACGACGCCGACAGCGCGCTGTTTGTGGCGGCGGCTTTTCCGGAAAGCGCCCGGATCGCCGCCGACGGCCTGAAGGCGGCGGGGGCGGAGGCATGGGACGGACGCGAGGCCTTTGCCGCCGGAAAATTCCTGCTCTCGCTCGGAAGGACCGGAGAGGCCCGGGCCCGGCTGGAAGCAGCCGTCCGGGAGCGCCCCGACTCCTCCGCGGTCAATTCTCTGCTGGCGCGGGCCTGGGCG
>CAZIEA010000015.1:10783-22215 GCA_964538495.1 uncultured bacterium | reverse complement strand
GCCGGGCCGGGTCACCCCGATGAACCGGCAGAGCCGGAGCAAGCTCGAAATCTCCTTCCAGGCGGAGATTTCCGCCAGGTTGTCCCAGCCCACGATCAGGAACAACTCGGCCCTCTTCCCCAGGAGCCGCCGCAGGGAGCGCACGGTGGCGATGGTGTAAGAAATGCCCCCCCGCTCGAGTTCCCCGCGCCAGATCGAGTATTGCGCCAAGCCCGCCAGCGCCAGCTCCAGCATCCGCGCCCGGTCCGAACCCGGGGCCAGGTCCGGGCAGTTCTTGTGCGGTGGAAAGGCGGCGGGAATGAAGTAAATCCGGTCGAGCCGGAAACTCTCCCGAGCGGCCTGGGCGATCTCCAGGTGCCCGCGGTGGACCGGGTTGAAGGTCCCCCCCAATATTCCCACCCGGGTTCCGTTCCCGGTCCGGGAGCTCTCCGACCCGAGCAGTTTCCCTAAAAAGGTCGCGACTTCCGCGGGCGA
Source organism: uncultured bacterium (assembly GCA_964538495.1). Lineage (GTDB taxonomy): Bacteria > Auribacterota > Erginobacteria > Erginobacterales > DAOSXE01 > CAZIEA01. Next base: position 21,741 of record CAZIEA010000015.1, on the reverse strand, counting down.
GCGGAGGAAATACCCGGCCCGGCTGTGGAAATCCGACTTGCCCACCCGGATCGCGATCCCCTCTCCCTCCAGGGCCTGGAAAGCATCCTCGTCGGTGGCGTCGTCGCCCAGGTAGACCGGGAGGACGCGGCGGCGGCCGGAACGCAGCCGGCGCAAGAGCCAGTTCACGATCTTTCCCTTACCCCATCCGCCGGGGGGGCGAATCTCGACGACCATCTTGCCGCGGGCAAGCGCGATCTTCCTCCCCCGCAGATACGGACGCGCGATCTGATCGATAACGGCAAACACCCGGGGAATATCCACTTTTGGAACCAGGCGAAAGTGCACGCTCAGGCTGAAACCCTTGTTTTCGACCCAAACTCCCGGGACATCCGCCAGTGCCTTTCCCAGGCGGGCGGAAAGTTTTTTGAGCAGGGGCCGGGCCGCGCGGGCGGCGGGGTTAAGATAACTCAAACCCGGCCCCTCCAGTTCCAGGCCGTGGTTGCCCGCGTAAACAATCCCCTCGAGAGCAACTTTCTCCCTCAGCTCTTTGAGGGAACGGCCGCTGATAACGGCCGTGACGAAGCGGCCGTCGCGGGCAAAGGCTTCCAACCGGGAGCGGGAGCGGGCGGAGAGGGTCGCGAGTTCGGGCCTTTTTGCGATGGGAACGAGAGTCCCGTCGTAGTCGAGGCCGAGCAGGACAAGGTCCGCGCCCCGGATGAGATTGCCCAGCGCCGGAAAGCTGTCGAGAGCCGATTTCAAGGCGTCCCGGCGGGAACTTCCCCGGCGGTTTCCAGGAAAGACCGCACCCAGCGGTGAACGTCGTGGCGCCGCACCTGGTTCCGGAGCCAGCGCATTCTTTTTTCCCGCTCGTATTTTTCCAAACCGTAGGCGAGGCGAATGGTGTCGGCGGTCCGCTCGATATCGTAGGGATTGGTCAGGAGAGCGCCGCGCCCCAGTTGGTCGGCGGCCCCGGCGAACTCGCTCAGAATCAGGATCCCCCGGTTCTGCACGCAGGAAGCGCAATATTCCTTGGCCACCAGATTCATGCCGTCGTTGAGCGGGGTGATGAGGGCGATATCGCAAGAGCGGTAATAGGACGCCAGCTCGGCCGGTTCGAGGGTTCCGAAAACGTAGTGGATCGGAACCCAGCCCAGCACGGTGAAGCGGCCGTTGATGCGTCCGACCAGCTCGTCCAGTTCCCGCTTCATCGCCTGGTATTCCGGGACCTCCATCCGGCTGGGAACGACCACCTGGATAAGGGAGATCTTCTCCCGGAGTTCCGGGTATTTTTCCAGGCAACGCGCGAAAGCCTCGAAACGGTTGGGGATGCCCTTGGTGTAGTCGAGGCGGTCGATGCCGAGCAGCAGGCGGCGCTCCGGGAATTTCTCGTGGAGAAACCAGGCCCCTCGCTCCACTTCCGGGGAGCGGGCTAAACCGTCATAATGCCCGTAGTCGATGCCGATGGGAAACGCCCCGGCCAGGGCAGTGCGGCCCTCGTAGCGCAGAATGGAAACGGGCGCCCGGTAACCGATTTCGCACTCGGGAACGAGGTTCCGGACGCAGTGGATGAAGTTGCGCAGGTCCTTGCGAGTCTGGAAGCCGAGGAGGGAATAGGACAACATCCCCCGGATGATCTCCTCCCGCCAGGGCAGGCGAATGAAAATATCCGGGGAGGGAAAGGGTATGTGCAGGAAAAAGCCGATCCGGGCGCGCGGGCGTTTTTCCCGAAACGCGCTTCCGGCCAAGAGAAGCTGGTAATCCTGGATCCAGATCAGGTCATCGTTCCCGGACCCGCTCACGGCGGCCGCGGCGAAGCGGGCGTTGACCCGCCGGTAGGCATCCCAGTAGGCGTGGTTGAAAACCGTTCTTCCCAACATGCTGTGAAAAAGCGGCCAAAGAGTCTCGTTGGAAAAACCGTGGTAATAGGAATCCACTTCTTCCGGGCTGAGGGGCACGGGAACGATGCGATAACCCAGCTGAGCGCGCGAGTTCTCGAAAATCCGCTCGCAGGGAGCCTCTTCCCCCGTCCCGGGCCAGCCGATCCAGGTCCCCCCCCTGTTTTGCAGCACCGGCGAAAGGGCGCTGACCAGGCCGCCCGAACCAGGGCGGAAGCCCCAATCCTCGCCGCGGCGCTCGAGAATGACCGGCAGCCGGTTGGAAACCACGACCAGGTTCTGTTTTTTTTCAACCATGGGAGGTATCAGTGAGAGACTTTCCAGCGGAGGACTGGGCGGCGCGACCGCGGGTTTTCCCGGACCGGACCCCGAGAAGGCCGAGGAGGCCCCGCAGGGGGATGGAAAGCCAGCCCGGCCGATTGTCCAATTCGTAGCCGAGTTCATAAACGGATTTTTCCAAGAGAAACGCCTCCAGTAGGATCCGGAAGTCCTCGTCCGAATCGGGGAGGAAGCCGCTCCCAGCCATCTCTTTCCGGTAAGCTTTCAGAAAAAGATCGGAGACAAAGGAATACCAGGGATCGATCCATCCTTCCAGCAAGGGAATGTCCTCGGGGCGGAAGGGAGAATCGAGGTAAAGGCATCCGCAGGCGTCGTAATGAAAGGAACGCAGCATGCCGGCGACGTCCTTGAGCGGGGAATGCTTGAGCCGCCTTTCGCTGATCGGCCGGCCCGGTTCCCCCTCGAAGTCGATGATGAAAAAGTCGCGGCCGGTGTAGAGAACCTGCCCGAGGTGGTAATCTCCGTGAATGCGGATTTTTTTCGCCTCCAGTTTCTTCTCCGTAAGCCGGCGCATCCGGGCCAGAATCCCGCGGCGGGACTCGATAACCGCCCGCGCCCCGGGGAGGAACTCGACCGGCAAACCGCCGAGGAGGCGCTTCAGGTTGTCCAGGGTGCGCGCGACCAGGGCCTGCATCGACTGGTAAAGCGCCCGCTGGTAGAGCCGGGTAAACGGCTCGGGCGCGAATTCCTCTATTTCCGGCCGGGAACCGAGGGCCCGATGGAGCTGGCCGGTCCGGCGCCCGAGAAGGGCCACGGCGTCGGGGAACGGGGAGTCGAGCAGGAGCGCGAGCGACTCGCCGCCGGCGCGCCGCGGGTCCGCGGGCAGCTCGGAGCGCCGGGCCAGAACCTGCTCGAAATATCTCAGGAGCACCTCCCGGGTCATGGCCCCGGGGTCCTCATGACTCTCGATCGCCCCCTCGAGCAGCGCCAGGGTGATCGGAGGCCCGTCCCCATAACGCCGAAACTCCAGCGCCCCGGCATAAGGAGGCACCCGGCCGAATCGGGTCGACTCGGTCAGAAACTTCAGGGTCTCCGCTTCAGGATTGATCCCCTCGCCGGGGCGCCGGTAAAGCTTGAGGAAAAAACGATCCCCGTATCGGAAAGAAGTGTTGCTCTGCTCGACATCGAGCAGAAAGGAAACCGGGGGGGAGGCCTCAGCGCCGGCCAGGCGGCGGAAGTGACGGCCGTGGACGGCGGCAAACTCGCCCGTCTCCCCCCGGATCTTGCCTTTTCTAGAGATTAGTTCCAGAAGCGCGTCCCGGAAAGACGGATCGTAAGCGCTGTCGAAGATGACGCCTTCCTCCCCGGCGGCTTCCAGGCGGGCGATCACGGCCTGGGGGGGCGTTTTCGCCGGCGCGGCGAAAGAAACGGGAAGGAAGTAAAACTCCGGCAGGCCGTCCCGAAAAGCTACTTCCACCAGAAGAAGGCGGGCATGGGAGCCGCCGCACCGGAAGGGAACGCTTTCGGCCACCCGGACGCGGCTGATGCGGCGGGACTTGGCGCCGAACCAGCGCCGCCCGGCCAGGTAAGCGGGAAGGAGGTCCTCGGTGAGGGGATTGCGCCGGTCGGGTTCGAGCAATTCCGTCCACGGCCCCGGGGTCTGGAGGGAGTCGGGGGAGGATACGGCCGTTTCCTCCGGGATGCTCTCCGGATGGAGCTTGAGCCAGTAGTGGCCGAACGGGCCCAGGGTAAGCGCATACGGCCTCCGCCCGATCCGCGGAAAGAAATTTCGGCTGAAAACCTCTTCCGGAATCCGGCCGGAATAGGCCGAAAGCCCGAGCCGGACCGCCTGGGAAAATCGGGAGAGGTTGACGACGACCAGGACCTCCTCCCCGAAAAACTCCCGGATGAAGGCAAGAACCCGCGGGCTGCTGCTCCCGACCAGGGAAAAGGTCCCCCGACCGAAGGAGATCAGGCGACGGCGCATGGCGATAACCCGCCGCATCCACCAGAGAAGGGACGAGAGGTTCTTTCCCTGGTTTTCGACGTTGACCGTCTCGTAGTGATACTCAGGGTCGATGATGACCGGAAGATAAAGCTGCTGGGGATTGCAACGGGAAAAACCCGCGTTCCGGTCCGAACTCCACTGCATGGGAGTCCGAACCCCGTTACGGTCTCCCAGGTGGTAGTTATCCCCCATGCCGATTTCGTCGCCGTAGTAAATGACCGGGGTCCCGGGCAGGGAAAGGATAAGTATGTTCACCAGCTCGATCTTCCGCCGGTCGTTGTCCAGGAGGGGCGCCAGGCGGCGGCGGATGCCGAGGTTGATCTTGGACCGGGGGTCCCGGGCATAAGCCCGGTACATGTAGTCGCGCTCCTGGTCGGTCACCATCTCCAGGGTCAGCTCGTCGTGGTTGCGGAGAAAGGTAGCCCACTGGCAGCCGGCGGGAATAGCCGGGGTGGAGTTGAGGATGTCCATGATCGGGAAACTGTCCTCCATTTTCAGGGCCATGAAGATCCGGGGCATGAGAGGAAAATGGAAGGCCATGTGACACTCGTCACCCTCTCCGAAGTAGGCCGCGGCATCCTCCGGCCACTGGTTGGCCTCGGCCAAGAGCATGCGGTCGCCGAATTTATCGTCGATATGCGCGCGCAGTTCCCGGAGAAAAGCGTGCGTTTCCGGCAGATTCTCGCAGTTGGTGCCTTCCCGCTCGAAGAGGTAGGGCACCGCGTCGAGCCGAAGGCCGTCCACTCCGAGCCCGAGCCAGAAATCGATCACCCGGAGCATCTCGGCGCGGACTTCGGGGTTGTCGTAATTGAGATCGGGCTGGTGGCTGTAGAAACGGTGCCAGAAGTAGGCGCCCGCTTCCGGGTCCCAAGCCCAATTCGAAGTCTCGAAATCGGAGAAGATGACCCGAGCCTCGGGATATTTTTCCGGAGAGTCGCTCCAGATATACCTCCGGCGCCGGCGGGAGCCTTTCGGAGCCGCGCGGGCCAGGCGGAACCACGGGTGCCGGCTGGAGGTGTGATTGAGAACGAGCTCGGTAATCACCCTGATGCCCCGACGATGTGACTCTCCGAGAAAATCGGTGAAATCCTTGAGCCGCCCGTAATCCCGGTGAACGCCGTAATAATCCGAAATGTCGTAGCCGTCGTCCTTGAGCGGCGAGGGGTAGAAGGGCAGGAGCCAGATCGCGGTGATCCCTAATTCTTCCAGGTAGTCGAGTTTCTCGATCAACCCCCGGAAATCGCCGATCCCGTCGGCGTTGGAATCATTAAAGGACCTTACCGCCGCCTCGTAGATGACGGCGTCACGGTACCAGGTGGCTTTTTCGATCGGAAGAGACTTACCCATCCCGTCCCCCTCTCCCGGCCGGAGGACGGGCGGCGGGAAACCAAAGCCGGACTGGCGACACGCGCAGCATAATTAATTATAGCAAAATTCCCGCGGAGTTTAAAGCGCTCCCGAGCTTAGCCCGGGCTCAGAGAACCAGGAGGTTGTCCCGGTGGACGATCTCGTCGTAGTCGCGGCTGCCCAGGATCCCGGTGATTTCGGAAGTCTTTCTCCCCTTGATCAGGGCGATCTCTTCGGAAGCATAGTTAACCAGGCCCCGGGCGAATTCCTCTTCGGTCTCGGAATCCCGGATTCCCACCATGTCCCCCACCCCGAACTGGCCCTCCACGGCGACGATTCCGGAGGCGAGCAGGCTCCGCCCTTTCTCGGCCAGCGCCCGCCGGGCTCCCGGATCCGCTACGATCCAGCCCCGGCGCACCCGGGCAAAGGCAATCCAGCATTTCCGGCGCCGGAGACGGGCGAACGGCGAGGTGAAAAGGGTGCCGACATCCTCTCCCCGCAGAATCTCGTTCAAGACCCCGCCGCGGCGGCCGTGGGCAATGACCGCCATCCCTCCCGCCCGGGTGACCACGGCGGCGGCCTCGAGCTTGCCCCTCATCCCGCCCCGGGAGTACTCGCGGGTTTCGGCGCCGGCCAGCCGGAAAACCTCCTCGTCGACCTTCTCGACCCGGGAAACCAGCTTCCAGCAGGAAGTTTCCCCTTCCCCGGGGCGAAGCAATCCATCGACATCGGTGAGGATGACCATCAGGTCGGCCTGAATCAGGTTGCTGAGCTGGGCGGCAAGAAAATCGTTGTCGCAGAACTTGATCTCCTCCACCGCCACCGTATCGTTCTCGTTAACGATGGGGATCACCCCCATTTCCAGGAGCGCTTCGATGGTGTGGCGGGCGTTGAGGTGGCGGACCCGGTGGTCCATATCCTCCCGGGTGAGCAGGATCTGCCCTACCCGGCGGCCCCGAGCGGCGAAGAGTTCCCGGTACAAGTGCATCAAGGCGGTCTGCCCGACCGCGGCCGCAGCCTGAAGACCGGGCAGGGTGTCGGGCCTCTTCTTCAGCCCCAGTTCCAGGGTTCCGGCTCCGATCGCCCCGGAGGTGACCAGAAGCACTTCGTAACCATCCCCACGCAAGGAAGCCAATTGGGAGACCAGGCCGCGGATGAGTTTCTCGTCCAGGCCGGTCTGCCCCCCGGTGAGCAGGTAGGTCCCGACCTTGACCACTACCCGCTTGATCCCGGCCATAAGCTCCTTCCGGGAGCTTTCTGCCTGCGCCCGCTTACTTTTCATCGCCCGTCCTCTCTTCTCCTCCCGCCGCGGGCAAAAGACGCGCCGCGAGGGCAAAAACCGCCTCTTGCAGCTCCGCGATCCCCTCTCCTGCCCGGGCCGAGATCGGGATAATCTCCGCCCGGCCGGCGGGAGCCGCAGCCCGGAAACGCTCCAGATGGGCGGAAGCTTTCGGCAAATCCATCTTGTTGGCGGCCACCAGGTAAGGGCGCTCGGCCAAGGCGGGGTCGTAAAGCTTGAGTTCGCGCCGGAGCGAGGAAAAATCCTCCAGAGGGTCCCGCCCGTCCGCGCCGGCCATGTCGAGAATGAAAATCAAAAGCCGCGTGCGCTCGATATGCCTCAAGAAATCGTGCCCGAGCCCGACATTGGCGTGGGCCCCCTCGATCAGACCCGGAATATCGGCTACCGTGAGTTTGGCGCCCCCGGAGGCTTCCATCACCCCCAAGACCGGGCTCAAGGTGGTGAAAGGGTAAGCCGCAATCCGGGGCCGGGCCGCGGAAAGCCGGGTGATCAGCGTGGATTTGCCGGCATTGGGCCAGCCCACCAACCCGACGTCGGCGATCAGCCGCAGTTCGAGCAGGAATACCCCTTCTTCCCCCTCTTCTCCCTCCTCGAACTCGCGCGGGGCCTGGTGGGTCGAGGTCGCGAAAACCGTATTGCCCCTCCCCCCCCGTCCCCCGCGAACCAGGATAAAGCGTTCCCCTTCCTCGACCAGGTCGTGGAGCAGTTTCCCCTCGGGAACGGTCCGGACCATGGTCCCGCGGGGAACCTTGACGACAAGATCGACGCCGGCCAGGCCGGATTTCTTTTTCCCCCGGCCGTACATTCCCCGGGGAGCGTCAAGAATGGACCGGAAGTAAAAGTCCCGCAGGGAAGCGGTCTGGCCGCAAGCTTCGAGAACGACATCGCCGCCGTCGCCGCCGTTACCACCGTCGGGCCCGCCGCGGGGAACATATTTTTCCCGGCGGAAGCTGACGCAACCGTCCCCGCCCCGCCCGGCTTTGGCGGTGATCCTGATCCGGTCAAAGAAGGTGTTCTTCAAACCGGAATCAGTTGGCTTCCCGCGGCTGAACCGAAACCAGCTTTTTGCCGCCGCGCACCTGGAAAACCACCTGGCCGGCGGCCAGGGCAAAAAGCGTATGGTCCCTGCCCAGCCCTACATTGGTTCCGGGATTTATCCGGGTCCCGCGCTGGCGCACGATAATCGCCCCACCCCGGACATATTGCCCGTCTCCCCGCTTGACCCCCAGCCGCTTGGACTGGCTGTCGCGGCCGTTGCGGGAACTTCCCATTCCTTTTTTATGAGCCATGAAAAAGTCTCCTTATTCCCCGCCGCCGGAGATCCCGGTGACCTGGACTCGGCAGATGTCCTGGCGATGGCCGGTTTTTTTATGGTAGCTTTTGCGCCGCTTGAACTTGTAGACGATAATTTTATCCGCCTTCGCCGCTTCAAGAATCTTGCCCTTCACCGAGCAACCCGGCAGATAGGGAGTTCCCACCTTGATCGCTTCACCGTCCTGGTAAAGCAGGACCTGGGGAAAGACAATCTCCTCGCCCACGGAGCCTTCCTTGAGCTTGGGAGCGTCGATAACCTGTCCTTCCCGGACTAAAAATTGTCTGGCGGCAACCTCGACCACGGCAAGTTTCATCTAAAATCCTCCATAAGTTTAAGCAGGATAAGTTAATCGGGTTAAAATCCGGTGTCAAGCCCCATTTTTTTTCAGCCGATCTTCTCTTCGGTCTCGCCGGTAACGGCCCAGAGCAGGTATTCACCGAAGCTCAGAGACCGGCTGTCGGCGATGCTGAGCCGGATCCGATTGCTGCGGGCCAACTGGCGAAGATTTTCCCAACCCTCCTCGAGCAGGTAGCGGGCGAGCTGGGGCTGGGCTTCAATCCGGAAACTCCGGATTTTCCGGCGTTCCTGGAGCGCGGTCAGGAGCTTGCGCTCCACTTCCAGGGCCAGACTGGAAAGGGTCTTGACCAGACCCTGCCCGCCGCAGCTCGGACAAGTCTCATAGAGTTTGTGCAAAAAGCTCTCCTGTTCCCGCTGCCGGGTCATCTCGATCAGTCCCAGGTCGGAAAACGGATAAACCCGGGTCCGGGCCTTGTCCTTCTTCAGCTCCTTGAGCAAAGCCGCCATTACCTGCTTCTGGTCGCGCTTGGATTCCATGTCGATAAAGTCAATGACGATGATGCCGCCCACGTTGCGCAGGCGCAGTTGCTTGGCCACCTCCGCCGCCGCTTCCAGGTTGGTGCTCAGGATCGTCTCGTTCTGGTCGTTGCGCCCGCGATTGCGGCCGGAGTTGACGTCGATGGAGACCAGGGCCTCGGTCTGCTGAAAGACGATCGATCCGCCGCACTTGAGTTCGATCCGGGGCTGGAAGAGTTTCTCGATCTCGGCCTCCAGACCGTACTTCCGGAAGAGCGGGGTTTTTTCCTGATAGTGCTCGATCCGTTCCAGGGAACCGGGAAGCACGATATCCACAAACCGGTTGATCTTCTTGAACTCCGTCTTGGAGTTGACCACGATCTTATCCACGTCGGTGAGCAGGTGGTCCCGGATGCTCTTGATTACCAGGTCCAACTCCTCGTGGAGAAGAAGCGGAGCCTTTCCTTTTTTCTGCCGGTTCTGCACTTCCTTCCAGGCGTTGAGCAGATAGTGCAGATCCCGTTTCAATTCCCGCTTGGCCGCGGAAAAAGCCGCGGTCCGCACGATCGCCCCCATTCCATCCGGAAGGCCGATCTCCCTGATGACTCCCCGCAAGCGGCTGCGCTCGGCCCTTTCCACAATCCGGCGGGAAACCCCGATCCGTTTTTCCAGGGGCATCAGGACCAGGAAGCGTCCCGGAAGGCTGACCTGGGTGCTGAGCCTAGCGCCCTTGCCCCCGATCGGTTCCTTGAGCACCTGGACCAGGATCTCCTGTCCCTTGTGCAGAAGCTTTTCGATCGTAGGGGGGGCCGGAGCCGGGGTTTCCCCGCTCTCGGCGTCGTCGTCGTCGAAGGCATACTTCAGGGTCGAGCTCTCGGCCGTCTCGGACATGGAGAGAAAACCGTTTTTCTCCAGGCCGATGTCGACAAAAGCCGCGCCCAGGCCGGGCAGAATATTGACGACCTTGCCCTGATAGATGTTACCCACCGGGTTCTGCTCATCCCCCAGTTCCAGGAAAAACTGCTCTAAACTGCCATCGGCTAGAACCGCCACCCGGGTCTGATTCGGGTGGCAGTCGAGCAAAATCACCTTTTTCATGACTCAACTCCCTTCCCCCGGCCGGGAGAAACCGGGCCCGGCCGATGCGTAAATCCGATTCTGGTCATTTTCCCCCCCGCCAATTCCTCCGCCCTTTTTCCCAAAAGCACCGCCAGGACCTCCAGGGGACGCGGGCCCGCCTCCAGGGCGATCTCCATTCTCAACCCGTCGGGGACGAATTGAAGCGAGCGCACCCCGGCTCTGGCGTCGATCTCCTTTTCCCCTTCCGGCCTTTTCCGGGAATAAGGGATACTCCCAGCCGCCAGGAATGCCTCCAAACCCGCCGGCGCGATCCCCGCGGCCCCCGCCCGGGAGACCCGGTAAAGAGCCCCGGAGAGGCTCCGGGAGAGACCGGGCTCGCCATCCTCCACCCGCTCGGCCGCCAGCGCCCTGATCCCCGGAGGCCAGCTCCGGTTCAGTCCGGAAACCGCCTGGGCGGGAAGGATCTCCTGCTCCAAACGGGCTTCGAGTTCCTCGCCCAGTCCCTCCATCCCCAGACTAAGCGGGGGGCAGAACTCGACGCGGGGGTGGGGGTTATAACCTTGTGAATAGGCCACCGGCAGCCCGGCTCGTCTCATTCCCCGGAAGATAACCCGCATGAGGTCCCGATGCGAGATAAATCGGGCGAGACCTTCTTTGGTGTAGCAAATCCGCATCCTCATCCGGCCGCCTCCCGAGCCCGAGTCGCTTCCCGAATCAGAACGGCGCGGGGAACGCCCCCCCCGATATGGTCCCAGGGAAGCGGCGCCCCCGGCTCACCCTTGCCGGCCGCCGCCGACGCCGGAGAAAAGCCGACCTCGCCCCAAGCCCCTTCCCATAACTCCCGCCGAAAGCGTTCGCGCCAATCGTCGAATCCGGCACCCCGGCGATAAGCCGCCTCGATCAGCGCTCCCGTCCGGCGATCGCCGCGAGCCAGCGCGC
>CAZIEA010000015.1:0-10773 GCA_964538495.1 uncultured bacterium | reverse complement strand
CGACCAGGCTCATCCAGGGGTCCCGGAACTTCAGGCGGACATTCCGGGCCCGAAGACAACGGCGCAAAATTCCCTGCCGGCGCTCGAGTTCGGAGGGCGGAACCTGGGCCTCCCACTGCAGGGGGGTCTGGGCCTTGGGCACGAAGTTGGAGATGGTGACATTGAGCCGTCCTCCCGGAGCCGCGAAATATTCGATCTGTCTCCCCACGGCCTCGATATCCTCGTCCCGCTCGGAAGGAAGCCCGATCAGGTAGTAAAGCTTGGCCAGCCGCCAACCGGAGAGGCGGGCGGCCTTCAGCAGGCGCATCACGGTCCCGGGCTCGGAGGGTTTATTGATCACCCTTTGCAACCGCTCGGAAGCAGCTTCCGGAGCTAGGGTCAGTCCGGCCCGGCGCACCTGGGAAAGCTCGTCGAAGAGCCCCTCCTCGACCGAGGCGGCATTCAGGGAAGGCAGGGAAAGATTGATCCGGCCATACTCGAGGAATTCCTTCAAGTCCGCCATCACGGGGAAGAGACCGCCGTAGTCCCCGCTTGAAAGCGACAGCAGCGAGACCTCGTCGCAGCCGGCGTGGAGGGTTTGGAGACGAACCTCGTCCGCCGCCGCTCCCGGGGGCTTCTCCCGGACCGGGCGACCCGTCCATCCCGCCTGGCAGAACCGGCAGCCCCGGCGGCAACCCCGCATTACCTCCACCACCCCCCGGTCATGGACCGTTTCCGCCAGGGGGGACAGGGGCCGCAGGAGGCGGGAACGGGACAGGTCCGCCAGAACGCGTTTGGGCACATGCGCCGGGACTTCCGGAAACAGGGGCTCCAGGCGCTCCCAAGCGCCCGCCGGGGAATAAATCGGGCGATAGAGAGCGGGGGCGTAAAGACCCTCGACCCGGGCGGCCAATTTTCGCAGCAGGCTTTCCTTATCCGGGCGGGAAGAGCGCAAATCCCGGTAAGCCCGCAGGAGTTCGACCAGCGACTCTTCGGCGTCCCCGATCAGAAAAAGGTCGAAAAAATCCGCCAGAGGCTCGGGATTGTAGACGCCCGGGCCCCCGCCCAGGACCAGGGGAAAGCCCGGCCAGGTTCGTTCCCGGGCCCGGAGGGGAAGAGCGGCGGAAGCAAGCATGGCGAGAATGTTGGAATAAGTCAGCTCGGCGGAAAGAGAAAAACCCCAGAAATCGAAATCAAGCGCCGGAAGAAAGCTTTCCAGGGAATAAAGGGGTATCCCGGCCGCCCGGGTTGCCCGGGCCATATCGTCCCAGAAGGCAAAAGCCCGCTCCGCCCGGGCGAAGTCGAGGGCGTTCACGCCCTCGTAGAGAAGCTTCAAGGCGTGATTGCTCATCCCGACTTCGTAGAGATCGGGATAGCTGAGCAGGAGCGAGACCTCGCCCGCCCGGGGAGGGCGAAACTCCCCTTCGGCGCCGATATAACGCCCGGGCCGGCGGACGAACGGCAGGACCTTTTCTTCCAGCGCCCGGACCAACGCCGGCCCCCGGGGTTCTTTAGCCTTATTTTCCAAGAACGGGTTCATCAAAGGGTTCAGGGTTCAGGCTCCAGCATAGAGCATAGGGCATAGGGCATGGGGCATAGAGTCCGCGCAGGATACAGGAAACATAATTCAGGAGGCAGAAGAACCAACGTAATCCGTGATCAGTGATCCGTAATCCGTCCACCAAATTCGAAATTCGAAGTCAGAAATCCGAAACAAAAACCAAATTCGAATTTGTCCTTCTACATGACCTACATGCCTACATGTGAATGTGGCGGCGGTTCCTTCAGCCTTCAGTCTTCAGCCTGCTTTTTTCACCATGAAGATCATGAAGAGCATGAAGGTAAAATCTGTGAAATCTGTGGACAATATTTGGTTTTCTACATGTCCTACATGTGAGTGCAATCTTAGTAATAGAAACGATGGATGTAGACGCTCTGGCAGCAGCCGAGCACGGCCATGTTGGCGGCCATGGCCGACCCCCCATAACTGAAGAGCGGAAGCGGCAGGCCGGTGGCGGGCAGAAGGCCCATGGTCATCCCCACGTTGACCAGGACATGAACGGCCAGCAGGAGCAGGCAGCCGACCGCCAGGATGGTCCCGGCCAGGTCCCGGGCCGAGGAGGCAACCCGGTAAATCAGCAGGATCAGGAAGGCATAGAGGGAAAGGACCGTCAGCGCCCCGGTAAAACCCCACTCCTCGGCCAGGACCGAGAAAATGAAATCGGTCTGCCGCTCCGGAAGGAAGTTAAGCATATTCTGGGTCCCCGCCAGATAGCCTTTCCCGGTCAGACGGCCGGACCCGATCGCGATCCGGGATTGGATCACGGTATAGCCGGAACCGAAGGGGTCGCGCCCGGGCTCGAGAAAAACCCGGATCCGGTTTTTTTGATACTCCTTCAGGCTGAACCAGCCCGCCGGCGCCGCCAGCGCCAATAAAACGATCACCACGACCAATTGCCTGACCCGGGCCCGCCCGACAAAACTCATCCCCAGGATCACCGGCCCCAGGATCAGGGCGGTTCCCAGGTCGGGCTGGCGGAGGATGAGCAGCCCCGGCGCGGCCCCGAGCAGGATCGGATAGAGGAGATAATTCCAGCGCTGGCTGAAAACCGTCCGGGAGCTGAAGTAGCGGGCCAGGACCAGAACCAGGGCGATCTTGGCGAACTCGGAAGGCTGGACGGTAAAAGGGCCGAGTTGGAACCAGCGCTGGGCGCCGAAGCGCGTCTCCCCCACCAGCAGGATGACCAGCAACAGGACCAGGGAAAGGACATAGACGGCCGGCGCATAGGCGATCAGGCGGTGATAGTCGGTAAAAGCCGTGAGCAGGTAAATCGCCAAACCGATCCCGATCCAGATGGATTGACGGGACAAGTAATCCAGGCCGCCGCCGCGGGGGAGGCGGAGCGAAGCGCTGTAGATGAAGGCGGTCCCGATCCCGACCAGGGCCAGCACCGCCAGGGTCATCCACCAATCCATGAGTTTGAAAGCCCGGCCCGGGCGCATCTAATCGGCCTCCAGGTAGCGGCGCAGGAACTCCCCCGCCGCCGGGGCGGCGGCGGCGCCCCCGCTTCCGGCGCCTTCCAAGATCAAGGCCAGCACCAACCGAGGGGCCTCCGCCGGCGCGAAGCAGAGGAACCAGGCGTCGGAGGCCGAGTCGGGCCGGCCCCCGACCTGGGCGGTCCCGGTTTTCCCGGCCACCTCGATCCGGGAATGCGCCGCGGCGCGCCCGGTCCCCCCCGGTTCGTTCACTACCTTCACCATCCCCCTTTTCAGCAGTTCCCAATTTCGGGGCGAAATCCCGGTCTCGATCGCTTTTTCGGGCAGGAACTCCTCGATCACCTCCTCCTCCGGGGAGACGATCACAGTGGCCAGGCGGGGGCGGAAAGCATGGCCCCGGTTGGCCAGGACACATCCGAACATGGCCATCTGGATCGGAGTAGCCAGAAGATAACCCTGCCCGATCGAAAAATTGACGGTGTCCCCCGGATACCAATTCTCCCCCACCACCCTTTTTTTCCAATCCCGGGAAGGAAGCAGTCCCGGCCGTTCTGCCTTGAGCCCGGTCCCGGTACCGTGCCCCAGTCCCAGCATCATGGCTATTCTGCGGATCCGGTCCAGGCCGAGGTCGAGGGCAAGGCGGTAGAAGTAAATATTGCAGGAGTTCTTGATTGCCTCCTCCATGCCCAGGGCCCCGTGCCCGCCTTCCTTCCAACAGCGGAAGGACCCCTCCCCCAGGTAAAAAACCCCCTGGCACTCCACCTCCTCCATGGGATCCCTGCCCTGGACCAGACCGGCCAGGGCCACCACCAGCTTGAAGGGGGAACCGGGAGGATATTCCCCGGAAATCGCCCGGTTGATCAGGGGGGAGGAGCGATCCCGAAAAAGCCGGGAAAGGTATTCCCTCTGGGCCGGCCGCACGATCAGATTGGGGTCGAAACCGGGATTGCTCAAGAGGGCCAGGACATCGCCGTTGCGCGGGTCCATGAGCACGGCCGCGCCCGGCCGGGAATCCATGATTTCCTTAAGCAGCAATTGGGCCTTGAGATCGAGCGTCAGATGCAGATTATCCCCGGGGACCGGGTCCGTTCGTTCCAGTTCCCGGTCCCGGTAACTGCGCGCGTTGACCTGGATCACCGAAATCCCGTCGCGGCCCTGGAGCCGGGAGTCGAACATCTCTTCCAGGCCGCTTTTGCCGATATCGTCGTGCAGGCAATAGCCCCGAGTCTCGAGCCGGTCGAGTTCTTCCCGGCTGATCTGCCCGATGTAGCCGAGAAGGTGGCAGAGATCCTCGCCCCAGGGATAGCTGCGCAGGGGATTGGCCTGGACTTCGACCCCGGCCAAGCCCGGCGCCTGCTCCTCCACGGCCACCGCCGCCTCAAGACCTATATCGGTGGCCACTCGGACCGGTTCGAAGGGCCTTTCCCGAAACCCTTCCATCCGGCGCAGGACTTCCTCCTCGTCCAGGCCAAGCAGTTCCCCCAGCCGCCCCGCGGTCCGCCGGCGGTCCCGGACCTCGGGAAGGTTGACGAAAACCTCGAAACCCGGGCGGTTTCCGGCCACCACGATTCCGGACCGGTCGTAAATCAGGCCCCGGGGGGCGGGGAGGCGCAGCGTGCGGGTGCGATTCCCGGCGGAAAGCCTCTCGTATTCCTCTCCCCGGATCACCTGGATGTACCAGAGATTGCCCGCCAGCGCCAGCCAGCCGCAAACCAGAATCCCGAGCAGGATCCTGATCCTGAGTTCGGTCCGGACGTCACCCATGCTTCATCTCCATCCCCCTTCCCTCGAATCGGTTTCCCGGCCCAGTAGAAAACGCGCGAGCGGAAGCCAAACCAGGGCGGCGACGGCGGTTTGCCAGAAATGCGGCCAGATCGCGCGGCGCCAGGCCGCCGCCAAAGGCGGCGCCTCCGCGAAAATCGCCAGCAAGAGATAGTAAATCAGGGGCGAAACCAGCGCCGCGCCAAGAACCGCCAGGGCCGTGACCGCCGCGGAGTCGCGCAAAAGCGGGCGGGTGGCGAGAACGACCAAGCCGCAGGTAAAAAGCATCTCGATCGGGCCCAGGCCGGGCCGGGCGGCGGAGAACCCGTCCAGGAGCAACCCCGCCGCCAGGGCGACCCAGACCCAGGAATGCCCCCGAGAGCGGAGAGCCCAATAAACGGCCGCGAGCAAAACCAGGTTGGGGCGAAACCCGCCCGCGCCCAGACCGATTCCGAGCAGGGATTGGAGCAGAACGGAAAAGAGCAGAAAAAAGAAGAGCAGAAGAAACACCCGCCAACGCCCCAGCCCCGCGGGGGCCGGGTGATAAAAGGCCCGGCGCACCTGGAAACGGGGGGAGTGGGCGCTTTCCGGTTCGAAACTCACGATTTTCCCCCGGGTCCCTCCCGGAGCAGGATCATGACCAGGGTCAAGCGGTCGAAATCCACCAGCGGATCGAGAACGGCCGAGCGGTAAAGCCCCAGTTTTTCCAGGCGCGTCTCGCGAATCCGCCCGATCGGAATCCCCGGGGGAAAAAAGAGGCTCATTCCCGAGGTCACGACCAGCTCCCCGGGGACAACCTCGCCCGAGGCGGAAAGATAATCCAGGACGATCTCGCCGCCGGAATCGCCGCCGGCCAGACCCGGAGTCCGGCTGGACTGGACCATCCCCCCCACCCGGCAGTTAGGATCCGTGAGCAAGAGCACGCGGGAAGTCCTTAAGCCCGTTTCCAGCACGCGTCCCACCACCCCGCGGTCGGTAACCACCGCCGCCCCGGAGGTCACCCCGTCGGCGGCGCCTTTGTCCAGGAGAACGCTCTGGCGCCAGTGCCGGACCTCGCGCCCGATCACCCGGGAAGAAATCGTGCGGAAGGAGGAGAGCCGCTGAAACTCCAGGAGCCCGCGGAGGTCGCGGTTT
Source organism: uncultured bacterium (assembly GCA_964538495.1). GTDB lineage: Bacteria > Auribacterota > Erginobacteria > Erginobacterales > DAOSXE01 > CAZIEA01. Next base: position 4,902 of record CAZIEA010000015.1, on the reverse strand, counting down.
TCTTCCTCCATCTCCCGCAGACGCAGGACCTCGCGAAGGAGGAATTCGTTTTCCCGCTCCAGTTCCAGGTTGAGCCGGGCCGCCCGGATCACCCGTCCAATCCCGGAAACCGCGGAACCTGCGGCGGAAAAAGCCGGGTAGAGAAACTCCTGGAACGGGGAAAATAACTCGGAAAGCCCCGAGCGCAAACGCACAGACAGCCCGGCGGACAGGCTCAAGAGGACGATCAGCCCGAAACCGACCGCGGCAGGCCTCCAAAACCTCCGCTTAACCCACACTCTCAGCCCTCAGTTCTTTCCGAGACCGAAACCCTCTTGAGAAAACGCAGTTCGTCCAGAACCTTCCCGGTCCCGAGAACCACGGCGCTGAGCGGATCGTCGGCCACCTGAACCGGCAGCCCGGTCTCCTCGGCCAGCAGGCGGTCGATCCCGCGCAGAAGCGCGCCGCCGCCGGCCAGGATCATGCCCCGGTCCACGAGGTCGGCGGAAAGCTCGGGCGGGCAGCGTTCCAGGCTGATCCGAACCGCCTCGACGATGGTGGAAATCGGCTCGCTCATCGACTCCCGGATTTCCTCGGAAGTTATGGTCAGGGTCTTGGGCAGCCCGGCCACCAGGTCCCGGCCCTTGACTTCCATCGTCAGTTCCTCTTCAAGAGGGTAGGCCGAACCGATGCTGATCTTGATCATCTCCGCCGTCCGACCTCCGATCAGGAGGTTGTAACTGCGTTTCAGGTAACCGATGATGGCTTCGTCGATCTCGTCCCCGCCCACCCGGACGCTCCGGCTGAAGACGATGCCGGCCAGGGAGATGATGGCCACCTCGGAAGTCCCGCCCCCGATGTCCACGATCATGTTCCCGGCCGGTTCCTGAACCGGGAGCCCCACCCCGATGGCGGCGGCCATCGGTTCCTCGATCAGGTGGACTTCCCGGGCCCCGGCGTGCTCGGCGCTATCCTTGACCGCCCGCTTTTCCACTTCGGTGATCCCGGATGGGATGGCCACCACGATTCTCGGCGCCACCCCGAACTTGCGGTCGTGAACCTTGCGGATGAAGTAACGCAGCATCTTTTCGGTGATCTCGAAGTCGGCGATCACCCCGTCCTTGAGGGGCCGGGTGGCCACGATATTTCCCGGAGTCCTCCCCAGCATGTTCTTGGCCTCCTCCCCCACCGCCAGGACCAGGTTCGTGCCTTTCTGCACCGCTACCACCGAGGGCTCGTTGAGCACCACTCCCCGGCCCTTGACGTAGACCAGGGTGTTGGCGGTCCCCAAGTCCACCCCCATGTCGGCGGAAAAAAGCCCCAGAATCTTGTTGAAGATCATCTATTCCTCCTCAAGTATTTACATCCGGTTTGGGGCGTGGGGCATGGGGTATGAAGCGTGGGGCTTGCGACGGATTACGATTCCCCGGACTCCATGCTCTCTGCCCTATGCTCTATGCCGGTAACCGCTCAAACCGGAGAAAAACCCGGTAAGTTATTAGTATACCAAGCCCCGCCGGGCCGACAAGCTTATTCGGGAACGGAAGGCAGCCGATACTTCTCCACCCAGGTGAGCCAGCGCCCCGGGAGAATCGCCTCCACGTAGACGTCTCGGTCCCGGTAATCGCTCTTGAGCACCGTTCCCCGGCGATGCAAGAGCGGGATCATCCCGGCCGCTTCCTGGGGTATGAGCAGGCGGCAGACCCGACGGGCATCGGCCAGGACCTCGTCGATTTTCCGCAGCAGCCCCTCCAGCCCCTCCCCGGTCAGGGCGGAAACCGCCGCGGGGGCGCCCAATTCCCGCTTCAACTCCTCTACCAGGAAGGGATCCCGGACCAGGTCGATCTTATTAAGCACCGCGATCCGGGGCTTGTCTCCCGCTCCCAGGTCGGCGAGGATGCCATCCACCACGGCCTTGCGCTCCCGGATCATTTTGTGGGAAGCATCGAGGACCTCGATCAGGAGATCGGCCCGGGTCGTCTCTTCCAGGGTGGCCCGGAAAGCCTCGATCAGGTGCGGAGGAAGTTTGCGGATAAAGCCCACGGTATCGCTGAAAAGAATGTTCCTGCCCGAGGGAAGCTGCGCGGCGCGGGTGGTGGGATCGAGAGTGGCGAAAAGCTTGTCCTCCACGAAAACCCCCGCTTGGGTCAGGGCGTTGAGCAGGGTGGATTTTCCGGTATTGGTGTAGCCGACCAGGGCAACCACCGGACCCTGCCCGCGCCGGCGCCGGGCTTGCTGGACGATCCGTTGCTCCCGGACTCCCTTCAATTCGTCTTGGAGCCGGTGAATCCGGTCCCGGGCGCGGCGGCGGTCGAGTTCGATCTGCTTTTCCCCGGCGTCCCTGGTCCCCAGCGCCCCCCCCTTTTGGCGGTTCAGGTGCCCCCAGGCCCCGGACAGCCGGGGGAGCAGGAATTTCAGCCGGGCCATTTCGACCTGGAGCCGAGCCTCGCTGGTGCGGGCGCGTTCGGCGAAAATGTCGAGAATGAGTTCGGTCCGGTCCAGCACCCGGCGTCCCCACAACTCCTGGAGATTCCGGACCTGCGAAGGGCTGAGGTCGTCGTCAAAGATCACGGTTTGGGCCCGGGCCTTAGCCGCCTCCTCCCCGATTTCAGAGGCCTTGCCTTTGCCCACGTAGGTAGCCGGATGCGGTGCCCCTCGGCGCGCCACCACCCGGGCCCGGACCTCGTAGCCGGCCGTGAGAGCCAGTTGCCCGAGCTCGTCCAGGCAGTCCTCCACTTCCCAGCGGGAACTTCCAGATAATTCCAACCCGACCAGGACCGCCCCCGGCAGGTCCTTTTCCTCCAGCTCGATCAGCTCTTTCATTCCACGAATTTCACGAATTCAACCGCGTTTTTTCTTTCCCCGGGTTTTCGCGGATTATTCCGCTACCGGGGTATTTTGCACCTGATTAACTCTGATTTCTCTGATTACTTCTTCACGGTGAAAGAGGCAGGCTGAAGGAACCGCCGCCGCATTCACATGTAGACATGTAGGACATGTAGAAAATCAAATGCCGTCCACAGATTACACAGATTATCGTACTCGAACTCGTGCTCGTACTCGGCGTGAGGCGTGCGGTTTGAGGCTTGGCGCTGAAAAGACAGGCTGAAGGAACTGCCGACGCATCCACATGTAGACATGTAGGACATGTAGTTTAATTCGCTATGCGCAAGTATTAATCTGTGAAATCTGTGGACAAATCGGTTTTCTTGGCACCATGGCTTGATCCCTGCTCGCGCTGGAGGCGGCGGGCGAGCCAGGAGAGGACCGCGGCTTCCCCCCCGGGCAACCGGCGGGGCGGGGAAACAACCTCGAGCACTTCCTCTCCCCGGCGAAGCACGAATTTCCCTTCGTAAAGCCCGATCGCGTCCACGGCGGATTCCGCGGCGGCCAGGCGCAGAGAGGTCTCGACCGCCAGAGCCTTGACTTCCTCCGGAACGGGGCCGAAACGGTCCCGTAATTCCAGGAGCCAATCCTCCAACCCTTCGGAATCGGGGATGGCCGACCACTTCCGGTAGATTTCCAGGCGCTCCTTCTCGGAACCGATGTAAGTGTCGGGGAGACAGCCCGGGGTCTCGAATTCGAGCTTGACCTCGGGGGGACGCGGGGGGGGGTCGCCCTTGAACCTTCCGACGGATTCCTCCAGGAGGCGGCAGTAGAGTTCGAACCCGACGGCCAGGATGTGCCCGTGCTGTTCCCGGCCCAGGATGTTGCCGGCCCCGCGGATTTCCAGGTCCCGCAGGGAGAGGTCAAAACCGCTGCCAAGCTGGGAAAACTCCTCCAGGGCGCGCAGGCGCGCCTTGGCCGTGGAACTCAGGCAGCCCCGGAGCGGATAGAGAAAGTAAGCGTAAGCCCGCCGGTCGGTCCGGCCCACCCGGCCCCGGAGCTGGTAAAGATCTGCCAGGCCGAAACGGTCGGCTCGGTCCACCACCAGGGTGTTGGCGTTGGGGATATCGAGCCCGGACTCGATGATGGTGGTGCAGACCAGGATGTCGATCCCGCCCCGGGCGAAGAGCTCCATCACCTCCCCCAGTTCCCCCTCGGGCATCCGCCCGTGGGCGACCCCCACCCGGGCCCGGGGAAAAAGCAGTCGAATTTTTTCGGCGGCGCGCCCGATCGTCTCCACCCGATTGTGAAGATAATAGACCTGTCCCTCCCGTTCCAATTCCCTCCGCAGGGCCCTTTCCACCGTTTCCGGAGCATAGGGGACGACCACGGTACGGACCGCCAACCGGTCCCGGGGGGCGGTGGCAATGCTGGAAAGGTCCCGGGCCCCGGTCAGAGCCAGGTAGAGGGTGCGCGGGATCGGGGTGGCGGTCATGGTCAAAACATCGACCAGGGCGCGCAGGCGCTTGAATTTTTCCTTGTGCCGCACCCCGAAACGCTGTTCCTCATCGATCACCACCAGCCCCAAGTCACGGAAAGCGACGTCCTTCTGCAGTAGCCGGTGAGTCCCGATCACGATGTCCACCGCTCCCGCCTTCATCCCGGCGATGACCCGGCGGGAACAAGCGGGCTTCTGCAGGCGGGAGACAACCTCGACCCGGACCGGGTAATCCGCCATCCTTTCGCGAAAAGTGCGGAAATGCTGCTGGGCCAGGACCGTGGTCGGGACCAGGACCGCCGTCTGCTTACCGTCCAGAGCCGCCTTGAAGGCCGCCCGGACGGCGACCTCGGTCTTGCCGTAACCGACGTCGCCGCAGATCAGGCGGTCCATGGGCTTGGTCGAGCGCATATCTTTCTTGATCTCGGAAAGCGCCCGGACCTGGTCCGGGGTTTCCTCGAAGGGGAAGGCGGCCTCGAACTCGGTCTGCCAGGCGCCGTCCGGGGAAAAGGCGTGCCCGGGCAGGACGGTGCGGGCGGCCTGGACCTCGAGCAGCTCGCCGGCCAGGCGGACGACCGCCTTTTCGGCCGCGGCGCGGG
>CAZIEA010000014.1:0-22876 GCA_964538495.1 uncultured bacterium | reverse complement strand
CCCCTCCCATCTCCGTCCAGTCCCCGAATCGGCAGGGCAGGGCAAGAAACGGGGAAAGATTAACCAGCACCCCGTTGTAGAAAAGGTTGAAAAATACTGCGGCCAGGGACAACCCGACCTGGCCGGCAGAGACCTCCGGCCAGGTTCCCGCTCCCCCCGGCGCCGCCCGGCTTAGCCGGAACACTGCCAGGTAAACCAGGTAAACCGCCGCTAGAAGAATCAGGTCGTACCGCCGGGGCCTCTGAGTGGGGACGGCCTCCCTCGGCCGTCCCCGGCGGAGGAGGACAACCGCGGGAGGCCAGAAGATGAAGCTCTCATAGCTGAACATCCCGAACAGAAACAAAAACCCGGCGAAGATTACAAAACGCCTCCTCCCGGTCTCCAGCCAGCGCAGATAGGCAATGAACCCGCCGAGAAACGAGGAGAAACCGGCAATAATGAACTGGTGGAAAGGTAGGGTGAGTATCCCGGAGTGGCTGAAGAGGACCGCGCAGACCCCGAGGGACGCCGCCGCCGGGAGTGGCTCCAGCCCCAGGCGAACCGCCAGGCGGTAAAGCAGGCCCACGGAGAGACCATAGAGCAGGAAGTTGACGGCGTGGCTCCAGGCGAACCGGGTGCCAAACGCCGCCTGCTCCAGATACAGGAGCAGGTAGGAGAAGGGGCGAAAGGTCCCGTCACGCCAGGGGTCGTGGTTGGCGACGGCAATCAACCGCTGGACCGGAGAGAGCGTCTCAAGGAACTGGAAACGGTAAAACGCCTCCCAGTAATCCACGTGGGGGGGGGTGGCAAAGGAGGGGAGATAGATGAGAAACAACACGGCAAAGACGAGGGCGAAGCAAGCTCTCGCCCACCGCGGCCCCGCGGAGAAACACTCCCGGCAAGACTTTCTCATCCGGCTTCAGATCTCGCTTGATTGATATAGTGACCTCGGATTGATCCTGCTCTAGAATACATCACTATTATGGCCGAAGCGTCTTTGGCCCGGCCCTGAAGAGAAGAAATATGATCTCAATTGTCATCATAACACGCAATCGAAAGGACGAACTGAAAAAGACCATCCTTTCATGCCTCCGCCAGGAAACCGAGTGCGAATTTGTCATCGTCGACAACAACTCCGAAGACGGCACCCGGGGAACCGTGGAACGGCTGGCCCGCGAGAAATCCTTCCCTCTGAAGTATGTCTTTATGGAGAAGAACCTGGGCGTGGCCGGAGCCAGAAACGTCGGTTTTGAAAACTCCGCCGGCGAAATTGTTTATTTCATCGATGACGACGCCTGGATCGATGACCGGCCCGACTGTTTCAACAGGGTGGAAGAGCTTATGTCAACACGTCCGGATATCGCCATCGTTGCCACCGAAATCTACAATACCCAGGACAATGCCTATCAGTACGGAATCTTTCCCCGGGGGACGGCCCCCCGGACGGTGGGGGATGTTCTCTATTTCATCGGCGCCAGCCATTTCATAAGAAGAAGCGCCTTCGCCGGCGGCCGCCTCTACCCTCACAAATTGTTCTTCGAGCAGGAAGAAAGGTACGCTTCATTCCGAGCCTGGAGTATGGGCTGCCGGGTCTGGTACACGAATTCGGTGCGCGTGGTGCACTCCCCCAGCAACTTTACCAGAATGCCCGACCGGGACCGAACCCTGAACAACTACCTGAACTCCTTCATCATCAAGAAACTGCTCTGCCCCGGATGCCTGGTCCTCGTCGTCTGGCTGATGTTTTTGGCCCGGCTTCTGCGTTTCTCCGGGCTGGACACCCGTTCCTGGAAGACTTGCGTTTCCCTCTATCGGGACCGGTACCATACCGCCGACCGGCGGCCGATGCCCTTGAAAAAATCAGTTGAGCTGATAAGAAGGTTCGGGATCAATCCCGTCCTCTGATGCGGGACCGGGAAGGTCTCCCTCCGGCTCCCCGGTCAGAAATATCCCAATGCCATCAGCATTTGTTTGATCTCTCTCAATTTTCCCGCTTTGATCTTGACCTTCGTTCTTTCCGCCGGGATCCCTAATCCTTCATTCAGGTTCAATGAATCCCGGTCAATCCCGCTTCAGTCGGGAGCGACAAGCCATTCCCGCCTCGCGGGCGCCGCAACGCCGATTTTTCGCTAATCCGTTCCTCCACCCCTGCCGCCGCAAGAGGCTCCCCCAGAAATACGGGGAAGGGTCAGCCGCCCCGGTTCGCCCCCGGCCGGACCGGACCGGACGCGAGCCGCCAGGCCGAAGACACAGCCGATGATCGCCCAGGGCAGTTTGTCGCCATCGATGCTGAGCGTGATGGCCAGGGGCAGGAAGCCGACCAGGAAACAGAAGAAGCCGGCGAAACAGCTCCGCAGGGCGGTTTCCCGAACGGTCCATATCCTCCGGAAGCTTGCGAGCAGCCCCTTTCCGTAAAGATACAGGTAAATTCCCAGGTAGAGCAATCCGCCCTTGATGTATATATCCACAAAAACACAGTGAGGCTCCTTTCCCACCCACTCGGTCACTTCCCAGAAAGCCCGGTAACTATCCCCGAACAGGCTGGGCGAGCGGAGCAGGCTGTCGCGGAGGTACCGGTAGGCGTCTATCCGCACGGCAAAAGACGTGTCCGTGTCCAGATGGGTCTCCCCGAAAATCGCCAGCGTGGAACCGAGAACATTGTACTGGGACTGCACATAAACCAGGGCGGCGATAACCACCGCAAAAAACAGGGCCGCGCTCAGGCGCCCTCCCCTTTCCTCTCGGGGCACGATGATGAAACGGAACGCCAGAGAGGCGATCAGGGTCACGGCCACCGCCAGACTCCCGGAACGGGTATTGAGGTGGAAGAAGGCTGCGAAGCAGAAACATATATACAACACCACCAGGAAATTGCTCATCTTCCCGGAAATGTTTTTCAGCCTGAACCTAATCAGGGGACCGAAGGCAAAGACCGGCAAGAAGTTCAGGGTGAGGATGTTAGGGTCGAAGATCCCCGAGGCGCTGGTGTACTGAACCGCCCCCCGCCAGCTGTCCGTCTTGTAACCAAAGAGGCCCAGCTCGATCCCCGTAACGTAAACGGCGATCAGGCTCGAAGTGAGGAAGAGGACGGTGCTGATCCGTCCGGCGGTTACCTCATCCGCGCAGTTGGCGTAATAAAACATCAGATATGCGAATATCCCCAGCAGCTTAAGCGTCGGGGAGAAGGGGCTCTGCTCTTCGCCCCCCCCCCCGAAGATCAGGAAAGGCAGACAGCCCAGGAGGATCAGCGCGCAGAACAGGTACATCCGGAGGGAGCGTAAATACTTCCCGGAGTAGAAAAGGAGGTCAATCAGGAAGACCGCCAGGAAGACAATCCGGTTCAGGCTGAGAAAATCCGGAAGGCCGGGGACCAGGTTGGTAAAATAGTCTATCCCCAGAACAACCGTTCCCAGAGTTACCAAAAAAAGATTGCGGTCCGGCCTCTTCATATTCTCGGGGCGGGCCCCCTCTGCCGATATTTCAGCACCAGTTTCTCCACTTCCATCCAGTCAGCCCGGCGGAAGGAGAATATCTCCGCCCAGGTCAATCCGCTAAAGCGGCTGAAACTGGCCAGCAGGAAGATCGAACTGACGAAGTAGCTCGCCGCCATACTCCAGGGCGCCCCGATCACCCCCACCCGGGGGAGGAGCAGCCAGATCACCCCCAGGTTGGCGACCGCCCCGGCGATCACCGCCAGAGATGCCTGTCCAGGGTGGTCGATCCCGATCAGAAACGGGACCAGCACCTTGGCCATACACCGCAGGACCAAGCCGGCGGAGAGAATCCGGATGAAAGGGACGGCCGGGAGAAAGGCCGGGGAGAAAACCACGGCGACTAACGGCCTCGCCACAACCGCCAGCGCCAGCAGGATCACCCCGCAGACGATCCCGGTCACCCGGGCGGAGCGTGCCACCAGCCGGATCCGCCCCTCCCGGTCCCCGGCCACCCGGGGAAAGAGAACTGTGCTCATCGTCTCCGGAATCATCTCCACCAGCTGGGTGATCCGGGCGGCCAGGGCGTACCAGCCGATCTCAGCCCGGGTGGCGAAGAACGCCAGCATCACGGGGGCGATCTCCAGGTTCATCTTGTTGCTGAGCTTGCCCGAGTAATAGCGCAGCGCGAACAGGAACATGGCCCACAACTTTTCTCCGGTCGGGGTCACCCAGCGGACGCCGAACTTCCAGACGAAGATAACCAGGGAGATCAGCACGGTCACGGCGGCGGTCAGGATCGACGCCCAGAGCGCTCCCCGGACCCCTTCTCCCGCGATCAACACCAGGATCACGGTGAAGACCAGCTGGAGCCCGGACCGACCGACGGTGAGCAGAGAGAAAAGCTTGAACTGTCGGATCGCGGTGAAGAGCTGGGGGAGCACTTCATTCAGCAGGGAGAAGGGAACGAAAACAAGGGCCAGGCGAAAATACTCCGGAGATGCCTGGCTGAAAAACTTCAGCGGAAGCCGGAGCAGCATCCAGCCGACCGCGATCGCCGCCAGCGAAGTGAGCGCGCCGTAAAGCAGCGTGTAGATTATGCCTTCAGAAAGGCTGAACTTCCGGGACGAGACAAAATAAACCGCGGCGGTATCGCAGGAAACCGCGAAAACTATGTGCAGGGTCGTCGCGAAGACCAGGCAGACCGCCAGGGAGCCGCAGTCGGCCGGGCCCAGGCTCCAAGCCAGGATGCTCTGGGTGATCAACCCGATTCCTATCTTCCCGACCTGTCCTCCCAGGGTAACGCCAAAATCCCGGATGCCGGCTATCATGAAGCACTTATTCTCGCGGGACTAATCGGCCGCTGAATCCGGATCCGCGAACCAACCGTAGGAAAATGCATCCTGATAGGTGTCTTCCGGCCAGAGGAAGAACCGGGCGAAGATATCGTAGGGGATAGGCTGGAGTTCGACTATTTCCGCTATAATTTTATGTTCACCGGGGTCCCAGGTGGAGGTTTTGGGATAAACCTGCCACCTCATCCGCCCGTCCACTTGATTTTCCGGGGGCAGCAAGTGGGCGTGTTTCTCGTCCACCTTGGCCATGAGCTTCAATATCCAGTCCCGATCCATCTTGCCGACAACCACGAAATAGCAGGAAATGCGGTATCTGTTCCCGGCAACTTTTCTGATATCCCAGCCCAGAAAATCCAGCTTCCCGGGGATGGCGGAGAAACGTTCAATGGTTGCCGCCAATTGATCGCGCCGCCGGTCCAGTTCTTGCATTATTTCCGGCGAATCCCCCCCCCGCAGGATATATTCCCGCTTCATGTCGTACAGATCGAAAAGGGAATCGGTTTGCCGGATGATTGCCGTCAGCCGTGCCCCGTCCAAAGTTTCTCCCGAGGAGGTTGCCTGAAACCAGCTCGGCTCTTCCGGGGTCCGGGAACAAGCAATGCCGCCGCACCCCAGCAATATCATGAAAAAAACGAAAAGTGCGCCGGATGGCCTGCAGACGGCTGCTATCTTCAAGACATTCATCATTCCGCTCCTTTTTATCCCGGATCCGGGGCTGTGTCACGACTGCGGCCAGTTCCTTCCTCCGGGCCAGGTTCTTAACCGGAAACTGTTTTTTGTCCCGCTTGGTTCCCTTCCAGCACCGTTTTCACCACCAGCAGAAACGAAAACAGAACGAGCCCCAGCAGAACCGATACCAGGACAATCCGGGTTCGCGGGGGGCCGACTTTGACGGGATCGGCCTGGGCCGGATAAAGGAGAATCACTCCGCTGCGCGAAATATTCTCCATCGAAACCTTGAGCAGGGCGACTTCCTCGGCTTTAGCCGCCAGGGAAGCGCGGACCTGGATTAGGTTGTCGACGTCCCGCCGCCGGCGGGCAATCTCGTTCTCGCCGATATAGACGCTCTTTTCCAATTCGACGATCTCTTTCTCCAGCCGGCCCAGCTTCTCCTGCCGCAGCGCCAGTTTAACTTCGATCTCGCCCAGTTCCCGCTCCCCGGTTTCATAATCCTGGCGGCCCTGATTGTAAGCGTTCAGATAATGAGCCAGGAGTTCCCTATCCTTCTTGATGGAGCTCAGCAGGGCGTTCCGCTTGGTTTCCAGGGGGGCGATGTCCCGGCGCAATTCACTGATCTCCCGCCGCAGTTTCTCCAGTTCTCCTTCCCCATCCTTGATCTTGGTGCCCAAGCCTATGATCTCTCCCGAAAGACGCACCAGTTCCTTTTCCGTTTCCTGGTAAGTCGGGTTGCTCTCCTCGGTTTTCATCCCGGAGATCTGGCCGAGCTTGGACGGCTGTTCCTGAAGAAAATCTTCCCAGAACTTGTCATCTCCGATCGCCTTAAGCAGAACGGTCTTGGGGGAAATGGTCGCCAATTCCTCTTTCAATTTGGCGTACGTCGGTACGGCGCCGGAAAGCTGGGTCCGATCGGATAAGATACTCTGGGATATGTCTGAGATCTCGTTGCTTTTGATCTGCACCATCATGTGCTTGTAATCTATCTGGCTCTTCTCTTCAAACTCGGCCAGGGCCCGTTCATTTTTATCCAGGCTGCGGATTGTCCTAATGATCCGCTCTACCAGGGGGGAAACGTCCGGCGGCTCATAAGCCGGATCCGTCTCGCGCTGTCGGGAGTAGACCTCTCCGATCCACTCCCCGTCAATCTCCTGCTCGGCGAGGACGGCTTTTTTCTTTTCCAGAAGCGCCCGCCGGGTGGCGGCCTCATCGCGCAGATTGAGAGTCTCTTCCGAAAGGCGGGTGTACAGGGCTTTATTTTTCTGCAATACTATTTGATTTACCGTGAGATTGGATTGCAGCAGCTTCTCGGTATATAATTCCTCGCTCTCAAGCAGCGCCTTATTTACCTTTTCATAAATATTCGTAGTAAAAAGACTTAAGTCATCAACCCCGCTTTGATATATGCGCCTGGTCTGCTCGAAAACGACCGCCGTCCAGAGATTGGCGATAGCCATGGAAAGCTCCGGATCCCTGGTAGTCGCCGTCAACTTGACCATCGGCAAGAGCAGCCGTTCCCGGCTCTGATCGCGCTCTACCGCGGTGGTGATCATCTTCTGGAAACGGGGAAAGTCGATTTCGCTCCCGATGATCCCCTCCTTCGTCAGCTTCTGGAAAAGTTCCCATTTGACCCGGGTGGAAGCGACCAGCGCCTGGAGTGTTTCCACGTTAAGCGGCGGGACTTCTCCGGTAATCGTGACTTGCGGCTTTTGCACGCTAACCACGGCGGTGGAGCTGTAGGTATTGGGGATCAGGAGCGTAATCAGAGAGACAAGAATACCCACCGCCAAAATAACAACCAGCAGCCGGAGCTTATGCCGATACAGCAGCTCAATAATTCTGAGATCGTTCATCCTGTTCTCCTCCCGAGAGCACGCTTCAATCCGCCTTCCCGGTCGAGTATCGCCAGCCGCAACCACCGGCGAACACCGGGATTCAATCCCGTCCGGCCTCGTTGTGCCGAATACACTTAAGCAAGCGGGCAACAGTTGCCGACTAACCCACGCAAAACGGAAGTGAGTTATGAATATATACGATAGCCTCCTCCCTGTCAAAATATCGCCCGGCCCCAGCGGCGGGTTGTCTCCAAAGCTCAACGATCCGCGGCGGCGGGAAGCAGCCGAAAACACCAGATCGGGCCTCGCTCATCTCCGAACCGCCCCCGGCTCACGATCCGCCAAAAATAGACTCGTCCGGGAGCAAGGTGACACGGGGGCGCCGCCCGGTTGCCCCGCAAACCCGACAGAGCGGGGTATTCCGGCTCTTTCTTCCCGACTTCCCAAAGATAGAAATCGTCTCGGACTTCCCGGGAACCGCTCTTCCAGGTAAATTCCAAAAGGGGTTCCGCCACGGCGGAACGGTCAAGCGGAAACGGGTCGTCCGGAACCGGAACTCGGTATTCCTCCAAGCGGCGTCGGAGGTCGCCGGCTTCCTCGGATCGCCCGAGGGCTTCGGCGAGATTAGCCAGGTTTTCGGCGAAAAAAGGAAAATAAGGGTCGGTCCCGAAGGTCTCCACTCCCCGGCGCAGGAGGCTTTCCGCCTCTTCCATCCTGCCTTCCCGGAGGGCGTTGAAGGCCAGCATCCCCAGGGCGGAACGGTCGGCGGGGTGCAGCTCCAGCGCCAACCGGCTCAACCAGTCCGCCTGATAGGGCGACTCCAGGCGGAAGGCCAGTTCCGTCATCTGGTGCAGGTAGATGTGGCGCATGTTGGCGTCATACCACATCAGGGGGAGATAGTCCCGCCGCAACTCCTCCATCCGGTCCGAGACTTTTCCCCGGGCCGAAGCCCAGGCCGAGGCCAGCTTTTGCGCCCGGGCCGGGTCCTTTTCCGCCGCCAGCAGTTCCTTCAGGTCCAGGGCTTCGCCGCCCCTGGCCAGCGTTTCTCTGAGGGCGTAATCCCCCCGGATGGCCAGCCCCGCCGCGGCCGCGACCGCCAGGAGCACGACCCCGGCCAGAACCAGACCCGCGCGCACCGCTCCCGGGGGAACCCGGAGACTGAACACGGGCTTTTCGCGCGCGGGGAAGTTCAGGATCGCGATCACCCCCGCCATCCACAGCAAAGCGCTCATGACCTCGGAAGTGAAAGTGGTGAACTGCATCGCCAGCAACCCGACCACGGCCCAACCCGCGGCCAGCCCCAGACCGTCATGCCTCCGTCGCCAGGCGGCCCGGACAAGCAGGCCGCAGAAAAGCAAAAATAAACCCAACCCGACCGAGCCCAGGTCGACAAAAGCCTGGAGGTAATCGTTGTGAACCTCCCAGTTCAGGGTTTTGACCGTCCGGTCCGGGTTGAAGGGACTGGCCAGGACCGGGAAGTTCCCGAACCCGGCCCCCTGGACAACCGGAGTGATCCCCAGGCAAGGCTTCCAATATTCGAGGCGCTGTTGGAAGCTGAAGATGGATTCGACGGTAGTCTCCATCCGGTTCTTCCACCCCAGCCCTTCCCTGACCGATGAAGACGGGCGCAGGGCCAGAAATCCGGCCCCGAGAGCGAACAGGCCCATAAGCAAAAGTGCCAGGGTCCGTCGCCGTTTCCCAAACGGTTTTCGCGCCCCGCCGCCCAGAACGGCAAAAGCAAGCCCGGCCCCGGTGCCCAGCCAGGCCCCCCGGGTGCGGGATACGATCAGGAAAATCAGTGAAAGGATAAAGGCGGCCAGGGGCACGACGGATTTCGCCCCCCGCATCCGGTACCAAGCCGCCAATTGAAACGGCAGGGTAATCATGAAATACATCCCGGCGTAGTTGCGCTGCCCCATGGTGGCCCGGGGAACGGCGGTGCCCTGAAACCAGGAATCGAGGAAAAAATCGGGAATCGAATATTGCCCGATCCCGATCAGGGCGATCAGCCCGGCCAAAATCGAAAAAGCCAGCCAAAAAGCGTCGGCTTCCCAGAAACGCGTGCGGGCGGCCAGCAGATAGGCCAAGGTAGGGACGAGAAACATCAACCAGCGCTCAAAGCCGGCCTGGGGAGAAGGAGCCCAGAACAAGGAAAGAAGCGACCAGACCAGGTAGGCCGTCCAGGCCAGTCCGAGGGCGGTGACCCGGACGGGGCTTTGGGAACGGGAGAGAAAAATCAGTCCAATCCCGGCGGAGAGAGCCGCCCAAGCCGACTTGGGCAGGAAGTTCCCCGACATCATCCCGGGCAGAGTGGCCAGGGCGCAAAGGCAGACCAGGAACCACCATGCCCATTTTATGCGTTCAGAAGACGCGGCCATTTTCCCGTCCGGATCCCCCGATAGGAAATTCCCCGAGCAGGAGAAATCCATTCCGGAACCCGGTCATCCGTATTGAAATTTTGACATGAAAGATTATTATAACCTCCAGTCGCCATCAAACTATTGAAAATGAGACTCTTTTCGGCATTCCCCATCCCCCTGACGCAAGATTCGGTCGAAACGGCCCCCGATAATGACGTCCCTGCCTCAATACCTGCGTAACCCTTTTCCCCTGCTCGGGCTTTTCTTGACCGGGGCGGCGCTGACCGCCATTCTGACCCCGCTGGTCAAGCGCCTGGCTCTCAAGATCGGGGCAGTGGACCAGGGCGGCTACCGCCGGGTCTCCCGGAAAAAAATCCCCCTCCTGGGCGGGCTGGCGGTGGCGGGCCCGGCCGTCGTTCTCTATCTCGGCCTGGCCCTGGCCGGTTCCCTGATCGTGCGCTTCTGGAAAGTCCTGGCCCGGATCAGCCCGGCCTGGCTCAACCCGCTGCTCAATTTCGCGGGCGACCGGGGCCTGTTCTTCCACAGTTTCCTGGTCCTCTCCATCGGTGGAATCGCGATTCTGATCGTGGGATTTTTCGACGACCTCTGGGGGATGCGGGCCCGGGTGAAGCTGCTGGCCCAACTGGGAGTCGCAATCTTCATCTGCGCTTCCGGCTACGTGCTGGAGGCGTTCTACCTGCCTTTCGTCGGGCCGGTCGCGCTCAATCCCGATCTCGGGGTCCTGGTCACCATCGTCTGGATCGTGGGCTTGATCAACGCCTTCAACCTGATCGACGGGCTCGACGGGCTGGCCACCGGGGTAGCCTTGATCGCCGCCCTGGCCCTGTTCGCTCTGGGGATTTCCTCCGCCAGCCTCCTGCTCATCTTTTCCACCGTGATCCTGGCGGGATGCCTGGCGGCCTTTCTCCTGTTCAACTTCCCCCCCGCCAGCATCTTCCTCGGGGACACCGGGAGCATGTTCATCGGCTACACCCTGGCCGTCGTCACCCTGATGGGCACCTACAAGGGCAAGACCGCCGTCATCATCCTGGGGCCGCTGCTGGCCCTGAGTTTCCCGATCTTCGAAACCCTGGTCTCGATGGCCCGACGCTTCGTGCGCGGGGTGCCGATCTTCGCCGGGGACAAGTACCACACCCACCACCGCCTGCTGGAAAAAGGCTTTTCCGTGCGCCGGGTCACCCTGATCATCTACGGGGTGACCCTGATCCTGGCGGGAGCCGCCTACCTGAGCCAGGCCCTCCCGGAAAACTCGCCCTGGGGCTGGGTGCCGGGAGTGATCATGGGCGGCACCCTGCTCATGATCACTTGGTGGGCCGGTTACCTCCGGCCCCAGGCCCTGGGGAGGATTTTCATCCGGCGACAGCGCAATTCCGTGCTCAACGCCCTCGCCCGCTATGTAGCCCAGGCCATCGCGGCCCCTCACCACGAGATCGCCCTGGCCGAGATCTTCGAGATCTGCCGCCGGGAGATCAAGCTCGACTGCCTGGAAGCCTGGCTGGACCCCTCCGGGGCGGTAATCTGCTCCTGCCGGGCGCCCGGTTACCAGGGAGACGGGCAGATGCTCACGAAAATCTCCCCGCCCAAGGGTCCAGCCGTGATGGTGCGCTACACCCTCCGGGAAGGCTTGAACGAGGAAGAGAGGATCGACGCGACGGCGGCGCTGGCGGCGATCTTCGAGCAGACCGAAACCGAAGCCCTTTCCCGGCGCCTCCAGGTTTCCTGATCCCTTATAAAAAAATCCCCCCCGGCGGCCGCCGGGGGGGATTTTCCCTTCCCGAAATCCCGGGTTCAGTTCGCGGTCTCGACTTCCACTTCCTCGACCACGACTTCCTCGGAGCCTGAGGCCGGGGCCATGGCCCCCCCCAGTTTTTCCAGGGCGGCCGACACCTGAGGATCCTGCCCGTAAGCGGTCATGATCTTCATCATCGCCCCGACCAGACCCTCTCCGGCTTTTTCCAGGCGGGCGGCCGGTTCGGCCAGCTCGGCCGGAGGTTCGTCACTCTTGAGTTCGGGATACTTTTCTTCCAGGGCCTGCATCTTGGGGCCAAGCCCCTGCATCACGGCGCTGAAAGTATCGATCGCCCCGATCACCTCCGCGGAACTGGCCGCCTTGTCCACCGCGGCGGTGAAAGTCTCCATCGCGGAACTGAGCTGCCCCAGCATGTCCTTGACCTCGGAGAGGTCGGCGGCCTCGGCCACGACCGGAACCAAGACCAGGACCGCCAACAACGTCATCGCCGTCAAAGCGAACTTTCTCATCCTTTTCTCCTTATTCCTATTCTTGCGGTTGTCTTACTGGCCGGCCTGCATCGCCTTCTGCAGCCGGGCCTGGGCTTCCGCCACCTTGGGATCTTCGCCGAACTGCTGAGCGGCCTTCATCAGGGCGCCCATGAATCCCATCGCGGCTTTTTCCAGCTTTTCCATGGAAGCCTTGATCTCTTCCGGCGGCGCCTGCTGATCCTTGAGCTCGGGATACTTTTGGGAAAGCTCGGACATTTTCGGACCCATTTTTTCCATCGCCGCCGCCAACGCATTGAGCGCCGCGGCCGCCTGGTCGGCCGAAGCGGCCTTGTCCATGGCCGCGGTAAACTTCTCCATGGCGCCGGTCTGCTCGCCGATAAGCTTTTGGGCCTCAGCGTACTTGCCACCGCCCCCGCAGCCCAGGACCGCGGCCGTGAGCAGACAAACCATGATTCCCGTCATGAGCTTCTTCATTTTCACCTCCCGGTTCTGAAGATTGCTCGCCGTTAAAGAAAGAATTTTGGACCTCCCGACCGCCGAAAAGCAATTGTTTTCTCCCTCCCCGCCCGCTTCAGGCGCGGGGATGGGCGGCCTCGTAAACCTTCTTGAGCCGTCCGGGGGAGACGTGGGTATAAACCTGGGTGGTGGTCAGGGAGGCGTGGCCGAGCAGTTCCTGGACGCTGCGCAGGTCGGCGCCGGCATCGAGCAGATGGGTGGCGAAACTGTGGCGCAGGGAATGAGGGGAAACTTTCTTGGCGATCCCCGCCTTGAGCACGTTCCGGTCGAGCATGAACTGGACCCAGCGCACGGAAAGCCTTTTCCCGGAACGGTTCAGGAAAAGCGCCCGGGCGGCGTCGCCCGGCCCCCGGAGGGGATGCAGCTCGAGGTAGGCCTGCAGCGCCGCCAAGGCCGGACGGCCCAGGGGGCAAAGCCTCTCCTTTTTCCGTTTTTCCCGCACCTTGACCACCTCCCC
Source organism: uncultured bacterium (assembly GCA_964538495.1). Lineage (GTDB taxonomy): Bacteria > Auribacterota > Erginobacteria > Erginobacterales > DAOSXE01 > CAZIEA01. Next base: position 10,006 of record CAZIEA010000014.1, on the reverse strand, counting down.
GAGCAGGTCAAGGTCGCCGAGATTGATCCCGACCAGGGCCGCGACCCGCATCCCGGTGCTGTAGAGAACCTCGAGAATCGCCCGGTCGCGACGGCCCGCGAAAGTGTCGGGGTCGGGGGCCGCCAGCAAGGCTTCGATCTCCGCCCGGTCGAGAAAGACCGGGAGTTTCTTTCCCCGCCGCGGCAGGGACACCAGCCGGGCGGGATTGGCCTCCACCGCCCCTTCCCGCTGAAGATAGCGGAAAAAGGAGCGCAGGGCCGAAACCTTCCGGGCCAGGGAACTTTTGCCCACGCCCTCCCCCTGAAGCCGGGCCATGAAAGCCCGGATCGTGACGTGAGTGACCTTGCGCAGGCGGACCGCCCCCCCCGCTTCCTCCAGAAAAGACTGAAACTGCCCGAGGTCGGTCGAGTAAGCCGAGAGGGTATGCTCGGAGGAATTCTTTTCCAGGCGCAGGTAGCGCATGAAAGCGTCCCGGCAGGCGTCGAAATTGTTGGCCCGGCCCCCCTCCCATTTTTCTTCCACAGATTTCACAGCTTATCGTACTCGTACTCGAGGCGTGGGGCGTGCGGCATAGCGCCAGGTTTCACGCGACCCCGGCGCCAAGCCTCAAACCGCATGCCTCAGGCCGGGAGCAGGGCTGAAGCCCTGCGCTACGACGTCCCAGGCGACTGCTTACTGCTAACTGGTTTTCGCGACTCCTGAATCCTGATTCCTGTTTCCTGTATCCTGGTTTTCGGACCCTATGCTCTATGCCCTCTGCCCTTTGCTGGAGAGGACGCGGCGGAGGAAAAGGCCGGTGTGGGAGCGCGAAACCGCCGCCACTTCTTCCGGGGTTCCCTGGGCCACCACTTCCCCCCCGCCGGGACCGCCTTCCGGACCGAGGTCGATCACCCAGTCGGCGTTTTTGATGACGTCGAGATTGTGCTCGATCATGACCACGGTGTTACCCCCGTCGGTCAGACGGTGGATGACCTTGAGCAGACGGTCGATATCCGCGAAATGCAGGCCCGTGGTGGGCTCATCCAGGATATAAACCGTCCGGCCGGTTTCCCTCTTGCCCAACTCGCGCGAGAGCTTGATCCGCTGGGCCTCGCCCCCGGAAAGGGTGGTGGCGGCTTGCCCGAGCCGGATGTAGCCGAGCCCGACGTCAAGCAGGGTCCGGAGGCGGGCGGCCAACCGGGGGACATTCTCGAAGAAATCCAAGGCCTCAACCACGGACATGTCCAGGACCTGGGCGATGTTTTTCCCCTTGTAAAGAGCTTGGAGGGTTTCGCGGTTGTAGCGGGAGCCGCCGCAGGTTTCGCAATTGACGTAAACATCGGGGAGAAAGTGCATCTCGATCCGGATCAGCCCGTCGCCTTCGCAGTTTTCGCAGCGCCCCCCCCGGACATTGAAGCTGAAGCGGCCCGGGGTGTAGCCTCGCATCCGGGAGAGGGGAAGCTGGGCGAAGAGTTCGCGGATGGGGGCGAAAACCCCGGTGTAGGTGGCCGGGTTGGAGCGAGGGGTGCGCCCGATCGGGGACTGGTCGATCACAATTACCTTGTCCACCAGTTCCAGTCCCCGCAGCGTTCGATAAGGCTCGGGGACATCCCGGGAATCGTGGAAATGCCGATGCAGGGCCCGGCTCAGGGTCTCCTCGACCAGGGTGGACTTGCCCGAGCCGGAAACCCCGGTCACGCAGGAGAAGATTCCCAGCGGGAAAGCGACATCGAGGTTTTTCAGATTGTGCCCGCTCGCCCCCCCGATCTCGAGGAAACCGGCAGGCCGCCGGCGGGCGGCGGGGACCGGGATTACCGTCTCCCCCCGGAGGTAGCTCCCGGTCAGGGATCCCGGAGCGGCCAGAATCCGGTCCAGGGGGCCGGCGGCCACCAGTTCTCCCCCCTCCGCGCCGGCCCCGGGACCGAGATCGACGATGAAATCGGCGGCGCGGATGGTGGCCTCGTCGTGCTCCACCACGATCACGGTGTTGCCGGCGTCGCGCAGACGCCGGAGGGTGGCGATCAGCTTTTCGTTGTCCCGCTGGTGCAATCCGATCGAGGGCTCGTCCAGGACGTAAAGCACCCCGGTCAGGCCCGAACCGATCTGGGTGGCCAGCCGGATCCTCTGGGCTTCTCCGCCGGAGAGCGAGCCGGCGGAACGGTCCAGGCTGAGATAACCAAGCCCGACGTTTTCCAGAAAACTCAAGCGCTCCGCCACCTCCTTGACTACTTCCGCGGCCACCGCGCGCTTGATCCCCCGGAACTTGAGCCGGGAAACGAAATCCGACGCCTCCGCGACCGAGAGCGCGCTTAATTCCATGATCGAGAGCTCCCCCACCTTGACGGCCAGGCTTTGCGGTTTGAGACGGGCCCCGCCGCAGGCGTTGCAGCGGGTCAGGGTGATGTAGTTGCGGGAAATCTCCTCGCGGACATAGTCGGATTCGGTCTCGCGATAGCGCCTTTCCAGGTTCCTGACCACTCCCTCGAAGGCGGTCCGGGTGCGGGAATAGCTCCCCCGCCGGCGCCATTCCACCTCCACCGCCTTCTGGCCGGTCCCATAAAGAACGGCCTGTTTCTGGCGGGCCGAAAGTTCCTTGAACGGGGTCTCCAGGGTAAAGCCGTACTCCCGGGCCACCGCTTCCAGCTGGGTCAGGAAATAGCCCATGGCCGCCCGCTGCCAGCGCCGCCGGCGGTTGGTGATGGGGGAAGCCACCGGAGCGAGCGCCCCTTCCAGGATCGACTTGGAGGGGTCGGGCACCACCAGGGCGGGGTCGACCTCCATCCTGGTCCCCAGTCCGGAGCAAACCGGGCAGGCCCCGTGGGGGCTGTTGAAGGAGAACGAGCGGGGGGAAAGCTCCTCGAATCCGGTCCGGCAGTCGGGGCAGGCGAATTTCTCGCTGAAAAGCAATTCAGACGGTTTTTCCCCTCCCAGGCGGGCCGCGATCCACCCTCCCCCGATCTTGAGGGCAGTCTCGACCGCGTCGGTGAGGCGGTCCTTTTCCATCCCCGCTTTCGCCTCCAGGCGGCCGACGACCGCCGAGATCGTGTGGGCGCGGTTCCGGTCCAGGGAGATTTCCTCCTCCAGGGAACGGACTTCCCCGTCCACCAGGACCCGGACGAACCCCTGCCGGGAGATTCCCTCCAGCAGGCTGCGATGTTCGCCTTTGCGGCCCTGGACCAAGGGCGCCAAGATCTCGAACCTTGTCCCCTCCGGGAAGGCTAGGATCGCGTCCACGATCTCCTGGACGGTCTGGCGCGAGATCTCCCGGCCGCAGGAAGGGCAATGTGGCGTCCCGGCCCGGGCGTAAAGCAGCCGCAGGTAGTCGTAGATTTCCGTGACCGTCCCCACGGTGGAGCGGGGATTGGAGGCGGCCTTGCGCTGCTCGATGGCGATGGCCGGGGAAAGCCCCTCGATCAGGTCCACCCGCGGCTTCTGCATCTGGTCCAGAAACTGCCGGGCGTAAGCGGAGAGGCTTTCCACGTAGCGGCGCTGTCCCTCGGCGTAGATGGTGTCGAAAGCCAGCGAACTCTTGCCCGAGCCGGAAAGCCCGGTGACCACCACCAGCTTCTCGCGGGGAATCTCGAGATCGAAGCCCTTGAGGTTGTGCTCCCGGGCCCCCTTGATCAGGATTGTTTTCATCTGCTTCTTCGCCTTTCGGCGTCCAGGCGGTAAAGAACAATCCGGCCCGGGCGGCCGGCCTGGAAATTGAAATAGGGAAAAATTCTTTCGGCCCGGAATCCGGGATACGTTTTTATGATCTCCTCAATCTCCGCCTCGGTCAACGAATCCTGGCAATCCGCCAGCCAGCCCGGACGGTCACGCAGGTTTTCCTCCAGCTTCCAGGCCCAGGCGCCGGGGGCCGGCCGCCGGAAACGGATCACTTCACGGTCTTTTCCCGCTCCGTAATACTCTCCGAGCACCAGACGATACCAGGGCGGGGACACCAGGACCGTCCCCGGGGCGGGATTCCCCTCCAGCCAGAGGGATACCGCCCGCAGGGGCTGGCGGACTTCGGACCGATAGTAGGAGATCAGGACGGGAGAGAGGAGAAAAGCCGTCCCGAGCATGACCGGGGTCCGGCCGCGGGGAAGCCGGCCGAACCCGGCCCCGACCAGGAGAAGAAACGCGCCCTGGGCGGGGATGGTGATCCGGACGACATAGACCGGCATCAGCCAGAGGGAAACCGCGATCGGGGCAAGCACCGGAACCGCCAGCCACAAACCCAACAGCCCGGGCCGGCCGCCCGGGCGGGCCAGTCCCAGGACCGCGAGCGAAGAAAGCGCCGCCGCCAGCGGACCGCTCCCCGCGTAAAGGTTCAAGGTGTTGAGCAGGTCCCCCGGGGCGAAAGGCGGGGTCCAGTAAGAACCGCGCAGGGCGCGGACTTGGCTCAGGATCACCCCCAACCAAGGCAGAAACAACCCGAACAGGACGCCCTGGAGAGCCAACCAGAGGAGGGGGCGGAATTTCCGGCGCCCTTCCGGGCGCAGGAAGAATAACCCGGCGTAAAGATTCTGCAGAAGGGGGACGGAAAAAGCGAAGTTATGCAAATAAAGCAGCGCCCCGGTGGCGGCCAGGTAGCCGAGGGCGGAGCCGCGCCCCTTGCCTTCCAGGAGATCGAGGAAAAACCACATGGAAAGAAGCGAAAAGAAAAAAATCGCCTCATACATCCTCGCCTCGGTGGAAAAGTATATTTGCAGGGGCGAGAGGGCCGCCAGGACCCCGGAGAAAAGAGCCCCGGCGGGGCCGAAAATCCGCCTCCCGAGCAGGTAAATCAGGATGACCGAGGCCGTCCCGGCCAGCAGAGACGGAAAACGCAAGGCGGCTTCGGCGGTCCCGGCCGCCCCCGTCCAGAGCTTGAGCAGGAGATAATAAAGCGGGGGGCTGGGATCGCCCGGGTAACCGGATAAGATCACGGCCGGGGCGGCCGCCGCCCGGGAGACCGAAACCCCCTCGTCAAGCCAGAGCCCGGTCCGGGTCAATTCGGGGAAACGGAAGACGGCCGCCAGCAGAATAAGCCCGAGAATAGGAAAAACCTTTTTCATGCAGATCCGCCCAGCCCAAAGAAGGCCAGGGCGTTGCTGGTGGTGATCCGGGCCGTTTCCTCCTCCGGCATGCCCTTGAGCGCGGCCAGGGCGGCCAAGCTGCGTTTAAGGTCGGCCGGGGCGGTGGGAATGAACTCGTCCCCTTCCCTCCGGGGCACCGGGCAGTCGGTCTCGAGCACGATCCGCTCGATCGGCGCGGCGTGGAGAACCTCGCGCAGGGGCGGGCTGGCGACCGAAGCCGGAGGGGCCGAAACCAGATAGCCGGATTCCAGTATCCCCGCCAGGACGTCGAGGGGACCGCTGAACCAGTGAAAGAGGGCTTTCTCCACCCGGGATTCCCGGACCATCTGAAGGGAATCGGCCCAGGCGCCGCGGCTGTGCACGATAACCGGAAGTTTTGCCCGAACCGCGGCCTCCAGTTGGAGCCGAAAGGCCTCCTTTTGAAGGGCCTTGACCTCGGAGCGGTTCGGGGACTTCTTGCGCAGGGAAGGGATCCAGTAATCCAAACCGATTTCCCCCAGGGCCCGGATCCGGGAGCGGGAGGCGGCAATCAACTCAAGAACCCGGGGAATCTCCCCGGAAGCGACCTTGTCCGGATAAAGCCCCACGGCGGGATAAACCGGCAGCGGCGGAGAACCGGCGGCGATTTCCAGGATGCGGCCGGAGGAGGCAAAGTCGGTCCCGACCCCTACCACCCCGATCACCCCAGCCGCGGCCGCCGAACGGAGAGCGCAATCCGCGTCGTTCAGTTCGTCGAGATGAGCGTGGCAATCGATCAGGCCGGCGGGGGAATTCACGGCGGGGGATCACCCGTTGAGGATCAGGTAGTTGGCCAGCGCGTTCATCAGGGAGTTGGCGGCGAGGATGGCGCAGTGAACATGGTCGGCGGGAAAATTCCCTAAACTCTCCAGGACCGCGGCCGGGGAGATCGCCAGAGCCTCGGCCAGGGTCTTTTCCCGGCAAAGATCGATAACCGCGCCCCCGGCGGCCACGGTGGCCTCGCAACCGTCGGTCTGGAACTTCGCTTCCCGGATCGTCCCCGCCTCCAGGCGGAGATAGATCTTCATGGTATCCCCGCAAAGACCCCGGTGAAGACCGAAGCCGTTGGCGCCTTCCACGACCCCGAGATTGACCGGGTTCTCGATATAGGCCAGGGCCCGGGGGGAATAGAGCTCCCGGCGGCGTTTCCGGACCGCTTTCTCGATTTCGGCGGCGATGATTTTGAGCCGGGCGTCTTGGCCGTTCACAGCGGATGTATGTTCTCCACTTTCAGGCTGATCAGGGCCCGGGGGGCGGGAAGATCTGCCTCGGATCCGCCTCCGGAAAAGCCCTGGCGAACATTTCTCTGAATCCGCTGGCTGATCAGCCGCCAGCGTTTTTTCCGCCACTTCCCCAGGGTCTCCGGACAGATATTCCCTTCTCGGGCGATCCGGGCCATCCCGATGAATTGATAGCCGGTATATTCGTGCAGGTTGAACACCGAAAGGCTCAAGTTGGAGTTGACCTTCAGGTTCCGGGCGGTCTTCCCGTCAAAAAGATCGAGAAAACCGATGGTCCCCTCCTCCCGGGAAACCGAGATCACGCTTTTCAGGGCAGCGTTGGGTACCCCTTCCGGAGAGGCGGTAGCGACCACGGCCACCCCGGAATCAAGGAGCATTTTCTCCATCTCGGGAGTAAATTCCATTTTCGAATCCCGCGCCCCGCCGCCGGGAGGCGCTTATTCGCCCGGCACCGTCCCGCCCAAGGCCCGGATCCTTTCCTTGGCCTTGGCTTCATAGTCGCTCCCGGAATCCACGTACTTCAGGTATTCCTGCCAGGTGGAGAGAGCCTTGCGGTTATTTCCGGACCCCTCGTATGCCTCGGCCAGGAAATTCAGCGGGGCGCGGCGGTAACTGCCCGTGGTCTGCTTGAGGCAGTCTTCCAAGTGCTTGATCGCCCGGCTGTAGTTTTTCTGGATCAGGTAGATCCTGCCCAGGTACTGATTGGCCCCCCGGTCGTCCGGCCGTTCCCGGAGCACCGACTCGAATTTGCTCTTGGCCTTGCCGTAGTCCTTCTTGTAAAAAAGATCCTTCCCTTGCTCGTAGTCGGCGGAAATTTCTTCCCAGTCGGCTTGAGCCTGCTGCCCCGACCCCGAGCCGGCCCACGCCCCGACCAAGAAAACCGCCAGGACCGTCATCAGCGCTCTTTTCATGCTCTTCCTCCTCTGCCGATTGCTCCCTTTCCCCATTCGTCCGCTTTTACCTTCAGGTATGTGGTGCCAAAGGCTTCTCAAATCCGACGGCTAAAATATGTAATTCTCTGTGCTCTCTGTTGCCTCTGTGCGCTCTGTGGTGAAACGGCGCTTCAACATTCCAAGTGTTGCCCAGACAAGGTGGAAGAGAATCATCGAACAGCAATCATAATAAGGTAACATATAGAAAGGAGTCTGGGCAAATTACCGCAGACAATCGGCCGGAATCAGCCGGCCGGGGAGGAGATCATGGAAAAACACATCATCCTGATCGTTCACGTGGCCGACCGAACGGCCTCGGCGGGGCGGATGCAGGAAGTCCTGACCGAACACGGCTGCCTGATCCGCACCCGGCTGGGCTTGCACGGAGCCCCGGACGGGTCCTGCTCTCCCTCCGGCCTGGTCGTCCTGGAACTGATTGACGACGAAGCGGGGGCGGAGAAGCTGAAAAAAAGCCTCGCTTCCGTACCGGGACTCGAAACCAGGAAACTGGTCTTTCCCCACTGAAAACCGGCGGGAGGCGGCTTCAGGCCCGGCGGCGCAGGAAAAGCACGACTTCGATCACCGCCGAGGCGGCCTCGGCGATCTCCTCTTCGGTGTTGCCGGGGCCGAGGGAAAAGCGCACCGCCGAGCGCCCTTGCGCCGGGGGGACTCCCATGGCCGTAAGAACGTGGGAGGCTTCGATCTTTCCCGAGGAACAGGCCGAGCCGGTCGAAGCCGCCACCAGGCGGGCGTCCAGCCCCAGGACCACCGCTTCCCCTTCCGTTCCCGGGAAAGAGAGGTTGGAGGTATTGGGGAGGCGAAGTCCGGCCTGACCGTGGCGAATGGTCCCTGCCACGGCCGCCATGATCTTGCTTTCGAAAAGATCGCGCAGGGCGTCGAGGCGGCGGGTGTAATCGTCGAGCTCGGCGGCGGCCAGTTCGGCGGCCAGGGCGAAGCCGACAATCCCGGCAACATTTTCGGTCCCGGCCCGCAAGGAGCGCTCCTGTCCTCCCCCGTAAATCAGGGGCCGGAGACGGGTCCCGGCCCGCAGATAAAGCGCCCCTACCCCCTGGGGGCCGCCGAGCTTGTGAGCGGAGAAAGCCGCCAGGTCGAGAAAACCGGGGCGGAAAGGGATCTTCCCCAGGGCCTGGATGGCATCGCTGTGAAAAAGGATCCCCCTCCCCTCCAGGAGCTTGGCGATTTCGCCCAGAGGCTGAAGCGAGCCGGTCTCGTTGTTGGCCGCCATCACCGAGATCAGCAAGGTCTCCGGGCGCAGGGCGGCGGCGATCGCGGCGGGCTCCACTATCCCCCGGGTATCCGGCCGAACCACGGTCAGGCCGAATCCGTCTTCCTCCAGGGCGCGACAGACGGCCAGAACCGCGGGGTGTTCGATCGCGGTGGTAACCAGATGCCCCCCGCCCCGGACCCGGGCGGCGCCCCGGAGGGCAAGGTTGTCGGCTTCGGACCCGCCCCCCGTAAATACGATCTCGGAGGCGGAAACCCCCAGGACGCCGGCCAGACGGGACCGCGCCGACTCGATCAGTTCCCGGGCGTTTCGGCCCCGGGAGTGCAACGAGGAAGCATTTCCGGGCCCGGCTTCCAGGACCCGGGCCATTTCCGCCGCGACTTCCGCCCGGATAGGGGCGCTGGCGTTGTAATCGAGATAAATCACTCCCTTCATCTCTCTCCCGCCACGGCGGCCAGGGCGCGGCCCGAGGCCCGGACCCGGGAAATCTGCTCCGCGCTCGGCCAGACTCCGGCTTGACCGTCGGGAATCCGCAGGAGGTCCCGGCCGGCCGGGAAAAAACCGTGCGAGCGAAAAAAATATTTCAAGGTGAGCAGCATCCCCTCGAATTGCCTCTCCCCGGCAACGGCCCCGACCAGAATCGCCCAAGCGGGCCGGAGTTTTCCCTCCCGGGGAGGCCGTTCCCAAGCGGCCTGGGAACGGTCGATCAGGGCCTTGAACTGGGAAGGAAAGCCGCAGAAAAAAACCGGAGAAGCCACCACCAGGGCGGCGGCCCGCGCGAGTGCCTGCTCGACCGGGACCATCCCGTCGGAAATGACGCAGTCGCCGCTCCCGGCGCAGGCCAGGCATTCCCGGCAGGGCGCGATCTCCAACCGGGCCGTTTCCAGGCGGCGGCAGGTCCCCCCTCCTGCCCTGAATCCCGCCGCGAAAGCCGCCAGCAGGCGGGCGCTGCTGCCCCGGCTCCGGGGGCTGGCCATTATCGCCAGGAGATTCATCGCCGCTCAACCGCCGCCCAGGCGCAGAAAAACCCGGAGAGTAGAGTCTTCTTCCAGATCGCGGTCAAGCCCCAGGGATTCCCCGCCCCGGGTGACCAGGAGGAACCGGCTCTGCCCGGGAGCATAACCGAGCAAGGCCGAAATCACCTCAGACGCCTTCACGGGAGGGGTGAAATTCCCCTCCACCGTTCGGCCGGACGGGGGAAGCTTGAGCGGCCCGTTGAGCTCCAGCGTAACCTTTATCTTTTTTTCCACTTTATGGGGGATGGGGTGTAGGGCGTGAGGTATGGGGTCTGGGCTGAAATAAATTCGAAACTCGAGCCGCAGAAATTCGAATCAAACCCCAAATTCGAATTTTCCAAACTCGCTTTTAGGTTTTGCGGTTTCGAATTTCGTCATTCGAATTTCGATTTTATCTACATGTCCTACATGCCTACATGTGAATGCGGTGGCAGTTCCTTCAGCCTTCAGCCTGTTTTTTTCACCATGAAGATCATGAAGAACATGAAGGTAAAATCTGTGAAATCTGTGG
>CAZIEA010000013.1:18815-23537 GCA_964538495.1 uncultured bacterium | reverse complement strand
GAAAAAGGGCGGGGGCGGGGGGGAGCCCGAGGGAAAACCGGTTGCCGTGGAAGGCGATATCGTCGAAGGAGTCGGAAAAATCGTGGGCGTCCCGGGAAGGCAGGCGCAGGTCGAGCCGCCCCCGCGAAAAAGCTTCGGCCAAGTAGACGTAGTGGTGAAAACCGTCCCGGAAGAGGACAGGCAGGGCCGAGACAAAATAGAGCGCCAGAAAAAACGCCAGCACCAGCACCGAGAGGCTTTTATTCGCCAATTTCATCAGGCTGAAGGAACTCACACCCCACACCCCATACCCCATTACACGGATTACGGATTACTGATCACGGATTACGGTTTTTTCCGACTCCTGACTCCCGGTTTTAGTGGGGCAGCCGGGCCGACTTCTGGTATCTCGAGGTGAACCGCGGCCGGGCCTCGGGGTAAGCCTCGAACTCCTCGTCCTTGCGGGAGACTTTCTCCTGTCTCAAGACCATGTCCCGGAAGGCCAGAAACTTGCGCTTGAACTCGTCCCAGGATTTGACTTGGAGTACGGACTTGAGCAGGAACGAGGGGCGGGAGTGATAGCTGACGTAAGCCCAGCGGGCCAGCCGGTCCAATTCCTCATTGCTCAAATCCGTCCAAGGCCGGGGCAGGACCTGCTCCTCGGCGTTGCCCAGGATATATTCGCGCCAGTAATCGTATCCGGTCTGGTCCTTCATTTCCGCCCACATCCGGGTTAGGGGCTTGGCCGTGAGCTTGCTGAACTGGACGTAGTCGAGGTCGAGGGACTTGGCGAATTTAACCGTGGCCTTGACGGTCCGGACCGTTTCCCCGGGCAGCCCGATCAGGAAGAATCCCAGGGGGCGGATGCCCCGCTCCTGGGTCGCCCGGATGGTTTTCCTGACCTCCTGGAGAGTGATGTCCTTGCGCACCTTGTCCAGCATCTCCTGTAGGCCCGACTCGATCCCGTAGTAAATCCGGCGGCAGCCGGCCCGGTGCATCAGATCCAGGAGTTCCTCGTCCACCGAGTCGATCCGGGAGCGGCAGGCCCAGGTGATGTCGAGGCCCCGGGAGATGATCCCCTCGCAGATGGCCCGAGTCCGGGGCCGCAGGCGGGGGAACTCGTAGTCGAAGATGTCGATTTCCCGGACTCCGTATTTCTCGTAGCACTCCTGCATCTCGTCGAGGACTCTTTCCGGCGAGCGGGGGTTGTAGGCGGTCTGTCCGGCTTCGCAGAAAGTGCAGTGCATCGGGCAGCCGAGGCTGGTTATCATCACGGTGAAATTCTTGCGTTCGGTGGGGAACTCGGCGTAGAGATGGTTGGGCAGCAGGTGCCGGGCCGGGTTGGGGAAGTCGTCGAAGACGATCTTCTGGGGGTGGGGGGTGACGATGATTTCAGCGTTTTTCTTGTAGACCAGCCCCGGGACCCGCTCGAAGGAGCGGTTTCCGGCCAGTTCTTCCAGCAGGGCCGGCAGGGTGAAATAGGCCTGCTCCACGCAACCGAAGTCGATCTCGGGCGCGGCCAACGATTCCCGGGGATAGACCCGGAGGTTATAGCCCCCGACCACGACCGGGATTTCGCCCCCCAGCCCCGTCTTCAGGTAGCGGATCCAGTCCAGGGTCTCCCGGAACATGTAGGTGCTCATCATGAAGCCGAGGACCTCGGGCCGGAACCGGCGCAGCTCGGAGAGGGTCTCCTCCATGCTCAGCCCCAGGGTCCTGGCGTCCACGATGATCGCCTCGTGCCCGTGCTTTTCCGCGATGGCGGCGCACCAGGCCAGCGAGAGCGGCGGGAAGAGCCCGAAGTACTTCTGGACGATCCTCAGGTTCTCCTCGTGGAGCTTGTACTTGAACGGGTTGAAGACGAACGCTATGCGCAAACTATGTCCTCCGCTCGGCCGACTAAGAAACTAAGATTACGCGGATTAACCGCGAATCCGCGCGAATATAAACTAAGATTACGTAGATTACCGCAGATTAAAGTTTGTCCACAGATTTCACAGATTAACTCAGATTTTATTGTCCATAGATTACCCAGATTTTCTTCATGATCTTCATGGTAAGAAAAAAGTTTTCTCTGTGGCCTGAAGATTTTTCTCTGTGATCTCTGCGGTGAAATTGCGCTCCTGACTCCTGTCTCCTGTCTCCTGTCTCCTGTCTCCCAGGTTCCACCGGATTACGGATCACTGGTTACGGATTACGGTTTTGCGCCCGCGCCGCAAACTTAAGAGTTCGCGCCAGACCAGGCGGATATTGGCGGTTTCCGGAAGAGCCCAGGGCCCCCGGGAGAAGGCCGATTTTCCGGCGGCCCGCGCGAGGTGGCGGACGGGGACCTGGCGGACCCGTAGCCCCAGGCCGCGCGACTGGAGAAAGAGTTCCGCCTCGGCCGCGCCGCTTACGCAGGTGAAACTCATCCGGGCCAGGGCGTCTTTCCGGATCAGCTTGAAGCTGCAGTCGATGTCCCTGACCCCGAGATCCAGGAGCCGCCGGGCGAGGAAGTTGTAGGCCGCCCCCGTGGCCCGGCGGGCGCAGGGATCGTAGCGTTTTTTTCGGAAGCCCGCCACGAGATCGGCGTCCCTGATCAGCTCGGCGAAGACGGGGAAGTCCTCCAGAGAGTACTGCCCGTCGGCGTCGGTGTAGAAAACATAAGGGAAACAGGCGGTTGCCCAGCCCAGGGCCAAGGCCCGCCCGTAGCCCGGCTCCGTTTGGAGCTGTTCGACCACCCGCAAGGCCGACTCCCGGGCGGCCTCCTCCCGCAGGTATTCCCGGGACCCGTCGGCTGAGCGCGCGTCGAGCACGACGATGAGCTCGTAGCGCTCCGCCGCTTGCGGGAGAAAGGCTAGGGCCTCAGGCACGCTCCGGCGCAGGGAGGAAGCGTCGTTGTAAGCGGGCATGAAGAAGCTTAAGCCGGGCAACTTGCCCCCCCCGGCCCGGTCACTTGAGGACATTTTCCTCCAGGATGGGGCGGGAATACATGATATGCCCGTAGAGTTCCCCCCAGGCGCCGTCACTTTTGCGGTCGCGGCTGATGTCAAGGGTATGGAGGAGCGCTTCGCCCTTTTCCCCGGCCGCCACTTCGACGGTCAGGCTTTGGGTGACGCGGTAGCGCAGCGCGCTTTGGGTGGTGTCGGTGTATTCGACCACGGATTCTTCCTTCCAGCCCGGGGAGACTATCGCCGTGCGCAGGATCTTCGCTCCGGGTCGGGCTTTCGCCACGATCTCGGCGCTTTTTTTCGCTACCGCATCCCGGTCGGATCCGGAGTAGAGCTCCGGGCGCAGCCGGGTCTCGGCCACGCGCTGCCGCCGCAGTTCTCCGTCGGCTTTTTCCAGTTCCGCCACTCGGGCCTGGGACCGGGTAAGCCGGTTGTCCCCGGGGGAGAGAAAAACTTCTCCCCGTTCGATCCGGCGGCGCAGTTCGGGGAGGATGTCGGCCTGGAGAAAGGCGAAATCCTCCCCGGCTTTGGCCTTGGTTGTCTGGGCTTCCAGGAAAGATGCCGTCTCTTCCAGTCGTCTACGGATTTCCTCGAATTCCCTCTCGCCGTACTGGCGCATCGACTCTCGGAAAGAGGCAAGGCTGTCGGCGAGTTCCTGCTCGATTTGGACCAGTTCCGGGGTCTTGGCTTCCAGGCCGGCCGCCCGGTATTCCCGGTCGGCCTGGGAAGCTTCGGCGTAGATCCTGATTCTCTCGCGCATTTCCTCCCCATCCATGGTGGCCGAGGGGATCAGGTAGCGGGTCTCATCGTGGCCCGCCTGGCTGGGGGCGGCTACATAAGGCGCCAGCCGGGCGAGCCAGGGGGCGGAAGCGGTCTCGGCCGCCGCGGCGGCGCCGGCGGCGGCCTGTTGCATGCTTGCTTGCTCCCGGGCGAATTCTTCGATCCGTTGCGCGCAGGCGGTCATCCGGTCCCGGCGCTCTTTGACCTCGGGGTTGTCGGGGGCGATCTTGGCGCCGTGCCGCTGCTGGAGGGTTGCGAAGGAGTCCCGGGCCTGCTGAAGATGGAAGCGGGCGGCCTTTTCGCGCTCCTCGGCGCTTCCGCGGCTCAGGCCGTCGTCCAGGGCCCGCTCGGCCCGTTCCAGGTTCCGGTCGATTTCCCGCAGTAGCGTGGCCGTTCCTCCCGGCAAGGCCGCCCCTGGGGCGGCCGGGACGGTTTTGCCGGCGGACACCGGCGCCGGGGCGGCAGCCGATTTTTGGGCAATTTTCTCGGCCAGTTTCCCGGTTTTGCTCTGGAGAGAGGCGATCTGGGCGTGGGCGGGGTCGGCGGCTTCGGCTTGAGCGAGCAATTCCCGGGTTCGAGAGATCTCGGAGGCGGCTTCCTCGGTTTTCCCGGCGAAAAAAGCCTTCTCCGCCGCCCGGTAGGCGGCATTGGCCTCCTTGAGCGGTCCGTCGGCGGCGCTGGAGGCCGCCGCGGTGGAGGCGAGCGCCAGGCATCCGGCCAGGGCCGCCGCGAGATAAAGAGAGTTGGCGCGGGTAAACAATCTCGTTCTCATTTCCCGATCCTCCTGGTGGCGGTGGGGAGAAAACTTAAGAGTATAACCGATTCCCGGTCCCGAAGTCCCTGTTCACGTGTACTGTTCACATGTAGGCATGTAGGGTATGTAGTCTGTGGACTACGCCCTGAACCCTGAACCCTGAACCCTGAACCCTATCCTTTAACCCCGGATCAAGGAGCGCAGGAGGGAGACGGCTCCGAATCCGCCTCTCCCGGCCAGGCGGGCCAGGCGGGGGACGCGGGCGGGGCGCAGATAGAA
>CAZIEA010000013.1:0-18805 GCA_964538495.1 uncultured bacterium | reverse complement strand
CGCTGGGGCTAGAATCCTTCATCAATCTGATGAAGGCCGCCGCGGTAAAGCGCTCGAGTCCGGTCCGGTCCTGGCCCGGGAAGACGGCGGGGAAGAGTTCGCTTCTTTCCTTTGGGAGCGCCTTCCCCGCCGCCGTCCCGGGGAGGGGCTGGCAGATGTGGAAGGAGGCCAGATCGAGCGGGAGCTCGAGCGCCATCCGCAGGGTGGCCTCCCTTTCCGGGCCGGTTTCGTCGAAGGCCCCGAACATGAAAAAACCCAGGGAGGCGATCCCGGCGGCCCGGGTTTCCTCCAGAACCTGCCGGGGTTTTCGGCAGGAGGCCCGGCGGCCCAGGAGTTCCAGCACCCGGGGGGAGGCCGACTCGAACCCGTAGTGAATCAGGCGGCAGCCCGCCTTCCCCATCAGCTTAAGCAACTTCCGGTCGGTCGAGCCGGGATGGGCGGTGCAGCACCAGTCGAGCCGGAGCTTCGCCTGCAGGGCTCGGCGGCAGAACTCCTCGACCCCGGGCCGGTTGAGGCAGAAGTCCAGGTCGATAAAGATGGCCGCCCTGGCCCCCAGGTCTTGGGAGGCGCGCTGGGCTTCCGCGAAGATCATTTCTCCCGGCTTGGCCCGGTAGAGAGGGCCGTACATGGCCTTGAGGCAGACGGCGCAGGCCGCCGGGCAGCCCCGCGAACCCTCCAGGACCACGGCCGGCCCGCCCAGGAAGAGGTGGCGGTAGCCCCGGAGCGGGAGCAGGTCGTAGGCCGGGAAGGGGAGGGAGGCGAGGTCCACCGGCGGGCGGGTTCCCTCCGGGCGGGAAGATCTCCGCCCCCGGAAGATCACCCCCGGGGTCTCCGGGCCTTCCGCCCGCAGCGCCCCCAGCGCGCTTTCCGGCTCTCCCCGGATCAGGATATCGGCCCCGGTCATCTCCATCACCACTTGGGGGAGAACGGTGCCGTGAACCCCGCACAGGGCCGTGGAGAGGCCGGCCGCCCGCAAGGAGCGGACCAGCGCCGCGACCGGGGCGAGATCGAGGTTGGGGCATTCCCAGCGGTCGATCGGAGAGGAGGTGACCAGGACCAAATCGGCCCCGGCGGCCGCCGCGGCCGTCTTCGGGATCGGGAGCCGGGCCCGGTGGGCGTCCAGGAGCCTGACCTCGTTTTCCTCCCGGCGCAGGAGCGAGGCGCAGAGGGCCAGGGAGAGCGGGGTCCAGGCCCGGTTGTAGGTGAAGCGCTCGTGCTCGCCGACCGGAAAGTCGAAGCTGGGGCGGATCAGGAGGATTTTCATGGTAAAATCATAATAACGCAGGCTGAAGGCTGAAGGAACCGCCGCCTTATTCACATGTAGACATGTAGGGCATGTAGAAAAACCGCCCCATACCCCATTACACGGATTACGGTTTACTGATCACGGATTACGTTTTTTTACTCTATGCCCTATGCTGGGTACTAAACCCTGAGTCAAAATAACGGGGCCGGGGGGATAACGCAAGGAGGAGACGATCATGCTGATCGAGATTGTCCTGGTGCTTTTTCTCGTCCTGACCGGGTTGGTGGCGACCGTGGCGGTCAAAGTCGGCTTTCGGGCGGTGGATTTCATCTCCGAAGCGCGCTTGACGCTGGAGAGGCTGGAACGTCGCCAGGAAGAGATCCTGGAGATGCTGGCTCCGAAGCCGGCCGGCAAAAAGCTCCCGGGGGAGGAAGGCTGATGGTCGGGACTCTGCTCCCGGTCGCGGCGGGGAAAAAATACGGATACGTGGACGGATCGGGGAGTTTCCGCATCCGGCCCCGGTTCCACCACGCTTTTCCCTTTTACGAGGACCGGGCCCTGGTGGAGAAAAAATCCCTCCTGCGCCCCGGGCGGCATCTTTACGGCTACATCGACCCCGCCGGGGGCCAGGTCATCGGGTTCCGGTACTTGCAGGCTTTTTCCTTTTCCTCCGGGTTGGCCCCGGTCGTCCCCGCCGGCTATGTCGGCGCGCGCTGGGGGTTTATCGACCTTAAGGGAAAACTCGTGATCCGGCCCCGCTGGAGCCTGGCGGGAGGATTTTTCCAGGGGCTGGCCCGGGTCCGGGAAGGGGAAAACTGGGGCTACATCGAGCCGCGGGGCCGCTACGCGATCCGGCCGGAGTTTAACTCGGCCGGGGACTTTTCCTCCGGGCTTGCTCCCGTCCGCCGCTCCCGCGAGGGCAAGTGGGGTTTTATCGACGCTTCCGGCCGGGACCGGATCGAGCCCCGCTACGACTGGGCCGAGCCTTTTTCCGAGGGCCTGGCCCCGGTCAACGAGTCCGGCAAGTGGGGCTATATCGACCGCCGGGGGAATTATGTCTTCCCTCCCGTGCTCGGGTACGCGGCGGGATTTTCCGGCGGGCGGGCCGCGATCAACATGGAGCGGAGCTTCGACGAAATTTTTCACGAGATGCGGGGAGGAAAGTGGGGATACGTCGATAACCGGGGCCGGGGGGCGATCGACGCCCTCTACGATGAGGCCGGGCCTTTCCGGGACGGCCTGGCCCGGGTCAAAATTTTCGGAAAATGGGGCTACATCGACGCGGCCGGAACCTCCGTCATCCCGCCCCGCTACGAAGCGGCCGGGGATTTCTCCGGCGAGGTCGCACCCGTCTGGAAAGAAGAGGGGCAGTTTCTCCTCAATCGCCTCTTCGAGGAGATCCCGATAACCAGGGGGAAAAGATGAGCACGAGGGAGAGATGCCTTCCGCCCGGGTGGTATCCGGCGGGGGAGAAGCAAACGGCAAAAGAAATCGAAGCGTTTTTCGTCGGTCTTCCGGCCCGCCGGAGCGAGGCCGCCGCCGTTATCGTCCCCCACGCCGGCTGGGCTTTCTCGGGCCGGACGGCTCTGGCGGCGCTCAGGCTCTTGAGGCCCGCGGAGACCGTAGCCGTGGTGGGAGGGCACCTGCGCCCCGGGGACGGCGTCCTGGCCGCCCCCGAGGACGGTTACTCCACCCCGCTGGGGATCCTGGAGGCGGACCGGGAACTCCTGGAGGCACTGGGGGAGAAAATCCCGCTCCAGGCCGATCTCGAACCCGACAACACCGTGGAGATCCAATTGCCTCTAGTCAGGCATCTTTTCCCCCGGGCCCGGGCGCTCTGGCTCCGGGCTGCTCCCGACGAGTCCTCTCTGGGCCTGGGCCGGGCGCTGCGGGATGCCGCCGCCGGTTTGGGCCGGAACCTGGCGGTGGCCGGGTCCACCGATCTTACCCACTACGGTCCCGGCTACGGATTTTCCCCGGCCGGGGGAGGGAAGGAAGGGCGGGATTGGAGCCGGCAAAACGACCTCGCCTTCGTCCGGGCCCTGCTGGAGATGGACGGCGAAGGCGCCCTCCGGCACGCCCGGAAAAATCGTTCCGCCTGCTCGGCCGGGGGGGCGGCCGCCGCCCTCGAGTTTGCCCGGGCGGAGGGGATGAAGCGCGCCGAGCTCGTCGAATACGCCGACAGTTACGGGGTCCATCCCGCCGCCGATTTCGTCGGTTATGCCGGGATCGCTTATTCGCCTTGAGGTTTTTTCCGCCGGGAGAGGCTCTCCACGGTCCGCCGGATCTCTTCCCGGCGCCGGTCGCGCTCGGCCGGGTCCGCCTCGATCCGAAAAACCAGCACGTCCCCGTCCCGGGTTCCCTTCGGCAGGAGCGCCGTCGGCCACTCGATCACTCCGGGGATTCCTTCCGCTTCGATGACGGCTAGGGCGTTGTCCTCGATCCGATCCACCGCAACGTTGAATTTCATCTTTGCCTCGTCCACGGAATTAAAACCGATTTTTTCCCACAGATTTCACAGATTGTTTTTTGTCCTCGTCCTCGTACTCGGTGTGAGGTTTGGGGTATGAGGTTTGGCGCTGAAAAAACAGGCTGAAGGAACCGCCGACTCATTCACATGTAGACATGTAGGACATGTAGATAAATTCGAAATCAGAAATTCGAAACCGCGAATCCCCACCAATTCAGGCGACGGATTACGGTTTACTGATCACGGATTACGGGTTTCCCTGAACCCTGAACCCTTCCTTCCGCCTGCCCGCGCAGTCCGGGAGCAGGGCTGAAGCAAAAGCGCTACGACAACCCCGGAGCCGGACTCTATGCCCTCTGCTCCATGCTTAAAGGCGACGGAGGAACTCGGCAATCAGGCGGGTGAGGTCCGCGCTGGCCTTATGGGCCGCCTCGGTGACCTCCTCGTGGGTCAGGGGTTCGGTCCGGGTCGGGCTCACCAGGTTGGAAATGCAGGTGATTCCGACGTAGCGCATCCCCAGGTAGTTGCCCACGATGGCTTCGGGGATGGAGGACATCCCGGCGGCGTCGGCGCCCAGCTTCATGGCCATGGCGATCTCGGCCTTAGTCTCGTAAGTCGGGCCCGAGAACCCGACCAGGACGCCCTGGCGCAGGGGAATCTTCAGAGCCCGGGCGGCTTCCCGGAAAACCCGGCTGAAATCGGCGTCGTAGGGCTTGGACATGTCGGGGAAACGCGCGCCCATCTCGTCGTCGTTGGGCCCGATCAGGGGATTGGAGCCCATCAGGTTGATGTGGTCGGTCACCAGCATCAGGTCGCCCCCGCCGAAAGCCGGGTTGATTCCCCCGGCGGAGTTGGTGTTGATGATGCTTTTCACCCCTAGGGCTTTCATCACCCACAGGGGATACATCACCTTTTCCCAGCCGATCCCCTCGTAGTAGTGGACCCGGCCGACCTGGGTAACCACGGTCTTGCCCGCGTAAGTCCCGAAGGTGAGGGTACCCGGATGCCCCTTGACCGTGGAGACCGGGAAGTGCGGGATTTCCCGGTAGGGAACGGTCGTCGGGTTCTCGAGCATGTCCACCACCCCGCCCAGCCCGCTGCCGAGGATAAGCCCGAACTCGGGGACGATTCCGGCCCGGCCGGAAAGATATTTGACGGTCTCGGCGACCTTGTTGCGGTCAATGATCATTTCTCCCTCCAGTACGTTCGTTATCGTTATCGTAATCGTAATCGGGCCTGGAGTCAGGAGTCAAAAAACGTAATCCGTAATCAGTAAACCGTAATCCGTGTAATGGGGTATGGGGTGTGAGTTCCTTCAGCCTTCAGTCTTCAGCCCTCAGCCTGATTTTCTACATGTCCTACATGTCTACATGTGAAAGAGGTGTTTATTTGAGGATCTGGGCCAGGAAGCTGGTTCCGCTTTTCAAAGGCGGGATCCCGGCATACTCGGCCACGGTCTGCCCGAGATCGGCGAAAGTCTCCCGGATCCCCAGGTTCACGCCCGGCTTGACCGGGGGGCCGGCTACCAGGAGAGGGACGTATTCCCGGGTATGGTCGGTGTGCCGCTCGAGGCTGGGATCGCAGCCGTGGTCGGCGGTGAGAAAGAGAATGTCCTCGGGAGCCAGGGCGCCGAGGATTTCGGGGAGGCGCCGGTCGAATTCGATCAGGGCCAGGGCGTATTCCTTGAGTTTGCGCCGGTGCCCGTACTTCATGTCGAAGTCCACCAGGTTGGTGAATATCAGGCTGAACCCGGGCCTCTTCATGGCCTCGATGGTCTTGGTCATTCCGTCGTCGTTGCTGGAGGTGGTCTTGAACTTGCTGATCCCGCGCTGGGAAAAAATGTCGTCGATCTTGCCCACCGCGTAGGTCCGGCGTCCTTCCTGGAGCAGCAGGTCCAGGAGCGTCGGCTCTGGGGGAGGGAGGGAGTAGTCGTGCCGGTGCGGGGTGCGGGAGAAGTTGCCGGGGCTGCCGATGAAGGGGCGGGCGATCACCCGGGCCACCCCGTGTTTCCCCTGGAGGATCTGACGGGCCAGGTGGCAGAAACGGTAGAGCTTGGGCAGGGGGATGACGCCTTCGTGGGCGGCGATCTGGAAAACCGAGTCGGCCGAGGTGTAAACGATCGGAAATCCCGTGCGCAGGTGCTCGCCCCCGAACTCGTCGATGATCGCGGTTCCGGAAGCGGCCTTGTTTCCCAGGGTCTTGCGCCCGATCACTCCCTCGAATTTGGCGATCAGGTCGGGGGGAAACCCGTCGGGATAGACGGGGAAGGGCTTTTCCTTGATCACCCCCGCCATTTCCCAGTGCCCCACCGTGGTGTCCTTGCCTTGGGATTTCTCCGCCATTTTCCCGTAGGCCCCCGCCGGGCTCGCCGCCGGGGCGATCCCCTTCAGGCGGGCGATGTTGCCTAGCCCCAGCTTTTGCAAAACGGGGAGCTTCAGGCCCGGGTAGCCTGCGGCGATGTGGCCGATGGTGTCGGCGCCCGCGTCGCCGTATTGGGCGGCGTCGGGCATGGCCCCGATGCCGGCGCTGTCCAGGACGATGATGATCGCTCTTCTCATCTCAAAACTAAGATTACGCAGATTACCGCAGATTATTTTTTCCACAGATTACACAGATTTTCTCAGATTAATTACTGCAACTAAGATTACGCAGATTACCGCGGATTATTTCTTTTCCACAGATTGAACTACAGGCTGAAGGCTGAAGGAACTGCCGCCGCATTCACATGTAGGACATGTAGAAAACCTACTTTTCTCACGCCAAGACGCCAAGAAACAATCTGTGGAGAGAGGGGTAATCAGAGAAATCAGAGTTAATCAGGTGCAAAAGCTTGCGCCTCCTGACTCCTGTCTCCTGTTTCCTGTATCCTGCGTTTCGACGGATTACGGATCACAGGTTACTGGTTTTTCTGAACCCTGAACCCTGAACCCTGAACCCTTCTACATGTCCTACATGCCTACATGTGAATGAAGAGGTGGTTCCTCAGATCCGGGTCTTGATCTCGGCGATGAAATCCTCGGCCTCGGCCGGAAGACCCCAGTTCCAGAGGCCCCGGAGCTTGCTCTTGAGGGAGAGGGTAAGGTAAACCCCGGCGGCGTAGTCGTGTCCCGCGATCTGGACCGGGTTGCCCTTGACCTTGCGCAGATCGCCCAGGGAATCGACCCGGAACTTGTTGCCGATCCCCCCCCGGATGCTGAGGCGGTCATTGCGCAGGACCATGATGTAGAAATCGGGTTTATGGAACTGGACGATGTCGTGTCCGATCGAGGCCGGGGGGGTATGGCGGTCGAAGCGCCGGCGGAGCTTGCCCCCGTCCCCTCTCTCCGTCCGGAAAGACCGGAGGTCCACCACCAGAAAACGCAGGCCTTTGCCGGTGGTTTCCTCGCGCTGCTTGCCTTCGGCAAACCGCCGGTAGATTTTCTTTTCCTCGATCATCCGGTTGATCCGGAAGCGATCGGTCATCGAAAAGGGGCTGTTGGCGGCGAGCTTTCCGATGAGCTCCTCGATTTCCGAGAAGGTTCCCGCTGCCTGGGTGGCCATGATCAGGTACTCCCAGCCCTCCCGCCAGGGTTTTTCCGCCTCCGTGGAGGTGTTGCGCAGGAAGCGCATCAGCCTCTCGGAATGCTCGTCCCGGGGCATGATCCTCCCGAAGACGATTTCGGCGGCGTTGCGGTGCTTGGTGTCCACGATCAGGTCAGCGCAGTCCTGCCGGACGGTATCGATGCTGAGCGGGCTCCAGGGATGGTGATCGTACCAGTAAATCTTGGTCCCGGCGCGCTTGAGATCGATCAGGGCGTTTTCGATATCGGGAAGGAACTCGCTCCCGATTCCCAGGTCGGCGATGAAAAGCCGGCTCGGCTTGTCCGCCGAGCGGGCCAGGTTGCGCAGGTCGACCCGGAGCTTGCGCGGGGTGGAGACGGTGACGGTCGCCAGGGGGGAGAAGTGCTTGAGCATGGCTCCCGAGACGATCCCGTCCCAGTCGGTGTGGGTGATGATCCGGTCGACGATCTCCGGAGCCTTGGGGAGTTCGAGCCGGATCAGGTTGCCCTCGGCGTCCACGGGCGCCACCTGGCCGCCGCCCGTTCCCGGTCCGGTGGCCTGCTGCCCCAGTTCCATCAGGGGGGAGGTTTCGTCGTCCGCCTTGGCCTCCAGGCCTTCCCAGGTCCCGGATTTCTTCCGGATCAGGCGGCTCAACTCCAGGGTGGCCGCCAGGAAAATCAGGAAAAAGACTCCGCTGATCAGGAAGAGGATGCTCTGGTTCATCTGGTTCTCCGGCTTGGATTAATTGTAACCGTAACCGACTTCGTATTCCTTGCCGTCGGTGGAAATCACTATGGTCCCCGAGTAGTCGGTCCGGTGAATTGCGGTCCCGGTTTCCCGGAAGAGCTTCAAGGCTTCCCAGTGGGGGTGGTCGAACTTGTTGCGTTTCCCGGCCGAGATCACGACCGTTTCGGGGGAAACCAGAAAATAGAAAGCGCTCCCGCTGGCGGTCCGGGAGCCGTGATGGCCGGCCTTGAGAACGGTCGCCCGGATCGGGGCGCCGGAAGAGACGATCACCTCTTCCTGCTCGTGCTCGCAATCCCCGACCAGCAGAAACGAGACGTCGCCGTATTCCAGGCGGATCACGACCGAGTTGTTGTTGAGATTGAGATGCATTCTTTTTTCCGGGGGGCCCTGGGGGCCGAGGATCTGGGCCCGGACGCCCGGTCCCCAGTCCAGGATTTCCCCCCCTTCGGGGACGAAAATCTTGATCTTGCGCCGCTCGGCCTCTTTGATGAAGTCCTGGTAGGCCTTGGTGGTGTGCGGGATCCCGCAGTCGATGATCTCCCCCACCGTGAGGGAACTCCTCAGGACCGGGACCAGTCCCCCGGTATGATCGAAATCGGGATGGGTGGAGACGATGGTGTCGATGTGCTTGATCCCCAGTTTTTCCAGGTAGGGCAGGACCACTTCTTTGCCCGCGTCGAAGGGGGACTGGTAAGTCGAGGTCTGTCCGCCGTCGATCAGGATGGTCTTCCCTCCCGGGGCCTGGATGATCGTGGAGTCTCCCTGCCGGACGTCGAGAAAATGAACCTTAAGTAGGCCCGGGTCTCCGGTCTCGGCGCCGGCGGCGGGGCGGAGGAATGCCGCCAGGAGAAACCCGATGCTGAAAATAAGTTTTCTCATTTCGCCGAGGTTCCGGCATGACTCCGCGGGGGGACAATTCCCCCCGCGGAGCCGTTTGGGGAATTTATTCCGCGTAATCCTGGGCGCCGCCGACCCCGGGCTGGGTGCAGACCGCCATCCCTTCCCAGTTGGCGATGGTCTTAGGGCCGATGCCCTTGACCCGCGTCGCCAGGTTGCTCAGCGAAGTGAAGGGGCCGTTGGCTTCCCGCTCGGCCACGATCTTTTCCGCGGTTTTCGGTCCCACGCCCTTGAGGGCCTGGAGCTCGGTCAGGCTGGCCGAGTTGACATCCACCTCGGCCCAGACCGGCAGGGCCAGGGCCAGGGTGAAGACCGCGACCAGACTCAACGCGATGATTGAACGCATGGCGTTCTCCTTTTTGTTTCCCGCCTTCCCCGAGGAAGGCAATTTTGGTTTCCCGGTTTTTCCGGTTGGCTCAATCCCGGGCCCGTTAAGCCCGGGCGTATTTTACATTCCCCCGCCCAGTTCCGATTCCCGGGCCGGGGCGGCGTTCTCGTCCGTGACTTCGATGGCTTCCCCGATCTGGCCCCCCAGCATGGACTCCGCCTGGTAGCCGTCGGGCCGGATCCTGACGATCACCGCCCCGTCGTCGGGGGTGTTCAGGGTGCGGATGTTTTTCGCCCGGCACAGATCGTAAACCTCCTGGTAGCGCTTGTCTACGTACCGGCCGCCTTTGTAATGGAAGACGGCGATTTCTGGATTGACGCTCTCCAGCATTCGCTCCGTGTTGACGTAGCGCCCGCCCCGGCCGAACTCGGGGATCTGGTAAACGGTGCTGGCAATCCCGTCCTTGAGCTCCAGCAGCCACTCCGAGGCCTGCTGGTTGATCAGGCTGGTCATGAGGACCGAATGCTCCCCGTACTGGAAACGCAGGACCGCGGAGTTGGCATCGCTGACGTAACGCCCCTGGAAGCGTTCCTCGGGCGGACCCAGGATCTCGGCCTTGAGCACGGCGCCCCCCACCTCCTGCTCCTTGATCAGGTGCAGCCCGTAGTGAGTGGGGCTGAGTTCCAGGTTTTTTTTCAGCGCCCAGTACATCAGGCGGTGATACTGGAGAAACTTCTCGTCTTCCCGGTAAATCTCCTGGCTGTCCCCGACCGCGTCGACGAAGCGGGCCCGGAGATCGTCCAGGTAGGCCGCCAGCCCTTCCAGGCTGGAAACGGCTCCGGCCTCCCGGTAGACGAACCAGACCACCGGGGCGGGCAGCTCGTAAAGCAGTTCCCGGTAATCCTCGGTTTTCAGCAGCGGCATGTTCCAGCGCGCCGCGATTTCCTCGGCCTTTTCCCGTTCGAATTCGTCTCCCAGTCCGGCATAGGTGGAGAGGATGGATTCGATCAGTTCCTCGTAGTTGAGCTGCTTTTTCTCGTCGAAGGCGTTGAGGGCGTTCTCGGCCAGGGTCCGGGTTTCCGGGGCCAGTTCCGAGACGAAGGCGGTGATTTTTGCCCGTTCGATGGCCTCGAAGTGGGACTGGAACTCGATCACCGAGTTCGGATCCGACCAGTATCCGAGCATGAGCTGCGCGTAGAGGGCCTCGGCCCGGTTCCTGGCCCGCGGGGCCAGGCATTCCTGGAAACGGTAGAGGTTGATGTCCTGGGGCCCGAAGCGGTCGGGGGGGATATAAACATAGAGCTTTTTCACCCGGTAGTCGGGGGAGGAGACGATGAAATTGAGCCCGCCCAGCAGCGCGCTGTCGAAATTGGTGCTGACCACGCCCTCGAAGGAGATGATTCCCTTGGCCAGGAGGACTTCCGAAAGCCCGCGCATCCCCTGGTTGACGTAACGCTTGGCATAGGAGCCCCACATCCCCTCGAACCCCCCGTCGATCAGGAAATTATCGCCGTTGGGGGCCTCGACTATGGCCGCCATCCCCCGGGCCGGGTAGCTGAGATCGAGGAAGGTTATGATCATCTCCGGTTTGCTGGCAGATTTGAACCCAAGGGCGAGGGCAGCGGCGGAGATCAGCAGGGCGACCCCGGCCGCCCCGAAACGGACCCGGCAAGGGGCGAACGCGAGCGAGTTTTTCACCCGGTGGTAGGTGATCTTCAGACTCAAAGCCAGTTTTTCCCGGTAGATGAAGACCAGGGTCCCGGCGTAAAAGACGATCAGGATCGGGCTGCCCCACTCCGGCACCTGCGGGTAGGGGAACAGACGGTAGCACCAGTCGTCGAGGATGAGGAAGAAACGCATTCCCAGCCAGTTGGCTGCCGTCAACAGCAGCGCGATATAGATGCCGATTCCGGGGATGAATCCGATCAGGCTGGCGATCATGCCCAGGGGGAGGACGATCCCGATCAGGGGGATGGCGATGAAGTTGGCGAAGGGCGCGGCCAGGGAAACCCGGTGAAAGATTACCGCCGACAGCGGGATGATGCTGCACTGGATGGCGATCTGGGCGGCAATGAACTGGCGCAGCCAGTGCGAAGGGATGGAGGTGAAACGGACCCGGAAGGGCAGCAGGTTCTGGATGAAGACCGCGGCTACGGTGGCCCCCAGGAGCCCGAGGAAAAGCTTGGAGGTGAAGATGGCAAAAGGGTTGGAGAGGTTGATGAAAAAGAGCCCGGCCGCGACCCAGACCAGGACGAAAGCCATCATCCGGGCCAGGCTGTTGAGGCGGGTGTTGAGAAAGTGTTCGACCGGCTGGCTCATCATGCCCAGGAAAAGAACCGCCGAGAAGGACATCAGGAAGGAGGCTTCGGGCATGATCAGCGGCCCGCCGTAACCGGCCGGGTAGATGGTAAGGATGACGGTGGCGGCGAAACAGATCGACATGATCAGGGATTTCAGGATGTTCTTGCCGAAGTAGGTGAAAAAGATGAGCACGAAAATGTTCATGGTCGCCGCCCGCAGGGTGGAGGGGCGGGCGCCGGTGATGATGGTGAAGACGCAGAGGAAGAGGACCGCGATCGGGGCCCAAACGGTCTTGGGGATGGGGGTTTGGCTGAAGATGAGCAGGAGCAGCCCCGTGATGATGGTGACGTGAAGCCCGGAGACCGCGAAAACATGGGCGGTCCCGGCCACCCGGGAATCCTCCATGATCTTTTCCGGGACCCCCCGGCGCAACCCCAGAAAAATCCCGGAAAGGAACCCGGAGTCGGGGAAGGGGGTGGTTTTCCTGATTACGTCGAGGAGTTCGTACTTGATCCCCAGGCACCAGGCGATGAAGGGGTTGCCCATCTTTTCCTCGACGATCTCGATGGTGTCGGTCTCGCGGTCCCGGGATTCCTTCCCGGTGATGGTCATCATCGCGAAGTAATTGGTGTTGTTGAGCATTTTTTGGTAATCGAACCCGCCGGGATTGGAGGACGGATAGGGGGCGCGCAGGGAGCCGACGATCTTGACCACATTTCCGTAGCCCGTGTAGTGGGAAAGGTCGAGGTAAGTCTGGGCCTGTTCCTCGGTATCCTTGATGGTGGCGAAGATCCAGCCGTCGGTGATCCGGGTGGTCCAGGTGAGGCCGAGGGGATCGTCCTTCACCGCCAGGGCCGCCAGGGCGGCTTCGACGCTGGAGACGCTCCCGGGTTGCAGGGTGAAGCCCCCGCCGGAGAAGCCCTTGATGATGACGGCCGCGCGTTTTTCCTCGGAGATTCCTTCCGGCCCGACCGCGGCGATTTTATCCCGGACCTCCAACAGGACCTTCAGGGCTTCGCCTTCGTTTTTCCATTGCCGCCCCAGACTGCCCAGGACCTCGAGGATCGCTGAGATTCTCCCCTTGGCCTCGGGGTCGAGCAGCCGGATCACCACCGCCGGCTCCACGGTGAGTCGGGTGTCGTCGACTTCCGGGCGGATCTCCGGCTCCTTGACCACGGTTCCGTAGATCAGGGACTGCTGGCCCCAGTTGTCGGTCGCCCAGTTGGAAAGATGGGTGGGAAAGTCGGTGTTTTTGTAGGCCGAGGTGATCCCGTAGCCCAGGAACAGGGCGCTCAGGGTCCAGGGCAGAATCCCGTTGAGCTTGAGCAGGTTGAGCCCCACCGCGATCGCGGCCAGGACCGCGAAGGCCCAGATCATGTAAGGATTGAGGGCATGGAGGGCGGGAAGCCCGAGAAACGCCGCCGAGATCGCTGCGATCAGGAACAGATATGCCGCCGTGCGGCAGCGGTAGGCCAGCAACATCAGCGCTCCCAGCCCGAGAAAGAGGGCGACGATCAGGGGCGCGGGGTTGGCGGCGGCGCTGCCGGGGTGGATCAGCCGCATGGAGATCCCGAGGCAGAGGAGAATGGTAAAAGAGACTATGTAAGTCTGCATTGCAACTCCCGGTGCTGGCGGTTACTTTTCCGAGACCACCGAATAGAAGCCGCGGTTGCTGACGATATTGTAGGGTATGCGGTAGTTCTTGTTCAGGACCAGGACCACCGCCCCCAGGATTGCCGCCACCGCGATCAGGTAGAACAGGTTCTTGGCGCTGCCCATGAAACCCTCCTGGTTTGGCTTCCGCTAAGACCTTAAAAATACGGGTGGACGCCCGTTTTGTCCACGATCTTATGGATTATCGGCCTTTCCGGGACGGGCGCATCCCCGATTCGGACGGCGGCGCGGCAGCGGTCCGCCTCTCCCGCGGCGTCATCGAGGTTGTGGTGGATGGTTAGGATCAGGTCGCCGGGCCCGACCCGGTCCCCGACTTTTTTGGCGAAGATGATCCCCGCCGTCATATCCAGGGCATCCTCGGCCCGGGCTCTCCCCGCTCCCAGGCTCACGCAGATCATCCCCATTTCCAGGGCGTCCATTTCGCGGATCCAGCCGGGGTAGTCGGCCCTGATCTCCAGTTGCTTTCCGGCCTTTCCCAGCAACGAAGGATCGTCGAGGCAGGCCGGGTTCCCGCCCTGGGCCTCCACCATCGCTCGGAACTTGGCCAAGGCCCGCCCGTCGGCGATCGCCTTGTGGGCCATTTTGCGGCCCTCGGCGATGTCGGCGGCGGCTCCTCCCATCTCCAGCATCATTCCCGCGATCTCCAGCGTCACCGTCATCAGGTCTTTCGGGCCCCGGCCCCGGAGGCAGGCGATGGTTTCGGCGATTTCGAGGGCGTTGCCGGCCGCGTTGCCCAGGGGCTGGTTCATGTCGGTGATCAAGGCGCGGGCGTTTTTCCCGCTCAGGACGGCGATGTCCACCAGGGTTTTGGCCATCTCCTCGGCCATCTCGAAGGTGCGCATGAAGGCCCCGCTTCCGGTCTTGACGTCGAAGACGAAGGCGTCGGGCCCGGCGGCCAGCTTCTTGGACATGATCGAGCCCGCGATCAGCGGGATCGAATCCACCGTGGCGGTGACGTCGCGCAGGGCGTACATCCGGGCGTCGGCGGGGGCGAGTTTGCGGGTCTGGCCGATGATGGCCACCCCGATCTCGGAGACCTGTTTGATGAACTCTTCTTCGCTGAGGCTGACCCGGAAGCCGGGGATGGCTTCGAGCTTGTCCAGGGTGCCCCCGGTGTGGCCGAGGCCCCGTCCGCTCATCATGGGGACCGGGACCCCCAGCGACGCCACCAGGGGGGCGAGCACCAGGCTGACCTTGTCCCCGACCCCGCCGGTGGAGTGTTTGTCCACCTTGACGGCCTTGATCGCCGAGAGGTCGATCCGGTCCCCGGAATCGAGCATGGTCTTGGTCAGCGCCGTGGTCTCGGCGGAGTCCATCCCCCGGATAAAGACGGCCATCATCCAGGCCGCCATCTGGTAGTCGGGGATTTTGGCGGCGGTGAAACCGTTGACCACGAAGGCGATTTCTTCGGGGGAAAGCTTTCCCCCGTCGCGTTTTTTCATGATGATCTCGTAGGCGTTCATCCGATCCTCCCGGAGTTAGTTCCCAATAAGCATAGACGGTGGCGCCCAAGGCGTCAATCCGGTGATGCGCGGGGGGTGTCAACGTTTGTTTTGCAGAAGCCGCAGACAGTTTTCCAGGGTGAGGATTCCCAGGTCGGCCTGGTTTTCCAAGAACGGGCGGACATCCGCCGTTGCCTTTCCCCAGTCAAGCTCCCCCAGCCGCGCGGCCACGAGTTTTCGCCAGTTGTTTAGCGACGGTTCTTCTCCAGTCCAACCCGTCTGCCGGAGCGCCGAGTTCAGCAGGGCCAGATTCGGAGCCGGCCAGTTCGGGTCGGCCAGGTACCACACCAGGTCATAGAGATCGCGGCCCTTGGAGTATGGCCTGCTCATGACGGCGTGAAGCTTTCCGGCCAGCAGCGAGGCTTTGTCGTGATGGAGAAGATTAAGAGTGACGTGCCGCCTGACGAGCGTAGTTTCCGTGCCCGCCCCCCGGGGGGGGGTAGTGTCAAGTTCGAGTTTGACCGAGATAATCTCCGTCTGATGCGGGGAGACACCCAGTTCATAAAGCAAACCCGGGAAACGGACGAATGCGGAATTAACGGTTTTGCGGTCGTTTACCTTGATCTCGACCGGGTAGTTTTCGCCCGCGAACATACTCTGCAAATGTTGCAGGGTTTCCCTGAATCGGGGTGGGCGTTCGGGATAGGCCAAGGCAAAGTCGAGATCTTCGGAATAGCGGGGGATGGAATAGAGGAACCTCAAAGCGGTTCCGCCATGAAAAGCCCAGTGCAGAAAGGCGCCGGAGTCCTGAACGCCTTGCAGGATTTTCGCCTGAAGATATTCCCGGACGACGCCTCGCTCCGGCAGGCCCGTTCTTCTGGCCGAGACGATTTGTTTGAGATACTCCTTCACGTGCTTTCGTACTCATCTGCGCCCGCCAGCCGCCCGATGCGTTCGGCCGCCCTGAGCAATTTTGCTTTTCCCGCTGCGCGGGCGAGCCTGCCGAGTTCTCCAATATTCAACCGGTCGAATCCCTGGAGCCTGAGCTCGCGCAGATAGTCAAGGTCGTCCGCCTGGGGCGTGAGATGGATCAGGTCCAAAAGGCTTTTTTCGGGCGTGGCCAGGAAGACCTTCTGCCCGGGGGTCACTTCGACCTGCCGGTATCCGGCGAACCACGGCCTCTTGACGTGGGAGAAAAAAAACGTCCCCAACTCGGTTTCGACTCGTTCGGGGCGCCCGGTGCTCACGCTGGTGACAACCGGGGTGTATTCGGGGATCATCCCGTAATAGGCGAGAGCGGACTGCAGGCTCACGTAAGAAGCGCTCTTCAATGCATTGGCCAGAAGGAATGGATGAGGATCGAACTTCCGGTAGGGAGCCGCCAGGGTATACAACCCTCTCCGTAGGCGGATGATTCTTCCCGCGGCGGTCCACCTCGACAATTGACGGCGGACATCCTCCGGAGAAACGTCGCCGGCCAGGAGGAGGGCGGATGAGAAGAGCGGCTCGGAGGCCACAATTCTGAGCAATTCACCCCACTTCATGGCGATAACTTGCCACAATCGTCCATATAATGCAATGATTTAAGCAAGGGGCGAGGTTTCGATTCAAGTGGAAAGGCCGGAGGGGGCATTTCCCCCTCCGGCCTTTCCACGGGGACGACGGGACTCGAACCCGCAACACCCGGATCGACAGTCCGGTACTCTAACCAATTGAGCTACGCCCCCAAAATCGCGCAATGCCGGCCTGAGCGCGACCGGCTGCTTTACTATTTTAAGTTACAACGGCCCCGGAGCGAAAGCAACAGGATTTTGCGCTTGCTGACTTCCCGGTGGGGCTCCGCCTGGGCGCTACTGGATTTGAACCAGTGACATCTACCTTGTAAGGGTAGCGCTCTCCCGCTGAGCTAAGCGCCCCGTTATGGCCGTCACTGTAGCGGCCTCGCCCCGGGGGGTCAAGCTCGTTGCTTCCGCCGCGCCTTGACCCGCCTCCCGGGCTGGGTTAGACTCCCCCAAGTCAGGGGTCCAACCCCGAAGGAGAAGCGATGGCGGAAAATCGGCTCGCCCGGAAGCTGAAGGAAGGGATCGTCGTCTTCGACGGGGCGATGGGGACGGAGATCTACAAGCGCAACTTCTTCATCAACACCTCCTACGAGGGACTTTGCCTCACCGACCCGGAAGTCATCCTCGCCATCCACCGCAGTTACCGGGAGGCCGGGGCCCAGGTCCTCACCACCAACACCTTCGCCGCCAATTACTGCCAGCTCTCCAAGTTCGGGCTGGGGGGGAAGACCGCCGAGATCAACCAGGCCGGGGTCGCCCTGGCCCGGGAAGCCGGCGGCGGCGAAGTCCTGGTCGCGGGTTCGGTGGGGCCGCTGGGGGAGGTCCCCCCCCCGCCGGGCCTGAGCGAGGAGGACATGGCCGCCATGCTGGCCCGGCAGATCGATTCCCTCTCCGGGGCTGACTTCATCATCTTCGAGACTCTCTCCTCCCGGCTGGACGTGGAGCGGGCCTGCCGGGCCGCCGCCCTGGTCCCGGGTGTTCCCTTCGTGATCAGCCTGGTCCTGGACCAGGCCGGGGAGTCGCCCCAGGGGGAAGCTTTCTCCACCCTGATCTCGCCCCTGGGCGAGGCGGGGCGGGGGCCTACCGCCCTGGGGATCAACTGCGGCGGGGGGGCCGAGAGCCTGCTCTCGGCCCTGGAAAAGGTCGGCCCGCTCACCGAGTTCCCCATGATCGTCCAGCCCAACGCCGGGGTCCCCAAGAGCGTGGGGGCCCGGACCATCTACATGACCAGCCCGGAGTACTTCACCACCTACGCCCTCCGCTACATCCGCCTGGGCGCCCGCGGGGTGGGGGGCTGCTGCGGAACCGGCCCGGAGCACATCCGCGACCTGGTCCGGAGCATTCGCCCCCTGGAGGTGGCGGTCCTGGAAAGAAAACCCCGGGCCAGGGCCGAGGAGGCCCGGCGCTTGCCCCCGGTCCCCACCGGCGAGAAGTCCCGTTTCGCCGCCAAGCTGGCCGCGGGGGAGACCGTGACCTCGATCGAGATCACCCCGCCCCGGGGTTACATCCTGGAAAAGACCATCGAGAAGGCCGCGCTTTGCCGGGCGGCCGGGATCGACGCCATCAATATTCCCGACGGGCCGCGGGCGAGTTCGAGAATCTCGCCCCTGGTCACGGCCCAGCAGATCCTGGAGAAGGCCGGGATCGAGCCGATCCTGCATTTCTGCTGCCGGGACCGGAACCTGATCGGGGCCCAGGCGGACCTGCTGGGCTGCGCCGCGGTCGGGATCCGCAATTTTCTTTTCGTGACCGGGGACCCCCCTAAGCTCGGGGATTACCCGTTCGCCTCGGCCGTCTTCGACGTAGACTCGATCGGAATGGTCAAGATCCAGTACGACCTCAACTGCGGCCTCGACCTGGGCGGCAAGCCCATCGAGCCGCCCACCCGGGCTCTGATCGGGGTCGGCGCCGACCCCAACGCCATCGACATGCCCCGGGAACTGGACCGGCTGCGTCTGAAAGCGGAGGCCGGGGCCGAGTTCGTCATCACCCAGCCGGTTTTCGCGGTGGATTCCCTGCTTTCTTTCCTGGAGAAGATTTCCGGATTGAACCTTCCGGTGCTGGCCGGGATTTGGCCCCTGGCCAGCTACCGCAACGCCGAGTTCATGCGCAACGAGGTGCCGGGGGTGATCGTCCCCGACGGGGTCATGAAGCGGATGGCCGCCGCCAGCGACAAGGAGTCGCAGCGGGCGGAGGGGATCGCCATCGCCCGGGAGGCGGTCTCCGCCCTCCGGGATTCGGTGCGCGGGTTCCAGGTCAGCGCTCCCTTCGGCAACGTCGCTACCGCCATCGCGGTGCTCGAGTAGTTTCCGCCATCTTAAGCGGGGCAGGGAGAATTCTCTCCCGCCTGGCGCCGGAGAACCTCCCGAGCCACCAGTTTTCTGACCTGGGAAGAGTCCAGGATTCCCACCGCCCGGCGGCTCCGGAGATCGTCCACCACGGCCAAGCGGTCGAAGTTGAGCTGGCGCATCAGCTCCAGTGCTTCCGAGAGCGGGGCGCCGGCGGCGACCATCTCTTCCACCGGGATCATCACGTCCCGGGCCAGGATCCATTCCCAGCAATCCTGTTCCCCGATCACTTCCTTGAGCCCCTCCAGGG
>CAZIEA010000012.1:25662-26066 GCA_964538495.1 uncultured bacterium | reverse complement strand
AGCTCTTCCTCAGCCCGCAGATCGCGCTCCGGGGCGAGTTCCGCTACGTCTGGCTGCGCCCCGACGTCAAAGACGAACTTACCGGCGACAAGGAAGAGATCAAGTTCGACCACATGCAGATCCGCGCCGGGCTCGGGTTCTACTTCTAAAACCTGAAGCGGCAATTTACAAGAAAAGCCGGTCCCGCCTCCGGGCGGGGCCGGCTCTTTCTTTGTGATACAATCAGCTTATGGCGCGAATCGTGCTCATAACCTGCCTGTTGCTGACCCTGCCGGCGGTTTCCGGGTGCCGGAGCACCCAGACCCGCCCCGGGGAAGGCAGCCGCCTGGATCTGCTCGAGTCCGGGATGGGAATGGAAGAGGCCGTGAAACTCCTCGGCCCGCCCGGGACCCGCACCACCGTCC
>CAZIEA010000012.1:22468-25601 GCA_964538495.1 uncultured bacterium | reverse complement strand
GAGCCGTGACTTCCGACACCTTGGCGGGGGTGGTGGAAAAGATTCGTTCCGCCGGGAGGATCGTGCTCACCTCCCACATTCAGCCCGACGGGGACGCGGTGGGAAGTGTGCTCGCCCTCCTGCGCGCCCTGAAGTCCCTGGGGAAAAAGGCCTGGGCCATCAGCCCTTCCCACGTCCCCCACGGGCTGCGCTTCCTGCTTAAGGGGGAAAATGAGATTATCGCTTACGACCCCGCCCAGGACAATCCCATCCTGGAAGCGGCCGACCTTTTCATCATCGCCGACTGCGCCGACCCGGAGCGAGCCGGAGGAATCGGGATGCGGATGCTCTCCCTGCCCCAGAAGGTCATAGTCATCGACCACCACTCCACCAACGGACTCTACGGCCAGTTCAATTACGTGCTTCCGGGAGTTTCCTCCACCGCGGCCCTGGTCATGGACGTTCTGGAAGGGCTGGGCGTGAACCTGACCCTCGATTTTGCCCTCCCCCTCTACGTCGGGATCGCCAGCGATTCCGGGAGCTTCAGCTACCCCGGCACCACCCCCCTCACCCACCGCAAGGCCGGAAGGCTTCTCGAGGCCGGGGTAAATCCCTACGAGGTCCACCGCCGACTCTATCTCGATCGCAGCAGCGAGTTCATGCGCCTGGTCGGGATGGCCTTGCTCAACGTCCAGATCGCCTTCGAGGGCGCCATCGCCTACTCGGTCATCCACCACGATCTCTACCGGAAGTTCATGCCCCGGCTCGACGAGCTCCCGCTCCTGCCGCCCTACCTGGTCGCCATCCGCGACATCGAGGTCGGGGTTCTTTTCCTCGAATACAAGCCCCGCAAGATCCTGGTCGAACTGCGTTCCCAGGGTTTGATCAACGTCGCTGAGGTCGCCCGCATGTTCGGAGGCGGGGGGCATGCCGGGGCAGGCGGGACCAGGATCGGCGGAGAGATGTCCGACGTGGTTTTCCGGGTCCTCACCGAGGTCAACCGGCGCCTGGTCCGCAACCGCAAGGCGGGCGCCAGCGAGGAAAAACGCTCCGACGTCTGGCGCCGGGCCTAAAGGACCGGTTCCTTTCCCCAGATTTCACGGATTTACACGGATTTTCCCTTCATGCTCTTCATGGCCTTCATGGTGAAATAACGCTTCTACATGTCCTACATGTCTACATGTGAATAGCGCGGCTTTTCCTTCAGCCTTCAGCCTGGTTTTCGAGTACGAGATCGAGTACGAGTACGGAAGCGGGAAAGAGTCTGTGTGAATCTGTGAAATCCGTGGAAGGGGACCAGGGAATTGAACACCTGAGCCGCCGGGATCGTCTTAAGGATATATGGATCTTTCACTCAGGGGAGGGACCGTCATGCGCCAGCTTTGGGTTTTTGCCTTGTCACTGGCCGGGATAAGCCCGGCTCTCGGGGGAATCTCCGCCTCCGACCTCTCGCTCGGAGAATATTACCACCTCGGGGCTTACTACCTTCAGGTCGGGCGGCAGGAGGACGCCATCTCCAACTACCGGGAGATGATCGCCCTCCATCCGGACTCCCGCGAAGCCGAGCGGGGCTGGTTGATAATCGGGGACGCTTATCTCGAACTCGGGCGCCAGGCGGCGGCGGGCCAAGATAAGACCTTGACGCGGAGCAAGGATTTCTTCGCCAAGGCCGCGGAGGCCTACCGGACCGCGCTCGGCCGTTTCCCCGCCGCCGAGGCCGAGGCCCGGCTCCGGTTGGGCAAACTGTACGCCTTCCACGTCCCGGGTTCGGAAGAAACCGGGCGCGGATGGCTGCGTTCGGTCACGGCCGATTTTCCCGAGAAGGCGGGCCAGGCCGCGTTGTCGCTCGGGGAAGCCTATCTGGCCGAGGGCCGGACCGAGGAAGCCTTCGCGGCCTTCCAGGACGCGCTCAACGAATTCCCCGAAGTCGCCGCGGCCGCCGCGCTGGCCCAGGGAAAAATCCTGGAAGGGACCGGCGATCACCTGGGGGCGCTCGCCGTCTATTCCCTGATCGTCCGCACCCAGGCCCTGGACGGATACTTCAGCGCCGGGGAATTCCGGGGCACCACCCTGGAGGAAGCCCTCGCCGGCCTGGCCGGGGCCGCCCTGGAAGCCCAGGACCCCGGGAAAGCCTCCGACCTGATCGCGCAGATCGCCGCCGACTACCCCGGCACCAATGCCGAAATGACCGCTCGTTTCGGGAATGTCGAACTCCTGGCGCGGCGGGGGGAAACGGAAAAGGCCGCCGGGGTTTTAGACGGAATCGCTTTCCGCGCGCCCCGGAGCTTCTATGCCCCCAAGGCCCTCTTCCGCAAAGCCCTTCTCCTGGCGGGGGAAGAGCGCCGGGAGGTTTACCGGGAAATACGCCGGCGCTGGCCGAAAAGCCTGAGTTGGGTCGAGGCCACCGAGCGTCTGGCCGTCGACTACCTGAAGAAAACTCCCGGGCAACCCGAGGCCGAGGCGGCGGACGCCGGGAAAAAAGCCGAGCTCCTCTTAAAGGAGCTGATCAACCGCTTCCCCGCCTCCCCCGAAGCCGCCGAAGCCCGCCGCCTCCTCTCCTCCCTCGGCGTTTAAGCGCGCGGATTTTTCTTCTTTCCAAAGAGATTTTCAGGGGCTCTCGAAATCGGACAGGGCCGCCGCCAGCCGCGACCAGGCGCCCCGGCCCAGGACCAAGTCGAAAGCTTCGGTCTCGGAGCCCCAGCGGCGCAGGGCAAGCGAGCAGCCGCCCAACTCCCTGGCCCGAAGCGCCATCAGCGCCTCGTCCCGGCCGTGGCCGATGATGAGGGGCCGGCAAAAATCACCTTCCCGCAGGAGCGCGTCCAGCCGCCGGCGTTTGCTCTCGGGCCCGAGGTCTCCGGGCGGTAACTCCAGCCCCGCCACCCGGCTTTCCCTGATCAAGAAGGGGGTGCCCTGCCATCCGCTGAAAATCGGGCGCCCCGACACCGTAACTTCGCCGTAAGCCCGGGCGATCGGCTCGACTGAAAAGGTCAAAAGGTAAAGCGGCATCAGCCGCGATAAACGGCACAGGGCTTCTTTCCAAGCCCCCGCGCTCTTCCCGGGCAAAGCGCGGGCTGCCTCATCCAGCAATGCAACGGGAAAACCGGAAAACCCATTTTATCTCCATCCCGCTTACTCAGCTTTCCCTTACCTATTG
>CAZIEA010000012.1:10053-22458 GCA_964538495.1 uncultured bacterium | reverse complement strand
GCCCGGAGCAGTTCCTCGTTCCCGGGGCAACGTCCGAGCAGCCGCCCTGCCCGGCGGAAAGAAAGATACGCCGCGCCGGCCAGCAACGCTCCCAGGCGCGCCGAAATCTCCCTCTCCTCTTCCCCCCTCCGCAGCCCCAGTTTCCCTGCCAGCCCCCGGGCGAGAAGCCCTGCCCCCAGCCTGGCCTCGGTAAAGCGGGGGTAAATACACTGGTCGAGATCTATAACCGCCACATCGCAGCGGCGAACCAACTCCTGGATTCTGGCGAGGGACATCTCCGTTCTGTTTGGGTTAGCAAATTTCTTCCTGGAAGAAAAAGTACAATCAGGGAATGTCAGGGGCGGCGAAACTGGCAAAGCCAGCCGACGAGGAAGGTCCAGCCCGTCCCCACCACGACATACCAGGGCCAAGCCAGCAGGGTCCCCTCGGACCGGATCCAGTGACCGGAGTCGGCCAGGGCAATCATGACCAAGACCGCCACGCTCGAAACCATGGCCCAGAAGTTGGCTCGGTCGTTTCCCCGCCGGGTCAGCACCCCCAGGAGGAACACCCCCAGCATCGCCCCGTAGGTGAAACCGGTGACCTTGAAGCCGAGCCAGAGCTTCCCCCCCTCGATCCGGTCGAGCAGGAGCGCCAGCACTACCAGGAGCAGGCAGAAGCCAGCCACGAAAAAACGCGAGACCTTGAGGTAGTGCCCTTCCGGGGCCGTTTTCCTGAACAACGGCTTGTAAACGTCCATCACGGCGCTGGAAGCCAGGGCGTTAATAGCCGAGTCCAGGCTCGACATCGCGGCGGCGAAGATGGAGGCGATCAGCAGCCCCCGGACCCCGACCGGGAGCGCGGTGACGATGAAATGGGGAAAAACCCGGTCGAGGTCGGAGGCGATCCCCGGGGGAAGCGGGTTGCCCAAGGGTCCATAAAAGCAGTAAAGCAGGCTGCCCAAAACCAGAAAAACCAGGACCACGGGAAAATCCACGATCCCGGTGAGCAGGAGCGCCCGCTGACCCTCCTGGAGACGTCGGCAGGTAAGCATCCGCTGAGTCAGGTCCTGGTCGGTTCCCAGGGCGGCGAAAGTCTGGACGCAGCCGTTAACCAGAGCGACCAGGAAAACCTTGGAATCGGTCAGGGTCAGGGAGAAATCGAAGATCCTCAACTTTTCCGGCCCGACCAGGCCCCGCAGCCCCGCCCAGCCTCCGGGAACCCGGCTCAAGAGGAAAAAAACCGCCGTCAGGGCCCCTCCCATGAAAACGACGAACTGGAGAACGTCGGTCCAGATCACCGCCTTGATCCCCCCGAGCAGGGTATAGCAGAGGGCGACAAAGGCCACGGCCGCCACGATCGGAACCAGGGGAAATCCGCTTACTACCGACAATGCCAGAGAGACCACCAGGAGCCGGACGCCGCTGGCCAGAAGCCGGGTGACAAAGAAAAAACAGGCGGCCGTGAGATGGCTCCGAGGCCCGAAACGCGACCCCAGGTACTCGTAAATCGAGGTCACCCGGCCGCGGTAAAAGGCGGGGAGGAAAAGTAAGGCGATCAGGACCCGGCCCAGGAGCGACCCGAAGGCAAATTGGAGATAAGTGTAATTCCCCCGGAAGGAATCCCCCGGGGCGCCGATGAAGGTGACCGCGCTCACCTCGGTGGCCAGGATCGAGAAGGTCACCGCCCACCAGGGCATGCTCCGGCCGCCGAGAAAATAATCCTCCGTCCCTTTCTCCCGGCGGGCGGCCGCCCAACCGATCAAAACCAGGGAAAGGAAATACCCCCCCAGAACCAGGTAGTCGCCGAGCCCGAAGCTCATGGGGTCGGGGCCGGGACCGGGGTGGCGGGAAAAATATAGATGACCTCGTCGGGGAAGGCCAAGCCGATCCGGTCGCGGGCCAGGAGTTGGAGGGTCTCGACGTTGCTCTCCAGATCCTCCTTCTCCCGGGCCAGGGCGCTCAAACGCTCCCGGGCTTCCTGGAGTTCCCGGCGCAGGGATTGCTCATTCCGGCGGATTTCGTCAAGCTTGCGGTAGTTACCGACCAGGGTGGGCAGGAAAACCGCCAGGAGCCCGGCCAGGACGAGCACGAAAACGATATTCCGCCAATTCACGGCCAGCCGGAGCCCCCGGAGGACGCCTCAAGCCCCGTAAACCGCCCGCTCGCCCAGCATCTCCTCGATCCGCAGGAGCTGGTTGTACTTGGCGATACGGTCGCTGCGACAGGGCGCCCCGGTCTTGATCTGCCCGAGGTTGGCGGCCACGGCGATGTCGGCGATATAGTTGTCCTCGGTCTCGCCGCTGCGATGGCTGATCACCGAGCTGTACCCGGCCTTCCGGGCCATCTCGATGGCCGCGAAAGTCTCGGTCAGGGTCCCGATCTGGTTCACCTTGATCAGGATGGAGTTGGCGATCCCCTCGCGGATGCCCCGGGAAAGACGCTTGGTGTTGGTGACAAAGATATCGTCCCCCACCAGTTGGATCCGGGCGCCCAGAACCTCGGTCAGGTGCTTCCACCCGGCCCAGTCGTCCTCGGCCAAGCCGTCCTCGATCGAGTAAATCGGGTACTTATCCACCCAGGCGGAATAGAAATCCACCATCTCTTCCGAACTCAGGCTCCGGTTTTCGCTGGAGAGGAAATAGCCTTTGTCCCGGTAAAAAGAACTGGCGGCCGGATCCAGGCAGAGAAAGACATCCTTACCCGCCTCGTAGCCGGCCTTGGCGATGGCCTCCATGATCAGAATCATGGCGTCCTCGTTGGAGGAGAGATTGGGGGCGAAACCGCCCTCGTCGCCCACCCCGGTGCTGAGGCCGCGGGCGGAAATCACCTTTTTCAGGGTGTGGTAGATCTCGGAAGCCATGCGCAGGCCTTCCCGGAAGTTTTTCGCCCCCCGGGGCATGATCATGAACTCCTGGAGATCGACATTGTTGTCGGCGTGGGAACCGCCGTTGAGGATGTTGAGCATGGGGACGGGGATAACCCGGGCTTCCTCCCCGCCCAGGTGGCGGAAGAGGGGAAGACCGCGCTCGGCGGCGCAAGCCTTGGCGTAGGCCAGGGAAACTCCGAGCAGGGCATTGGCCCCGAGTTTGGATTTCGTGGGGGTTCCGTCGAGCTCGATCAGTCTTCCGTCCAAGGCCTGCTGCCCGGAGAATTCCTTCCCGGCCAGAGCCCCGGCCAGGACCCGGTTGACGTTCTCGACCGCCTTGAGCACCCCCTTGCCCAGGTAGCGGGTCTTGTCCTTGTCCCTGAGCTCCAGAGCTTCATGCTCCCCGGTGGAAGCCCCGGAAGGGACCGAGGCCCGTCCGAAAGCCCCGGCTTCCAGGACCAGGTCGACCTCGACGGTGGGGTTGCCCCGAGAGTCCAGGATCTCCCGGGCCCGAATGGATTTGATCTTGCTCACTTGCCTGCCTCCTCTTCTGGGTTGAAATCCCGACCTTTTAGTTTTTGCTTATAACTGCTGTCCACGGATTACACGGATTTAGATGACGGATTACTGTTTACGGATCACGGATTACCGGATCATCAGCCGCAGGTGAAATGCTTGCGCACGTACTCGCCCAGGAGCCGTTCCACCTCCGGGCGGCACTGCCCGCAGGAAGTCCCGGCCTTGGTTTTCTCCTGGATCTCGACGTAGGTCCGCGCCCCCTCCAGGACCGCTTCCTCGATTTCGTGGTCGGTCACCCCGAGGCAAGTGCAGACCGTGCGGGCCTGGTCGTGAAACACCTTTTCCGGGCGGCCGCTGCGCTCGTAGTAGTCGTTGATCGCGGCCCGCAGCGCCTTGTCCCCCAGGACCGAACAGTGGATCTTCTGTTCCGGGAGGCCGCCCAGCAGCTCGGTGATGTCCCGGGGGGAGATCCGGAAAGCCTCATCCAGGGCCATCCCCTTCACCTTTTCCGAGAGCAGGGAAGTGGAGGCGATGGCGCTGGCGCAGCCGTAGGTCTTCCAGCGGCAATCGGTGATGACATTCTTTTCGGGGTCCACCTTGATCAGCATCGTCATTTGGTCGCCGCACTTGGGATTGCCGACCGTGCCCTTCCCGTCTTCCCGGAAACCTTCGGCTTCGTCGAATACGTTGCGCGGATTGACGAAGTGATCCTTGACCGTTTCGCTGTAAGCCCACTCGCTCACTTTTTCGCTCCGGGGTAAACGCTCGACATCCGCCGCAGCCGCGCGATGACGGGGGGAAGCTTTTGCAGAACATAGGCGATGTCCCCGGCGGTGTTTTCCCGGCCCAGGCTGAACCGGATCGAGCCGTGCGCCTTTTCCGGCGAAAGCCCGATGGCGATGAGAACGTGGGAAGGCTCCAGGGATCCGGTGGAACAAGCGGACCCGGTGGAGACGGCGATCCCTTCCAGGTCGAGGTAGAGGAGAATCGCCTCTCCTTCCACGCCCGCGAACGAAACATTGAGCGTGCCGGGCAAGGAAAACTCGGGGCTCCCGTTGCGGCTCTCCCCCTCGATCCGGGATTGAATCCCCTGCCAGAGTTCGTCCCGGAGTTTCCCGATCGCCGCGGCATCGGCCTCCCACTCCAACCGGAGCATGTCCACGGCCCGGGAAAACCCGACGATGCCCAAGAGGTTCTCGGTTCCGGCCCGGCGCCCGCGTTCCTGGTGCCCGCCTCGGATCATCGGGCAGAAGGGAACCCCCTTGCGGACATAAAGCGCTCCCACCCCCTTGGGACCGTATACCTTGTGAGCCGACAGGGTGAGAAAATCCACGCCCATCTCCCCGACCCCGACCGGAACTTTCCCCAGAGCCTGAACGGCGTCGGTGTGAAAAAGCCCCCCGTAACGGTGGGTGATCTCGGCCAGGCGGGGGATATCCTGCAGAGTGCCGATCTCGTTGTTGGCCGTCATCACCGAAACCAGGGTAGTGCCCTTTTCCCGCAGCAACCCCTCGAGTTCCCCAGGATCGACCCGGCCGAAGCGGTCCACCCCGAGAATGCGCAGGTCCACCCCCCGTTTCTCCAGGCACCGCGCGGTCTCGATCACGCAGGGATGCTCGATCGCGGTGGTGACAATGGAGCGCCCGAAGCCGATCCCGCACTCGCTACAGCCGCAAAGCGCCAGGTTGAGCACGGTGTTGTTGGCCTCGCTCCCGCTGCCGGTAAAGACGATCTCCTCCGGCCGGGCGCCGATAAAGGCGGAGAGGTTCTCCCGCGCCGCTTCGATCAAGGCCCGGGAACGGCGGCCCGGGCCGTGGAGGCTGGAGGCGTTGCCATAGGCTTCCAAGGCCTCGGCCATGGCCCGCTTCACCTCGGGATGCAGGGGCGTGGTGGCGTTGTTGTCGAGATATACCGTCCGTTCCGGCATTTCCAATCCCTTGGCCAAAAAACTTATTTTACCGCTTATCTTCCACTAATTTCACGGATTATTGCTATTCCCCCGGAAAAGCATTACCACAGAGGCCACAGAGAAAGGCAGAGGGCACAGAGAATTTTTTTTCACCATGAAGGACATGAAGAAACATGAAGGTAAATTCGTGGGCAAATCAGTTCTTGGCGTCTTTGCGTCTCTGCGTCTTGGCGTAATGCTTTGCGCGCCCGATCCCGATAGCGATAGCGACCCCGATTCGCGCCTGAACCCTGAACCCTGAATCCTTCTACATGCCCTACATGGTTAATCTGCGCGGCAGTTCCTTCAGCCTTCAGTCCGACCTTTCCGGTGGAGTTCGCGGTAGAGCTCGCTCTTGCCCACGCCCAAGCGGCGGGCCACGAGCTTGATCGCTTCCATCCGGCTGATCTTGAGTCGCGTCGCCCCCGCCAGCACGACCACCACCTCCCCCCGGGCGGGAGTTTCCCGGAGAAGTTCCCTCACCTCCGAAAGCCCGCCACGGATGAATTCCTCGAACTTTTTGGTCAGTTCCCGCCCCAGGACTACTTTGCGTTCCCCCATGATTTCCCGGATCGCCTCCAGGGCAGAAAGCAGTCTCCGGGGCGATTCGTAGAAAATCAGGGTCCTGG
The DNA here is from genome assembly GCA_964538495.1 of uncultured bacterium. Classification (GTDB taxonomy): domain Bacteria; phylum Auribacterota; class Erginobacteria; order Erginobacterales; family DAOSXE01; genus CAZIEA01. The sequence goes on along the minus strand of CAZIEA010000012.1, from coordinate 16,515 downwards.
TCTCGCCCGCCAGCTCGTAAAGGCGTCGGGCCCGGGCGGCCGCCTTGGCCGGGAGGAACCCCTCGAAAACAAAGCGGTCGCCGGGGAGGCCGGAGGCGGTCAGGGCCGCGATCGCGGCGGCGGGGCCGGGAACGGGAACCACCCGGATCCCCCGCGCGAGCGCCGAGCGGACCAGCCGGTAGCCGGGATCGCTCAAGCCCGGGGTGCCCGCCTCGCTGACCAGGGCAACGGAGAGGCCGCCTTCGAGCCGGGCAAGAATCTCTTCCCGGCGCCCGGGCGGGCTGTGATCGTGGTAACTGATCAGGGGGGACCGGAGCCGGTAGCGGGCAAAAAGCTTGCGGGTGGTCCGGGTGTCCTCGGCGGCCACCAGCGGCGCGGTCCGCAGAACCTTGAGAGCCCGGATGGTGATATCCTCCAGATTCCCGATCGGGGTGGCGACCAGGTAGAGGGTTCCCGCCGAAGTGGAACTCATCGGCTCCATTCGTGCACCAGGACCACCGGCTGCCCGGCGGCCTCCCCGACAAAAACCGGCTCCCGCTTGATTTTCAGCGGGTTCCAATCCCGGATCGTATAAAGACTGTAGTCGTAGACGGACGCGGGCTGTCTCCCGTAAGTCTCCCCGTCCAGGATCCGCAGATCCGGACGCAAGCAGCGGCTGGCCAATTCCGGGGGAACCGGGCCCGGGATGAAAACCGTCGCGCCGGGCCGGGCGTATTGGTTAAGCCAAAGGCAGCCCTGCCGATAGGCATTTCCCCAGTTGTCCAGGGAATAACGCCCGAAAGCTCCCCGAGCACCCCCAACCAGGGAGTTGTAGAAACAAGTGTAATACGGGTGGTAGGCCCGCAGTTGCAGGAGGGAAAAGACCAGGAAAGCGGCCGTCAGAAGCTTCCCGGCCAGACCCGGCCATTTTCCGGGCAACCCGCATAAGATCTCCAGGCCCCGCCCGGCCAGGATACAGACGGCGGGAACCACGAAAAGAAAGTGGCGAATTCCTCCGTAAACCCTCTGGCCCGGGAGCATGAAGGGGATGAGCCCGCCCCCGATCCAAACCAGGCAAAGCAGAAGCACGGGATCGCGGGCCCGGCGGCGGAAAAACGCCCCCGCCCCCGACACCGCAGCGCCCAGGGCGGCCAGAAGAACGGGCAGGGGCAATCCGACCAGGAGCATCACCGGGGCATAGTGCCAGGGCAGGTCCTGCCCGGCCAGATAGGTCCGGCCCCGGTAGAGGACCTCCACCCGGGCCTGGACCGGGTGGAAAGCGTAAAACTTCAGCAGCTCCCCCAGGCGCGGGATGGTCTCGCTCCAGAAATAGGGCCAGAGCAGAAGGCCGAGCGGGAGGGACAAAAAAATGCCCAGGAGCAGATCCGCGGGGAAACCGGAGCGTTCCGTCCCGGGAACCTTTAAGAGTAAATCAATTATATAATTTAATATCAGATATAATACCATAATTGAAACAACTATTATATAGGTAAACCGAGAGGCAAAGGCAATCCCGCCCAAAATCAGGATACTTAAGCTCCAACCCCTTCGGCCAGTTCGAAGCCGCCGGAGAAGAAAATATAAACAGCCGGCGGCCGCGCAGGCCAGGGGAATGTCCTTGGGGTTGTTAAAACTGTGCCCGAGGAACCGAGGGCTGACGGCCAGAAGAAAAGCCCCCAGGAAAGCGCCCCGGAGTGATCCCCCCTCCGCCGCGATCAGGAAAGTGAAGAACACCGTCCCCGCCCCGAGCAGGAGCAGGTGCAAATGGCGGGCTTCCGGCTCGGGCAGCCAGCCCAAGCGGAGCGTGAAAAGCCGGTGGGAAACCTCGCCCCCCAGGTCGAAAAAAGGCCCGTAATATTGCATCGAGCCGGAAAACTCCTCCGCTCTAAAGGCCAGCTTCCCGCTCAGGAAGCTCCGCAGGTAGAACTCCGCGGTCTGATGGTGGAGAGGCTCGTCCCAGGTAACCCCGAAATCTCCTAGAACCGCCAGAGCGAAAATCAGCATCCCGGCCGCCGGCCCGAGCGCCCAAAAGGCCGCCTTCCGGCGGCGCTCCCGGATGCTCATCGCCCGGGCCCGCTCTCTTCCAGGCGGCCGGACTCCCTCCAAGCGGTGACCAGGAGCCTGATTTCGGAACGCTGGAGGGCCCAGCGGGCCCGGACCAGGGCGGCGCCCTTGACTTCCCCGTTCCGGAGGAAGTCCAGAGCCCTTTCCCGGGTCTGGCGCGCCCGTTCCACGTCGATTTCGGCGGCGGCCTCGGCCTCCGGGGTGGTGACCGTCACTCCTTTCCGGTCCACCTCGATCACCCCGCCCGAAACCGCCCAGCGGTCCTCGGAGACACGGCGGCCCGAACCCCGGCGGATCTTCATCTCCTGGATGCGCAGGGGGGTGATGAACCTTCCGTGCCCGGGCAGGATTTCGAATTTGCCCTCCGCCCCCCAGGCCACCACCGAGCTGATCCCGGCCTCGTCCAGGAGCACCCCCCGGGGGGTGACGATCCGGAGATGGAAGGAATCGGCAGTCATGGGGTTCAGCCTTTAAGCTGGGCGGCCTTCGCGATGACGTCCTCGAGATTCCCGGCCATGTAGAAAGCCCCCTCGGGAACATCGTCGAGCTCGCCGCGGATTATTTTCTCGAATCCCTCGATGGTGTCGGCCAGTTTGACGTAGCGGCCCGGAGTCCCGGTAAACTGCTCGGCCACGAAGAAGGGCTGGGAGAAAAAACGCTGGATCTTGCGGGCCCGGGAAACGGTGATCTTATCCTCGTCGGAAAGCTCGTCCATCCCCAGAATGGCGATGATGTCCTGAAGTTCCTTGTTCTTCTGCAGGATCATCTGGATTTCGCGGGCCGTCCGGTAATGGCGTTCGCCCACTACCAGGGGGTCGAGGATCTGGGAGGTGGAATCCAGGGGATCCACAGCCGGGTAAATCCCCATGTCCACGATCTTGCGGGAGAGGACCGTAGTGGCGTCCAGGTGGGAGAAGGCGGTGGCCGGGGCCGGGTCGGTGAGGTCGTCGGCCGGGACGTAAATGGCCTGGACCGAGGTGATCGAGCCCTTCCGGGTGGAAGTGATCCGCTCCTGCAGGGTCCCCATCTCGGTGGCCAAGGTAGGCTGGTAGCCCACGGCCGAGGGCATCCTCCCCAGAAGAGCCGAAACCTCGGATCCCGCCTGGGTGAAACGGAAAATGTTGTCGATGAACAGGAGCACGTCCTGCCCTTCCTCGTCCCGGAAATACTCGGCCTCGGTCAGACCCGTGAGCCCGACCCGGAGGCGGGCCCCGGGAGGCTCGGTCATCTGCCCGAAAATCAGGGCGGTCTTGGCTAGGACCCCGCTCTCCTGCATCTCCAGCCAGAGGTCGTTGCCCTCACGAGTCCGCTCCCCCACCCCGGCGAAAACCGAGATTCCCCCGTGCTCCTGGGCGATGTTGCGAACCAGCTCCATGATCAGCACGGTCTTGCCCACCCCCGCCCCCCCGAAGAGGCCGGTCTTACCCCCCTTGCTGTAGGGGGCGATCAGGTCGATGACCTTGAGTCCGGTCTCGAACATCTTGGTCGAGGTATCCTGCTCCTCGAGGCTGGGGGCGGGGCGGTGAATGGGATAATACTTATCGGCCGGAATCGGGCCCCCTCCGTCCACCGGCTCGCCGAGTACGTTGATCACCCGGCCCAGGGTCCCCTTCCCCACCGGGACGATGATCGGGGCCCCCGTGTCGATCGCCTCCATCCCGCGCCGGAGCCCGTCGGTCGGGCCCATGGAGACGCAGCGCACGTGGTTGTCCCCCAAATGCATCGCGACCTCAACTACCAGGTGCGGTGTCCCGAAGCGCTTTCTCAGGTCCTCGGGCAGGGGTATCTCGATCGCGCTATTGATCGCCGGCGCGGAGATGTCGGTAAAAATCACATCCACCACCGGGCCCATCACGGCCGAGACCCTGCCCCGGCGCTTTTCCTTTTTGCCTTCTTCAGCCATGGCGTTCTCCATATTTGCTCGGTGTCAGGTCCCCGCCCGCTAACCGGCGGACCCGCCCACAATATCCAGAAGTTCCAGGGTGATTGCTTCCTGGCGGGCCTTGTTATAGGAAAGGGTGAGATCGGAAATAAGATCGTCAGCGTTGCGGGTAGCCAGATCCATCGCGTTCATCCGGGAAAACTCCTCCCCGGCGGCCGCGTCCAGCAAGAGGCCGTAAAGCAAAGTATAGAGGTAAAATTCGCAGATCCACTTGAAGTTCTCCCCGAACCCCCCTTCCAGCAAGTAAGAACCGAGGCGGCGGGAAGGCGCGGCCCCTTCCGGGGGGGCAAGCGGGAGCAGGGGGACAAGATGAACCCCGCGGTTGCGATCGAGATCCAGCCGGTCGCAGACGGCCAGGACGCGCGCGGCCTCTCCGGAGATAAACTTTTCCCGGATCAGGTCCCCCACGGTCAGGGCCCGCTGCCGCAGCGAGTCCGGGAGCTCGCCCCCGACCAGTTCGTAGCCCCGGCTCCGGAAATGCTTGCGGTTGGCGGCCCCGGTCACCAGCAGCCGCGCCGGCCCTTCGTTCCCGGCCAGAAAACTCTCGGCCTCCCGGCGGATCCCGTGATTGTAGGACCCGCAGAGCCCCCGCTCGGCGGTAATGACCACTACGATCGCTCCCGCCGCCCCGGGCCGGGACGAGAGCAGGGGGAAATCCCGCGGCTCCGCGGCGGCGGCAAAGTCGGTGAAAAGCGAGGTGAAAGAGGCCCGAAAGCCGTCGAACTGGCGCTGGCGGCCCTGGTGCCGGCGCAACTTGGCCACCGAAACCATCTTCATGGCGGCGGTAATTTTACGGATCTGCCGAACGCTGCGGATCCGGGTCTTGATGTCCCTGAGAGTGGCCACGCCGCTCAGTTCCCTCCCCCGCCGGCGCCCTCCGCCGCCCCGGCGGGGGTCTTCTCCCCGAGCTCGGACTGGGCGGAAACGACGAAAGAGGCGGCAAACTCGTCCAACGCGCACTTGAGGCGCCCGGTGAGATCGTCATCCAGCGTTTTTTTCTCCGAAATTTCCTCGGCCACCTCCGGATGCCGGGTCGCGATAAACTCGAGAAACTCGGAGGCAAAGCGGGCGCAGTCGCCCAGGGGAACGGCATCCAGGTAGCCGTTCACCCCGGCAAAAATCACCAGCACCTGCCGCTCCACCGAAAGAGGGTCGTACTGAGGTTGCTTTAAAAGCTCGGTCATGCGGCGGCCGCGCTCGATCTGTTTCCGAGTGGCCGAGTCCATCTCGGTCCCGAACTGGGCGAAAGCGGCCAGCTCCCGGGCCTGGGCCAGCTCGAGCCTGAGGCGCCCGGCAATCTGTTTCATGGCCTTGATCTGGGCGTTGCCCCCGACCCGGGAAACCGAAAGCCCGACATCGATGGCGGGGCGCTGCCCCGCGTAGAAGAGGTCTCCGTCCAGGTAGATCTGGCCGTCGGTGATCGAGATCACGTTGGTGGGGATGTAGGCCGAAATGTCCCCGGCCTGGGTCTCGATGATGGGCAAGGCGGTCAGGCTCCCGCCCTTGTGCTCGTCGTTCCACTTGGCGGCCCGCTCCAGGAGGCGCGAATGCAGGTAGAAAACGTCTCCGGGATAAGCCTCCCGCCCGGGCGGGCGGCGCAGCACCAGCGAAATCTGGCGGTAGGCCACGGCGTGTTTGGAGAGGTCGTCGTAAACCACCAGGGCATGGCGCCCGGAATCCCGGAAATACTCGCCCATGGCGCAACCGGCGTAAGGGGCCAAGTACTGGAGCGGGGCCGGGTCGCTGGCGGTGGCGCTGACCACGATGGTATAGTCCATGGCCCCGTATTCCTCGAAGCGCTTGATCACCCGGGCCACGGTGGAGCGCTTCTGCCCGATCGCGACGTAAATGCAGATAACGCCGGTGTCTTTCTGGTTAAGGATGGCGTCAAGCACGATCGCGGTCTTGCCGGTCTGGCGGTCGCCGATGATCAGCTCCCGCTGGCCCCGCCCGATCGGGACCATGGAGTCCACGGCCTTGAGTCCGGTCTGGAGAGGCTCCTTGACCGGCTGCCGGTCCACCACCCCGGGGGAGCCGCTCCACCGGGTTGGTGCCCGCGGCGGCGATCTTGCCCTTGCCGTCCAGGGGCTCGCCCAGGGCGTTGACCACCCGTCCCAGAAGTTTCTCCCCGACCGGAACCTCGACCACCCGCCCGGTGGTCCGGACCTCGTCGCCTTCGATCACCGCGTCCTCCGGGCCCAGCACCACCACCCCGACCTGGTCCTCGGCCAGGTTCATGACCATCCCGAAAACTCCGGAGCCGAAGCGGACCAGTTCCCCCGCCATGGCTTCCTCGAGTCCGAAGATGGTGGCGACGCCGTCGCCGACCTCGACCACGGTCCCCACGTTCTTGACCTCGAGATCCCCGCGGTAGGAGGCTATCTGTTTCTCGATTATCGCTGTGATCTGATCCGGGTTGATCGCCATCTTTTCCCTCGCTCGAAAAGCGTTCCCCCCCGCCGGCTCAAACGCCGACG
>CAZIEA010000012.1:7591-10043 GCA_964538495.1 uncultured bacterium | reverse complement strand
CCAGACTGCAGTCGTAGACGTTACCGCCGGCCCTGACCACCAACCCCGCCATCAGATCCGGTTCGCGCCGGTACTCGACCCGGGTTTCCCGCTCGAGCAATTCCTTGAGCACCCGCTCGAGTTCGGACTTGAGTTCGGGTTCGAGCATCACGGCCGATTCGACCAGAACATCGACCCGGCCGGAATAATCGGCTTCCAGAATGTCGTATTCCCGGGTCAGGGCCGGCAGATCGAGCACCCGCCGCTTTTTCACCACCAGTTGAAACAGTTTCCCCACCTCGCCCGGCAATTTCAGGACTTCCGCCACCGCCGCCACCGCTTTCTCCTTGGCCTGAGAGGGAACCGTGGGAGCGCCGAGAAAAATCCGGAAATCCTCCCGCTCCGACACCGCGGAGGCCAGAAGACGCAGGCCCGCTCCGAAGTCCGCCACCCGTTTTCGGTGACGGGCGACATTGAAAAGCGCCCGGGCGTAAAGCCTTCCCGCGGGGCTCTCAGCCATGGGATTTCTCCAGTTCCCGGATCGCTTCCTCGGCAAAGCGGCGCTGATCGGCCCCAGTGAGCTCGCGCCCCAGAAGCTTGGCGGCAGCGGCCAGGCTCAACCCCGCGACCTCGGTGCGCAGGCGCGCGCGGGCATCGCGCTCCTCGAGTTCGAGACTTTCCCGGCCCCGGGCCATGATCTTGGCGGCCTCGGCCTCGGCCTGAACGAGCAGGCGGGCGCGCTCCTTCTCGCCCCGGGCGCGGGCCTCGTCCAGCACTTGGCCCGCCTCCGCGGCCGCGGAGGCCAGCTTTTGCCGGTATCCCTCCAGCAGTTTGTCGGCCTCGGTCCGGGTGTCCTCGGCTTCCTGGATCGTGTCCTGGATCTCCTTGGTCCGAGTCTCCATGAAATTGAGAATCGGGCGGTAAAGCAGGACCGTCATCAGGAAGATCAGAACCCCGAAGTTGATCCATTGAAAAACTATGGTGAAACTGATGTCTACCATCGCTCCCCCCGAACCGGGTTCAGATTCCCTCTTAACTCTTGACCACGAACAACAGGAGAATGGCGATGAACAGGGAGTAGATCCCGGTGGATTCCGAGACCGCCTGCCCGATCAGCATGGTCCGGGTGATAAGCCCGGCGTTTTCCGGCTCCCGAGCCACCCCTTCGCAAGCTTTGCCGGCGGCGAAGCCTTCGCCCACGCCCGGCCCGATCGCCCCGAAGCCCATGCAAATCCCCGCGCCCAGCAGCGCCGCCATCCTGATCAGATCCGTTCCGGATATTCCCGCGATCTCGCTCATTTCTCCCTCCTGGTTCCGCGTTACTGTTGAAAAACCCGTATCTTCAAACCCTCGCACCCCGTTGTCCTAATCGCAATCGGGGTATGGAGTGTGAGGTCTGGGGTTCAGAAAAACCAGTAATCCGTAATCAGTGATCCGTAATCCGTCCGCCAAATTCGAAACTCGAAACCAGAAATCCGAAACAAACCTCAAACTCGAATTTTCCAAACTTGTTCCTTGGATTCGCGGTTTCGAATTTCTTCATTCTGATTTCGAATTTATCTACATGCCCTACATGCCTACATGTGAACCCATCGGGTCCTTCAGCCTAAATTCCTTACCACAGAGTTCACAGAGAAAAAATAGAGGCCACAGAGGACTGCTTTTCTTTTCTCACCATGAAGGACATGAAGAGCATGAAGAAAAAATCTGTGCCAATCTGTGGACGAAATCGTTTCCTTGGCGTCTTTGCGTCTTAGCGTGAGAAAAGCAGGTTTTCTACATGTCCTACATGCCTACATGTGAACCCATCGGGTCCTTCAGCCTAAATTCCTTACCACAGAGTTCACAGAGAAAAAATAGAGGCCACAGAGGACTGCTTTTCTTTTCTCACCATGAAGGACATGAAGAGCATGAAGAAAAAATCTGTGCCAATCTGTGGACGAAATCGTTTCCTTGGCGTCTTTGCGTCTTAGCGTGAGAAAAGCAGGTTTTCTACATGTCCTACATGCCTACATGTGAACTGCGCGTCGGGTCCTTCAGCCTAACTTCCTTACCACAGAGTTCACAGAGAAAAAATAGAGGCCACAGAGGACTGCTTTTCTTTTCTCACCATGAAGGACATGAAGAGCATGAAGAAAAAATCTGTGCCAATCTGTGGACGAAATCGTTTCCTTGGCGTCTTTGCGTCTTAGCGTGAGAAAAGCAGGTTTTCTACATGTCCTACATGCCTACATGTGAACTGCGCGTCGGGTCCTTCAGCCTGCAGTTTTCAGCCCTTGACCACGTAAATCAGCAGCATGGAGACGAAGAGGGCGTAGATGGCGGTGGACTGGGAAACCGCCTGCCCGATCAACATCGTGCGCATAATCAGGGAATTGTTTTCCGGGATGATCCCCACCCCTTCGCAGGCGATCCCGGCCGCGTAACCCGCCCCGACCCCGGGGCCGAGCACCCCCATCCCCATGCAGATCCC
>CAZIEA010000012.1:0-7581 GCA_964538495.1 uncultured bacterium | reverse complement strand
GGATGGCGATGAAGAGGGCAAAAATCCCCGCCGACTCGGCCACCGCCATCCCGATCAGCATCAGGCGCAGGACCTCGTCGGAGGCCCGGGGTTGGCGGGCCACGGCCGCGGCGGCCTTGAAGGCGCTGAACCCCTCCCCCACCGCCGCCCCGATCGCCCCCAAGCCCATGCAGAGGGAGGCCCCGAAAATGGCCGCGATCCTGGTTATAGTCCCGATATCCATCTCTCAATCGTTGTCGTAATCGTGTGCGCGGCGAACAAAACCGATTTGTCCACAGATTTCACAGATTAACCGCGAATCTATGTCAATTCAGGCTACGGATTACGGATCACGGCTTACGGTTTACCGTCTCTCAGTCGGTCACCTTGACCGCGATGTAGGTCATGGCCAGCATCGCGAAAACAAAAGCCTGGACCAGCCCGACGAAAAGCCCGAACCAGAAGTTAAGAAACGAGCTGAAAAAGGGGATCTGCCGAGTGAGCTGCCCCAGCACCATCAGGAGGATCGCCCCCCCCATGATGTTCCCGTAAAGACGGATGGAATGCGAGAGGGTCTTGCCGACCTCTCCCACCAGATTGAGCAGGAGCAGAAACGGCGAGAGCGGGCCGACGGGTTCGATGTATTCCTTGAGGTATTTTTTTATGCCCTTGTAGCGGATGCCCGCGATGTGGGCGACGAAAAAGCTCAAGACTCCCAGCCCCAGGCAGGTATTAAGGTCCCGGGTCGGCTCCTCCAGAACCGGGATCAGCCCGATCCAATTGGAGATAAGAACAAAAATGAAAACCGTGGCCACAAAGGGCAGGAACTTCCGCCCGATCTCCTTGCCCATGGAATCCTCGCAGATCTGCTCGAACATCCCGACGAAACTTTCGGCGATGAGCTGGAGCCGGCCCGGGACGGCGCGGAGTTTCCGGGTGGAAAAATAACCGAAAAGCAAGAGCCCCCCCATGATCAACCAGGTCACCGAGACCGTAAAGATGTTGATCCCTCCGGGGACCGGGATCCCGAAAAAAGTTTCCCACTTGGCCGGGGCGGTCCCGACATGAGAGACATCGGCAGTAATCGGGGCGCGGGAAAGCCCGAGTTTGACGCAAAGCGGGGTGATGGCCACCACCCAGAGAAGCAGGAGGAAGCCGACCCCGAACCAGATTGCCCTTTTCTGTCCCCTGGCCAGTTGCATCTATGCGCTCAACCTCTATCACGGATTACTATTTCTGCTTTCGGGGCCAGGCCGAGGCCACCACCGAAACCGGGATCAGCAGGAGCCCGCCCAGGACCCACCCCGGCCGGATCCACTTCAAGCTCATCAGCGCTCCCAAGACCAGGATCAGGAAGAGATAGCGCAGGAAAAGCCCGCGCAAGGCCCGGCCTTTGCTCTGATCGGCCGTAGAAGCGAGGGATTTTACGAGATGGCGGCTGAGCAGAACAAGGTAAAAAAAAGCGGCCAGAGACCCGAAAAGAAAGCTGAACGCCGGGTCCTGCCCGGCCAGGAGCCAGAGCAACCCGAACCCGACCCAGCCCGAGCCCAGACAAAAAAGCGGGGCCTTCGCGGTTACCGCCAGGGCCGCCATCGTCTTTGCCCCTTCATTTGATCTTCTCCATCACCAGCCGGTAGGCTTGATAAATCCCGGCGGCCAGACCCAGAATCCCCCCGAGAATCTTGGGCAGGACCTCGTAACCGCTCCAACGGGCAGCAAGAAACCCCAACCCCAGCCCCAACCCCAGCGAGACCACCACCATTAATCCGATTTGGGTAACCAGGCTCAGGTTGTCAAGTAACGATTTTAACTCATTTTTTTCCATATTATACCACGAGATCTTGTCCACAGATTTTTCTTCATGGTCTTCATGGTGAGAAAAGAAAAGCAATTCTCTGTGGCCTGAAGACTTTTCTCCGTGAGCTCTGTGTTGGAATAGCGCTTCAAGGAATAATCAGCGAAAATCTGGGCAAATCTGTGGAAAAAAGAAGTTGGTGTCAATTCGTGGACTCTTGCACCAGGAGCGTGCAGATGCGCTCCAGGTCCTCGGGAGAATAATACTCGATCTCGATCTTCCCGCCGCCGCCGGAAGCGGGTTTGAAGCTGACCTTGGTTTTGAGAGAGTCCCGGAGCCGGGCCTCGGCCGCCTCGAGATGGGGATCGGCCGGGGCCGCGGAACGCCGCAGCGGCGTCCGGGAGGTCTCCCGGCGGGCGGAAACCAGTCTTTCCAGGGTCCGGACCGGGATCCCTTCAGCCACAACCCGACGGGCCAACTGCAGCCTGAACCTGAGATCGGCCACCCCCAGCAGGGTTCGGGCCTGGGCGAACCCCAGGGCCCCGGACCGGACCAGTTCCTTGATATCTGGGTCTAACTCCAGCAATCGCAATGTGTTAGCTATAAGCGAACGGCTCTTCCCCACTTTCCGGGCCACTTCGTCCTGGGTCTGAGCGAACTCCGTGATCAGCCGATGGTAACTCTCGGCCGTCTCGATCGGGTTGAGATCGTCGCGTTGGAGATTCTCGACCAAGGCCAGTTCCAGGAGATTTTCGTTCTCGCGGAGTTCCCGAACCAGGACCGGAACCTCTTCCAGTCCCAGTTCCCGGGCAGCCCGAAGGCGGCGCTCACCCGCGATCAGCTGGTAGCCCTCCTCCGTGCGCGTCACCAGAAGGGGTTGCAGGATCCCTTTGGCCCGGATGGATTCCTTAAGTTCTTCCAAAGCCCCGGGGGAAAATTCCCGGCGGGGCTGATACCGGTTAGGGACAATCCGGGAAACCGGGACTTTCCCTACCCCCCCGGCGGTGGTCTCGATCCGGCCCTTCCCGATCAGGGAGTCAAGCCCCCTGCCCAATGCCGTTTTCTCCATCTTTCCTCCCATTTTCCTAAAAATCCTTGTCCACAGATTTCACAGATCAATTCGTTGTCGCTATCGTTGTCGTAATCGTAATCGGCGAAATCAGGCTACTAAGACAAAAAAACCCGCCTTTCTCACGCAAAGGCGCAACGCCAAGTTTGGGTGTTTTTCTAGCCCCATGCTCTATGCCCCATGCTCCATGCTGAAATGTCCACAGATTGCACAGATTTTAACTTCATGTTCTTCAAGCTCTTCATGGTGAAAAAAGTAATTCCCTGTGCCCTCTGGTGCCTCTGTGGACTCTGTGGTGAGGAAGTTAGGTTGAAGGCTGAAGGAACCGACGCCGTATTCACATGTAGGCATGTAGGACATGTAGTTAAATTCGAAATCAGAAACTCGAAATTCGAAACCGCAAGGTGGTTTGAGGAATTTGAATTTGGGGTTGGTTTTTAGATTTCTGACTTCGAGTTTCGAATTTGGCGTCTCCTGACTCCTGTTTCCTGTATCCTGAATTTCGAGGGATTATGAATCACTGATAACGGATTACGGGTTTTTCTGACTTCTATCTTCTGTTTCCTGGTGGCTGATCACGGGTTTTCCTTCGGGCAGCGGAGAAATTTGTGGACAGTCGGTAGGCGCCTCCTCCCCCGCGGGAGGGTTCTCCGGCGGGGGCGCCATCCCCAGCCGGACGAGAAGCTCCCGGGCAAAATCCCGGTATGCCCGGGCTCCGGCGGAATCGGGATCGTAGTATCCCGCCGGCAAGCCGAAGCTGGGAGCTTCCCCCAGGCGCACGTTCCGGGGAATTACGGTCTCGAAAACCTGATCCCCAAAATGGCTCCGCACTTCTGCCATCACCTGGGCGGAGAGCCTGGTCCGGAGATCGCTCATGGTCAGGAGCACTCCTTCGATCCGCAGATCCGGATTAAGCCGTTCCCGGACCAGGGAGATGGTGTTCATCAGAAGAGAAAGCCCTTCCAGAGCATAATATTCGCACTGGATGGGAAGAATGATCCGGCTGGCGGCGGTCAGGGCGTTGATTACCAGGATGTTGAGCGAGGGCGGGCAATCAATGAAAATAAAGTCATAAGCGTCCCGAACCCCCCGGAGAGCATCGCGCAGGACGTATTCTCGCCCCAGAAGGTTGACCATCTCCACCTCGGCCCCGGTCAGATCGGGATGGGACGGGAGCAGTTCGAGATTCTCGAACGCGGTAGGCTGGACCGCGGCCGCCAGGGCAATCTCCCCGGTCAATACCCGGTAGACATTAGCCTCCCGGTTATTTCGGTCTTGCCCTACCCCGCTGGTAGCGTTGGCCTGGGGATCAAGGTCACAGAGGAGCACTTTCTTCCCGGCCTGACCCAGCTCGGCGCAGAGATTGACCGCGGTGGTGGTCTTCCCCACCCCGCCCTTCTGATTCACCACGGCGAATATCTTTCCCATCTCCCCTCCCCTTGGTGAGATTGCGGCGATATTACCCCCCTCCCCCTGCCCAAGCAATAAAATTCCGCGGGGCCGTATTCTTGTCCACCGCCTTTTCAACCATGTAGAAAACCCACTTTTCTCACGCCAAGGCGCTAAGAAAACCGATTCGTCCACAGATTTCACAGCTTAACCGCGAATCTCGCGAATCCCCGCCAACGGCAACTAAGATTTCGCAGATTACCGCAGATTATTTCCGTTCACGAGTTGAACTACAAATTCCGCGAATTACACGAATTCAGGCGCCGGATTACGGATCACTGGTTACGGATTACCGAGCTTCATGTCCTTCATGGTGAGAAAATCAGGCTGAAGGCTAAAGACTGAAGGAACTACCCCGCTATTCACATGTAGACATGTAGGACATGTAGAAGGGTTCAGGGTTCAGGGTTCAGGGTTCAGGCGCGAATCGGGGTTGTTATCGTTGTCGTAATCGGGGCGTGAGGCAGGCGGCACGCGTGCCTTTATCCCATGTTCCACGTGGAACAACCCCTGGACCTCTCCAGAATGTTCCACGTGGAACACTTTGGGATAGCAGGGCAGGGGATATCGATATACTTACCGGTAGGTATATATGATTTCCAGCCCATTTTTGTCCCCCGGCTCCAACGATCACGGGCGGTTTTGCCCTTCATTTCATTTATTCCCTGCCTGTCCACAATGGACATATGCTGGACACATGACCGCAATCAGGGATAATTCTCCCGCCCTAACGGCCAATTGTCCACTATGTCCGGGTCATTGTCCACACCGAGGTGGACACTTGTCCGCAAATGCTAAATTTCAGCCTCCGGGGATGGGACAGGAGGAGAACATAGGGGTCTGGAAAGCGCCAGGATTTTACTTAGGCTTGTCCATCTCCTGTCCGCCAGATTTTCTGATTTGTCCCTTGTGTCCCGGTCAAATGTCCGCTATCCTGGTCCCAGGATTACCCGATTTGACTTCTTTTTTTCCTGAGATAAACCGATCAGTCCACAGATTTCACAGAAAGATAGGCTGAAGGGTGAAGTAACCGCCGCCTCATTCACATGTAGAAAGGCAGATTCGAAACCGCGAATCTCGCGAATCCACACAAATCAAGACGACAGACTGCCTGAACCTGGTGCCAACCCTCATGCCTCACACCTCACTCCTCGATAGCGATACCGACCCCGATTCTCTGCAGCCTAACTTCCTTACCACAGAGCTCACAGAGGATAATCAGAGGCCACAGACTTCAGCATAGAGCAGAGAGCCCGGAAAAATTCTAAGCTCGAAATAAGAAATCCGAAACAAATCTCAAATTCGAATTCCTCAAACCACCTTGCGGTTTCGAATTTCGAGTTTCTGATTTCGAATTTAACTACATGTCCTACATGCCTACATGTGAATGTGGCGGCAGTTCCTTCAGTCTTCAGCCTTCAGCCTGGTTTTTTCACCATGAAGGACATGAAGAGCATGAAGTTTTAATCTGTGAAATCTGTGGACTCCCCTCAAGCGTCAGCCCGCACAAAGAGGAGAAATAAGACATGGAAGAGACCAGGAAGCAGGCGCAGGAAACCTGGGTCACCCTCAGGCAGGCCGCCCGGATGCTCAACTGCAGCATCAAGACCATCCGGCGCCGGGTCGAGTCCGGGAAACTCCGGAGCATGGTCGAGTATCAGGGAAGCCGGGCCATCCGGCTGGTGGCCCGAGACGACGTACTCCGCGATGCCCCGCCCCTGGAAGCGCTCCTGCCTCCCGGGAGTCTTCCGGAAAACCTGAGCGCCCTGCGCGAGGACCTGCCCGGCCGGTTCGAGCTGGTGTTACGCCATTCCCTGTCCGAATTCAAGCGGGAAGCGGGAAGGGCGGGGCAAAGAACGCGCCTTTACCTGCTGGGGGCGGCGGGAGCAACGCTGATCCTGCTCGTCTTTTTCTTCTCCCTGGCCCTGGAAAAGCACTCGTTGCTCCTGCGCCGGGAAAGCGCCTCCGCCCGGGTCGAAACGGCCTCCGCCCTGAAAGTGGCGCGGGAAGTCAGCCGCCAGGAAATCCGCCGGGCCCGCCAGAACGCCCAGGTCGCCCGCGTCCTGGGCGAAGCCTCCCTGCAGGAATTGGAATCCTCCCGGACCGAGGTCGAGACCTTGCGCAGCGAAGTCGCCGCCCTCCAGGAAGACCTGGGCCGGCTCCTGGCCCTGGTTCAGGGCCTGAAAAAAGAGCAGGGGGAGGGGATCGAGCACTTGGAACGGATACTCGCGGCCGGCGAGGGCGAAACCGACGGGGAAGAGAGCCAGGAAATGGAGGAGACCCCGGAAGAGGAGCCGGAGACCGCCCCCTACTGAGATCCCGGCCTCACTTGCCTAGGCAAAATCTGGAAAAGATCTCCTCCAGAACTTCTCCGGAAGCGTCCCGGCCCAGGAGAGCGTCCAGGACCCGGGCCGCCTCGCGCAGCTCGTAAGCGATCAGCTCGCCGCCTTCCCCGGCGGCGGCCAGGGCACGCGCCCGGCCGGCTCTCGCCGGCGGCGGCTGACCGCGAGGACCGCGCCCGCGGGAAAAGCCGCCTCTTCGGCGATCCGGCGCCGGAGGATTTCGATTCCGCTCCCGGAGAGGGCGGAAAGCGAAAGCGTCCCGGCGAGCGGGAAGTATTTCCGCGCTTCCTCCAGTTCCAGGCCCCCGCCCAGGTCCTCCTTGTTCAGGATCAACAACACCCGGCCCCCCCGGGCCAGGCGGCAGACCTCCCGATCATCGTGGCCGAAACTCCCGGAGCCGTCCAGAACCAGCAGCACCAAGTCGGCGGCCGCCACTTCCTCCCGGGCCCGGCGCACCCCCTCGGCCTCCGCCCCCGCGCTGGAAGAGCGGATCCCGGCCGTATCGACTAAACGAATCCGGACTCCGTCCAAGACAAGATCCTCCTCCACGGTGTCCCGGGTGGTGCCGGGGAGATCGGAAACGATGGCGCGGTTTTTCCCGAGCAGGCGGTTGAGCAAGCTCGACTTGCCGGTGTTGGGACTCCCGGCCAGAACCACCCGAGGCCCCCGGCGGAGCTTCTCGCCGCCGGCGGCCTCCGCCAGAATGAGCGAAATTTCCTCACCGAACCTTTCCAGCTTCCGGGCCAGGTCGGGGCAGGGGAGGGCGGCCTCTTCCAGCTCCTCGAAATCGAGCGCGGCCTCGACCTCGGCCAGAAAGACCAGGACCTGCGCGCGCAGGGCCGTAAGCCTTTCCCCCAGTCGCCCGCCGAGCTGGCGCGCGGCCGCTTCCAGTTCCTCCCGGCTCCCCGCCTCGATCAGCCAGGACACCGCCTCGGCCTGGGCGAGAT
>CAZIEA010000011.1:19502-27490 GCA_964538495.1 uncultured bacterium | reverse complement strand
GAACCGAGGGGGTGGGGGTGGCCGGATCGTAACCGATGTCGATCCGGTAGATGGCGGTGTCCTTCCCGCCCTCGACCCAGAGCTGTCCTTCGTTGTCGAGGGAAGCACCCCCGGTATCGTGGTCGTACTTGGACACCGGCATATAGTACCGGCAAACCTCTTGCCCGCTCATGTTGAGCTTGAGCAGGATCCCGTCGTCCCCGATCTCCCCGGCGTTCGTGCACCAAAAGTAGTCTCCGGTCCTGACCACCGAGCGGACACCGAAAGTCGTGGGGATCGCCTGCAGCAACGCGTTGGTGGCCAGGTTGATCTTCCTGATCCCGCCGTCCACGCTGCCTCCCACCCAGAGCACGTTTTCCTCGTCGGGATCGACGAAGATCTGGAGAGCATAAGTGCGCGTGGAAATCTTGCGGCCGGTGGGATTCCCGTCCCAGTTATACTCCCATGCTTCATCCACCTGATGGGGCTTGATCCACCAGGTGTCGTGCCAGCGGTCGTAGGAGATGCCCTGAATGGCGGTAGGCACACCTTTGAAGGCCATGGTCCCGAGCGAAGCTCCGGTCTGGGCATTTTTCTTGATGGCGTATGTGATGGAGTCGGTGACTTCGTAAATAACACCCTCGCGCCAGCAGACACTGCCCACCCAGCCATGGGAATACCGCGGCAGTTGCTTGGTAATTACCGGGGCGGGAACGCAGACGGCGGCCTGAGCGGCCGATCCGTCCGCAAGAATAGTCGCCGTCAATACGCACAGAAAGATTTTCTCCATCCTTCTAATCATGTCTTCATCCTTGCCGTTGATGTCTCCCCTATTACGGGGTCCGTTAATTGTCTTCTCCGCGACTTCCTTGAGAAAGCATAAAGGCCGCAACAGCGCGAACAGAGCGGAAAACACCCGTGCTCCGTAAGCGAACGGCGAAAACGCAGCGCCCGCTCTCCATTCCATATTAACGGAAATCCGGCGGTATTGATATTCCCGATTGTGTAATCGGGGAAATCCGGGCAGAAAGTGACCGCCCCATCGGGCCGAACATCGGCGCTCAACCAGGGGGCATAACAGGCGCGCCGGCCCATAAACGAGCCCGGGCGGAGGTAATATTCCCGCGCCTGCTCCGGCCGCAGGGCGGGGACGAAAAAGACCGGGAAGCGGGCCGCCGCGGCCCGGCGCATGAACCCGGCCACCTCCGCGGGATCGACCTCCCCCAGGGCGCCGATGAAATCCCTCCAGGAAGACGAAGGACAATCGAGATGCCTGGCGAAGTAGCGCTGTGTGGCGGCGCCGATCTCCTCGGTCGTGAACCAGCCCAAGTTGAAAACGGCGGCGTCGAACCCCGCCCGGACGATTTTCTCCAGAGTCCGGTCCAGATAAGGCAGGGACTGGGCGGTTATCACCGTTATCGCTTTGAGCATGGGCCGGCGGCGGCGGCGGGCGCGGATTTCCTGCACTCCCGCCATGACCCGGTCGTAGGTGCCCGGGACGCCCCGGACGCGGTCGTGGACCTCCCGGGGGCCGTCCAGAGAGATGTCCAGCCCCTCCACCCCGAGCCGGACGAGTTCAGCGGCGTATTTCTCCAGCAGGACCCCGTTGGTGTTGACGACGGTGTAGAGGCGGCGGCTCTTGACGCCTTCGAGAATATCCGCGATCCGGGGGTGGATCAGGGGTTCCCCTCCCCAGATGTAGATCTTGGGGCGCGCCGGCGCCGCGGCTGCGAGCAGCCGCTCGAGCGCCCGGAGTTCCAACTGCTCCGGCCGGCCAGAATCCTTCCGGCGCCACTGCCCGCACATCCCGCAGCGCAGGTTGCAGGCATGGATAACGTTGAGCCCCAGCGTGAGCGGAAGCGGGGCTTGCAGGCGCAGCGACCCGTCCTTCTCCCGGGGAAGGCGCCCGGGGGCGCCCCGGGCGCGGAACCATTCCCGCAGGGCCTCGGGATAACGAAGCCCCAATCCGATTTCAGCCAAACGCGACACGGGCTTCAGCCTTTCAGTTCGCGTGCAACTGCTGTCCACAGATTTACACGGATTTTTTTCTTCATGTTCTTCATGGTGGGAAAACAGGCTGAAGGCTGAAGGAACCGCCGCCTCATTCACATGTAGACATGTAGGGCATGTAGATAAATTCGAATCCCCGAAACTCGAAATTCGAAACCACAATAGTCGCCAGGTGGTTTGAGAAATTCGAATTTGAGATTTGTTTCGGATTTCGTCATTCGAATTTCTGGTTTTCCTGACGGATTACGGATCACTGATTACGGATTACGGGCCTTCATGTTTCTTCATGTTCTTCATGGTAAAAAAAGTTTCTCTGTGCTCTCGGTTGCCTCTGTGCGCTCGGTGGTCAGGAAGTCAGGCTGAGGGCTTGCGGCAGATGAAGAGGTGGTCGGGAAGCGGAAGCCCCCGGTGGACCGGACAGGTCTCCACCGCGAAGCCGATTTTTTCCAGAATTCCCTTCCATTCCCGCAACTTCCGGAATTTCTGCCCGCGGCCCTTGTTCAGGGTCCGGTCGATCAGGTAGTGGGAAACGTATTTCCAGCGCGGAGTTTCGCCGACGTCTTCCAGGAGCAGGAGCCCCCCGGGACGAACCATGTCGTAACAACGCCCGAGGAAAGCCTCCTGGTCGGGGTAGTCGAGATGGTGGACCATGTCGCTGACGATGACGGCGTCGAAGGTTTCCCCCCCCAGGTCCCGGACGTCCTGGTTCCGGAAAGAAATGTTGGTCCGGGATCCGACGGTGGCCCGGGCCGCTTGGATCCGCTGGCGCTGGCGGTCCACCCCGAGCACCTTCCGCCCGGGCCCGGTCAGGGCCAGGAAATTGGCCATCATCCCGCGCCCGCAGCCGATATCGGCGATGGCGCCGGCGGCCGGGACATGGGCGGCGATGGCCGGGAAGGGACAAAGTTTCCAGCGCAGCCAGACATGGGCCCGCTCCCACCAGGAAAGACCGGCATAGAGGGCAAAAACCTCCCGGGGAATGTTCGGCAGCAGCATCACATCTCCCTCGGGGAAGGATTGTGCCCCCGGACCAGCCAGGACGCCCCCTGGACGATCCCCAAAACCCAGGCCAGCTTGGTGAGAAACTCGAAAGGCAGCATTAGGAAGTACTTGAAACCCTTGCGCATGCTCCAGAGGGTGATCTTCAGGTGGCTGAGCAGGCTCGCCCCCAGGGCGGCAAGGAAAATCCACGGGGTCCAGGGAAGAGTGAGGATGGAGACGAGCCAGGCGGCATGAAGCAGGATCTTCAAGTATTCCGCCCCGGTCCCGCGCTGGTCGGTGTAGCGCCCGGTGGCGCGGACGTAAAGGAACTTGTGTCGGGCGGTCTGGAAGTGGCGGGTGAGGTGCTTGCGGAGGCTGTCGCGGAAGTAATGCCAGACCTTGACCTCCCGGAGAATCTTGATCTTGTAGCCCAGGGAGACCACCCGGTAGGCGTAATCCACGTCCTCGACCAGGGGAAGATTCTCGTCGAAAAATCCCGCCCGGTCCAAAACTTCCTTTTTGATCGCGAAACAATAGCCCCAGAAAAAGTTGGGTTCGTCGAGATCGTGGGTGAAATACTCGTAGCCCCGGTAGATCAGGGAGGCGACGAGGTTTTCGGGGTTGCTGATGTCCCACCAGGCCATCGCCACGGCCCGTTTCGGGTCCTGGAACAATCCTTCCACCAGGCGGCGCAGGAGGTCCTTGCCGACCTTGAGGTCGGAATCCACCAGCACGACCACCTGCCCGGTGGCTTCGCGAATGGCGGCGTTACGGGCCGCCGAGATGCCCAGGTGCTCGTTCACGATCAAGCGGACCGGGTGCCGGCGGACCTCGTCGGCGGTGCCGTCGGTGCTGCCGTCGTCCACCACGATCACCTCGTAGTCGGGGTAGTCCTGGGGGAGGAGGCTCTCGAGGCAGTCCGCGATCATTTTCGCGTTGTTGTAAATCGGGGTGACCACCGTCACCCGGGGGAACCGGAAAGCTTCCGCCCCTGAGTTTTCAGCGCTCTGGCCGGTCATGGGAGCTTCCCTTCCAAGGTCGGAGCCGGAGGACACAACTCCCGCGTGAGCCAGGAGCGCAGGGACGGACAGACCAGCGCCTCCGCGGCCCCGCTCCCGGCCTCGAGGATATAAGCCCCTTCCGGTTCCGGGAACAATCCCCGCGGGGCACCCGCGCGCTCCTCCAGCCACTCGGAGGAGAACCCGGTCAAATCGAGGAAGGCCTCCCGCCAGTCCGGCCGCTCCAGCGCACCTGCAAGTTTTCCCAGCAGCAGCCCGGTTCCCGGGGGCAAGTCCCTTCCCGCCAGGGAAAGGACGTACCAATCGTTGGCCCAAAGGGAAGCGGCTTCATCCAGGTAGCCTTGAGCCCGGGGGTCGCCCGCCCGGAGCAAGGCGCGCCCGATCCGGAGCGGGTCGGTCAAGATCGAGACCCGGCAGGAGGAATCCCAGGCCGAGGCGGCTTGAACCCGGTAGGAGCGGCGGATCCAGGGAAATCCTTCCCGGGCGGGGAAAACCAGGACCCGGGTCTCGCCGGGGGCCAATTTCTCCCGCACCCGGCGGCCGGAGCAGATCACCTTGACATATCCTTCCCGGGGGCCGTTCTCCACCCCCACGGCGATCTCCTTCAGGGGGGTGGAAGTCACCAGGAGACGATCCCGGGACTCCCCGGCGGGGACCGTAAAGGAGGTGTCGCCCTGGCAACGGCCGGCGGGATCGAGAAAGAGGATGTCGGGGCAGTCGGAACTGTGCTCGCCCTGGAAAACCCGCAGCCATCCGGAATCGATCCCGGCGGGAACGAGCCGGTTATCCCGGCGGCGGGCCCAGACATCGGCCGTCCCCCCCCGGTAGGGGATCTCGCCGAGGTCGAACTCCTTGATCAGGTCGTACTTCTCGGGAAGGGTCCGGTAGATGCGGGCGAAAGGATGATCGGGCCCAAAAAGGCCGAACCGTTCGGTGGCGCGGCGTTCCTGCCTCCCCGAGACAACAACATAATCCACCCCGGCCTCGGCCAAGCGCTCGACCGACTGCCGCCAGAGGGAACGAACCCGGTGCTCGCGGAACCGGCCCGGGGGCAGGTCGATGGCCTTGGATTCCCGCACGATCAGGCTGCCGGGGGGAAGATTACGCCGGGCCCAGGCGCCGGAAAAGAAACTGACCGAGTTCTGCCAGTACCCGTAACTCATCCGAACGGCGCTGAAAAGATAGATCCCGAGCAGGAACAGCCCGACCGGATACGCGACCAACCCGCTGCGGCGGCGCTTCGTCAGCATCTCCCCCGCCCGTACCAGGGCCAGGGCCGCCGCCAGGCTGAAAAACGGATAAAGCGGGATGGTGTCCTGGTAGCGGATGCCGGGAGAAGCGGCCAGGACGGCGGAAACGAGGTAAAGGACCGGAAAGGCCGCCAGGAGCAGGAGGTTGCGCTTCCGGGAAAGCAAGCAATAAACCAGCCCGCCCGCGCCCAGGATCAGGACCGGAACGCCCATCCCCGAGACCAGGCCGGAGGAAAAACGCAGAAAATTCAGGGCGTTGTGGAAGCGGATGCTCCAAAACCCAAGCCTGGCCTGCGCACCCACGCTCCCGAACATCCCCCGACTCGAGGTATCCCGGATGATTCGGCTTAAATTGGAGACGACAAAATCACCGTCCAGAAGGATCACCGGCCAGGTCAGGGCCAGCAACGCCGCCCCCAGCAGGATCGCCCCGAGAAAACGTCCGGGGAAGAGCCGGCCCGGGGAGAAGCGGCTCCCGGGAGGGAAAACCCTCAAAACATGGGCCAGGAGGAAAACCCCGAAGACCGGGGCGTTGTACCACTTGACGTTGAAAGCCAGGACGCAGAGAGCCGAGCCCCAGAGATAATCGGAAATCCGCCCCTGTTCCCGGACCCGCAGGCAGAAAAGAAAGGCCGCGGTGAGGAAAAAGGCGGCGATGACGTCATTCTTCATCCAGTGGCAATTGGCGATGTGAGATCCGTTCAAGGCCAGAAATGCCGCCCCCAGCAAGGCCCCCCCGGCGCCCATAAACCGCCGGCCCGCGCGCCAGATCAGGGAGACCGTCAAAGCCCCGAAAACCGCCACCGTGGACCGTCCCAGATAAAGAGCAGCGGCGGGGGAAAGACGGGGAAAACCCACGGGGCCGGCCAGCTCCCCGCCGGGAAGCCGGAGCCCGCTGAGGCGGATCCAGAGGTTGGCCAGAAACGCCCCCAGGGAAAGTAGCAGGTCCGCCAGACTGATGACGGCGGCGAAAATGTAGGCGCTCAGCCAGGGATAATAGACATACCGGAAAACCGATTTTTCCCAGAGGACACGCGGGTTTAACTCGCCGGAAGCGAAGGCGAGCGCGGTCCGGAGGTGAATCTGCTCGTCGTGATTGCCGGCCGAGAGGCTGTCGTAGCCCAAACCGGCTAATCGCAGGATCAGGGCCGCAAGAATCACCAGCGCCAGAAAAAGGCACGGAAAAAGATTTTTCCCCCTCATGACCGACTTCATGCTGCTATAATTTTTAACTAGGTTGTGCCGGGGCATTGTCCGAATTTCAAGCTGGTATAATTAACATAAATCCGCCTGAACGGAAAAGCTGTTTCCCATGCCGGACAATCAGTCAGTCGATCTCTCGGTGAAAGAGCGTGCTTTTTCGAATCAGGTCGGCAAGAGCCACGGAAACAATCCAAAGCCTCTTCCGGTCATCCCCTTCAACCGCCCCGGAACGGCGGGCAACGAGTTCGCCTACATGCGCCGGGCCCTGGAGAAAGGCCATATCTCCGGAAACGGCGAATTCACCCGAGAGTGCGAAAAAATTTTGGAGGCGGAGACGGGGGCACTCCGGGCTCTCCTGACCACCTCCTGCACCCACGCCCTGGAGATGTCCGCCATCCTCTCCGGGATCGGGCCGGGAGAGGAGTTCGTTGTCCCTTCCTTCACTTTCGTTTCCACCGTCAACGCCTTCCTCCTGCGCGGAGGACGGCCCCGCTTCATCGACATCCGCCCCGACACCCTCAACCTCGACGAAAATCTCCTGGGAAACCTGGTCGGCCCCGCCACCCGGGCCGTGGTCCCGGTCCATTACGCGGGCGTCGGCTGCGAGATGGACGCCGTCCGGGCGGCCGCCGAGCGAGTCGGAGCGCTGGTGGTGGAAGACAACGCCCACGGGTTTTTCGGAAAGTGGCGCGGCCGGCCCCTGGGCGGCCTGGGGGACCTGGCCACCTTGAGCTTTCACGAGACCAAGAACATCACCTGCGGGGAGGGAGGGGCCCTCCTGGTCAACCGGCAGGAGTTCGCAGAGCGGGCCGAGATCATCCGGGAGAAAGGCACCGACCGGAGCCGGTTCTTCCGGGGCGAGACCGACAAATACACCTGGCAGGACATCGGCTCCAGCTACGTCCTCTCCGATCTTCTGGCCGCTTTTCTCCTCGCCCAGCTCGAAGATCGCCGCGGTATCCAGGCCGCGCGGCAAAAAATCTGGGAACGCTACTCCCGGGGGGTGGCCGCCTGGGCGGCGGCGACGGGCACGGGCCTGCCCATAGTCCCCGGGCACTGTGATTGCGCCTGGCACCTTTTTTACCTCATCCTCCCGGATGCCGGCGCGCGGGACCGGTTGCTCGCCCGGCTGCGGGAGCGCGGAATCCACGCGGTCTTCCACTACCTGCCGCTGCACCTTTCCCCGATGGGGAAAAAACTGGGGGGCAAACCGGGGGACTGCCCGGTGACCGAGAATATCAGCGGGCGGCTCCTGCGCCTGCCCTTTTACCCGGGGCTAGAAGAAAATGAACAGCAGCGGGTCATCGAAACGATACTGGAGTTCGAGCCATGACAAAATCAAGGGCCGCCATCTTGACGAAATCGGGGGGAAAATCATTCGCGCGTTACTGGCTGCCGCTGGCCGCGGCGCTGGTCTGGGGCGGATGCGGGAAAAACCCGCGGACGGCGAATGTCCAGGCCGAGCGGATTCCGATCGTCCTTTTTTCCATCGATACTCTCCGGGCCGACCGCCTGGGCTCCTACGGATACCGGCGGGGAACCAGCC
>CAZIEA010000011.1:2873-19492 GCA_964538495.1 uncultured bacterium | reverse complement strand
CCCCCGGATCGACTCCTTCGCCCAAAACGCGGTCCTTTTCCGCGAGGCCGTAGCCCAGGCCCCGTTTACCGCCCCGTCCCATATGTCCATATTCACCTCCCTTTATCCCCCGGTCCACCAAATCCTCAATTACAATCCCACCACCAGGAGTGCAAGGGAACTGAACAAAGCAATCGTCACCATGCCCCAGTTCCTCAGGGACAGGGGATACCTGACCGTCGGCTTGACCGGCGGCGCTCAGCTCGGGGAAGAACATGGTTTCGACCGGGGTTTCGACTACTATGGCGACGATTTCCGATCCTGGGAGGGCGAGCCCGCACGGATGCGGCCGACCCTGGAAAGCCTGGCTCCGATCAAAGCGGCCATCAGGCACTGGATACTGGAAAGCCGCCGGGAGGGGCGTCCGCTCTTTCTCTTTCTCCACCACTATATCTGCCACGACCCTTACGTGAAAGGACCCGCCGAGTATCGGGAGAAGTTTCTCGACCGGCCCGCGGCGGGTCTGCCCCGGAGTATGGACGATCTGGATATTTCCCAAGGACGGGTCAAAAAACAGTTCTTCGGAAAAGCCGATCCCGAAAATCCCGACCATCTCCGGCACTACAGCGACCTCTATGACGGCGGAGTCTATTTTTCCGACGCGGTCTTCGGCGAAATCGTGGACCTGCTCAAGGAGGAAGGGCTGTACGACCGCGCCTTGATCGTCCTGGTCGCGGATCACGGAGAAGAATTCCGCGAACACGGGGGACATCTTCACTCCCAGCTCTTTCGGGAAGTCCTGCGGGTGCCCCTGATCGTCAAATTCCCGGGGGGCGAGGAAGCCGGGCGCATCGTCGACTGTCAGGTGGAGACGCTCGGCCTTTTCCCCACCATCGCCGACTTCCTGGGGTTGGCCGGCGAACTGCCCCCCGTCCAGGGCCGGAGCCTGCTCCCGCTTGCCCGCGGGAAACCGGGCCATGGAAGCGGCCCGGTAAGCTTTTCCGGCGACCTGAAGTCGGTCCGCTTCCTGGCCGGCGACTACATTTTTTCCACCCAGCCCGGGCGCGATGCGCCGGAATGGCTTTTCGCCGCCGGCGACATCGAAGAACGCCGGAACCTGGCGGACTCGGAGGAAGAAACGGTGCGCCTCATGCGCAAGCGGGCCCGGGAGATAATGGAGGAAAGCCGCGCCTTCCGGGAAAAACTATCCCTGGGGGGAAACGAACCAGAAATAAAACTCTCTCCCGAACGGGCCCGCGAGCTCCGGGCTTTAGGCTACATGCATTAAAAACCTTCCGGAGAAAAGCGTCGCGGAGCCGAACTCAAAGGCCATGCCTCAATAACCGGAATTGCCGGCATTTCAAAAACCAGCCCCCCCCGGATTCCCGGGGGGGCTGGCTGGTTCCTAACGCTGAAGTTTACATGTCCCCGGCGGACGCGGGGCTGAAGCAGCGCCGCCCGCTCGCCGGCAGGTCTCCGGAAGCTCCGTAGAAAATGTTCCCGAGCCCATCAACCGCCCATTTCCCCATGCTCGGCCGGAAAACCCCGACCTGCGCGGTCCCGGACCCGAGATAGTCGGCGGGAACAGCATCATCGCCGGCCTGCCCGAAATAGCGCCGGGTCAGCCCGCGCACGGCCCAGAGGCCGGTTCCAGAGCGGAAAATCGCAATGTCGTCCACCCAGTCGCCGCTGTAGTCGCCGATGGCCGGCGCATCCCCCGCGGTCCCGAAATAAATGCTGGCCAGGTCCTTGACCAGCCATTGTCCCGTGGCGGAACGGAAGACGGCGGGATATTTCACGCCTTTCCAGGACGCGGAAAAGTAGCCGGGTACGGGCATGTCCCCGCTCTGGCCGTAGTAGATCCGGGTCAGCCCGCGCACCGCCCAGAGGCCGGAAGAAGGCCGAAAGATCGCGGCCTCGGCGGCTCGATCCCAGCCGTTGTAGTCGCCCGGGACCGGGTAATCGCCTTGGACCCCGTGGAAGAACCGGGTCAGACCCCGGATCGACCAACCGGCGGTGGATGGCTTGAACATGGCGATATCGCTGGTCCCATCCCCGTTGTAATCGCCGGAAACCGGGAGGCTCCCGGAATCGCCGAAGTAGCAACGGGTCAGCCCGCGCACCGCCCAGAGGCCGTTGCCGGGCCGGAAAACGGCGATATCGCTGGTCCCGTCCCCGTCGTAATCCCCGGAATCGATGTGCCCCGTCACCGCCGGAATCGGGGTCGGGGAGGGAGTCGGCCCCGGATCGTAACCGACATCGATCCGGTAGATGTTGGTTTCCTTGCCGCCCTCCACCCAGAGCTGACCCTCGTCGTCCATGGAGCCGCCGCCGGCATCGTGGTCGTACTGGGCCTGCGGCAGGTAGTACCGGCAGATTTCTTGACCGCTCATGTTGATCTTGATCAGGATCCCGTCTTCCCAGGGCTTGCCCATGCGCGTACACCATAGGTAGTCCCCGAACCTGACCACCGAGCGGACACCGAAGTTTGTAGGAATGGATCGTATCACCGCGTTGGTGGCAAAGTTGATCTTTCTGATCCCGCCGTTCACGCTGTCTCCCACCCAGAGCATATTCTCCTCGTCGGGATCGACATAGACCTGGAGGGCAAAACTGCGCGTGGAGATCTTGCGGCCGGTGGGGTTGCCGTTCCAGTAGTATTCCCAGGCTTCATGAATCTCGTGGACCTTGAGCCACCAGGTGTCGTCCCAGCGGTTGTAGGAGATGCCCTGGATGCTGGTGGGAATGCCTTTGAAGTTCAGGGTCCCGAGGGCAGCCCCGGTCTCGGCATCTTTCATGATGGCGACCGTGGTGGAGTCGGTAACCTCATAAATGACGCCGTCGTGCCAGTAGGCACTGCCCACCCAGCCATGGGGATACCGCGGCAACCGCCGCGTGATTACGGGGGCGGGAACGCAGGCGTCCGCCTGAACGAACGATACCTCCCCGAGGACGACCGAAGCCAGCGCAACCGCTATCGCCGGGAAAAGTCCTTTCCTCACTATCCGCCTCCTGGGGGAACGGTTTCACCCACCCGACTCACCCGGTTCCCCATCCGAATTGTTGATTCTCCCCCGCCTTATCCGGGGGGTCGAAGTTCAGGACTCTTTTCCTACAAGAAAACGCGGCCCCCGGTCTCCCGGGGACCGCGCTCTTTCTCACCGGTGTCTACTCAGATCACTCCGGCCGAGGACGGGTTGCAGGCCGGACCGGCCACGGGCAGGTCGGCGGCGGCCCCGAAGTAAGGCGAGGCGCCCCCGCTGATCAGCCAGCGACCGGTCGAGGGACGGTAAACCGCGATCTCGCTGGCAGCACCGCCCGCGTAGGCGGCCGGGACCGGCGTGTCCCCCCAGCCCCCGAAATACTGCCGGGTCCAGCCCCGGACGGCCCAGAGCCCGCTGGCGGGCCGGAAAATCGCGGAATCGTCGATCCCGTCCCCGCTAAAGTCCGCCACCACCGGGGTGTCGGTTCCGGAGCCGAAGTAGAAGTTCTCCACGCCCCGGACCGCCCAGCGCCCGGTGCCCAACCGGAAGGTGGCCGCGCGCTTGACGTTCCCCGCGGCGTAGTAGCCGGGAACCGGCAGGTCGCCGGAGCCGCCCCAGTAGAACCTGGTGACTCCGCGCACGGCCCAGAGCCCGGAGGTACGGCGGAAAACCGCCGCCTCGGCGGCGCGGTCCCCGGAGGTGTAGTTGCCCGGAAGCGGGAAGTCCCCGGCGGAACCGAAGAAGAAGCGGGTGATCCCGCGCACGCTCCAGCGCGCGCTCGAGGAACGGAAGACGGCGATGTCGCTGGTCCCGTCCCCGTCATAGTCGCCGCAGACCGGGAGCTCGTTAGGCCCGAAGTAGGCCCGGGTCAGACCCCGGATCGCCCAGAGCCCGCTGGCCGGCCGGAAAACGGCGATCTCGCTGGTCCCGTCCCCGTCGTAGTCCCCGGAATCGATGTGCCCGGTCACCGGCGGCGTCGGGGTCGGCGCGGGCGTGGGGGTAGCAACCACTGGGTCATACCCGACATCGATCCGGTAGATATTGCTTTCCTTGCCGCCCTCCACCCAGAGCTGGCCCTCATCGTCAATGGAACAGCCCCCGGTGTCGTGGTCGTACTTGGTCACCGGCATGTAATAACGGCAGATCTCCTGGCCGCTCCCGTTGATCTTGATCAGGACCCCAGAGTCCCCGACCTCGCCGGCGCGCGTGCACCAGAAATAGTCATCCATCCTGACCACCGAGCGCACACCGAAATTTGTGGGGATCGCCTGCAGCAACGCGTTGGTGGCCAGGTTGATCTTGAGCACCCCCCCGTCCACGCTCTGTCCGACCCAGATCACGTTCTCCTCGTCGGGATCGACATAGACCTGGAGAGCGTAACTGCGCGTGGAAATCTTGCGCCCGGTCGAATTCCCGGCCCAGGTGAACTCCCAGGCTTCGTGTATCTGATGGGGCTTGATCCACCAGGTGTCGTGCCAGGGGTCGTAGGAAATGCCCTGGATGGCGGTGGGGACCCCTTTGATGGGCAAGGTTCCAATGGTGGCACCGGTCTCGGCATTTTTCATGATGGGGACGGTGGTGGAATCGGTGACCTCGTAAATGACGTTATCCAGCCAGCAGACGCTCCCTACCCAGCCATGGGAATACCGCGGCAACCGCCGCGTGATTTCGGGAGCGGGATTGCATGGACCTGCCCCTAAGGCCGCCCCTCCCCCGATGAACACCGATGTCAACAAAGCCGCTATTGCCAGGGAAAATCTTTTCCTCACTATCCACCTCCTAAAGGGTGACGGTTTTCAATGTTTCTAGTAAATATATGAGTATGCTTCCCAAAAATCAAATAATATTTTTTATAATAATATTTTTTATGGGTTTCAACGTCACTCGGGAGTGATATGTTAATAAAATTATTTGAGGCCGGGCCGGACATGAAGCAGCGGTTTGCATGGTTCGGGTTTCAGGTGCCGGAATGCAGCGCAAAGCGCGGAGCATATCTTCCGGTCGTTACAGCCGTTGCCGTAAATCGAAAAGCGAAGCTTGGCGCCGCGCTTCCCGAGGGCGTCTGCTTCGGCCGGAATGGGATAGAATAGCGTGCCCGCCAAGTCAACATTTAGGTTGTCCCCGCCCGACAGCGAACACTTCGGCTTCCCGGTGGGGCGGCTCGAACTGGCCGACGCCGGGGATCTGCCGGGGCTCCTGGCCGCGGCCCGCGAAAACGGGATACGGCTCCTGGTCGCCCGCTGCGCCGCGAACGATTACGCCTCGGCCCAGGCCCTGGAGAGGGCGGGATTTTACCTGACCGACACCCTCCTGCACTATTCCCGGAACCTGCTGCGGCCGCCCCTCCCCCTCCCCGACCGGAATTTCGAGATCGTCCCCGCCCGGCCGGAGGACGCCCCGGCCGTGGAGGAACTGGCGGAGGCGGCCTTCGCCGACTACGGCGGGCATTACGCCCCCGGCTCCGGGAATTTCCTGCCGCCCGGATATATGCCTCCTGGGCCGCCGCTTCCTGCCGGGAACAAGACGGAACCGCGGCGGTCCTGTTAATCCGCCGGAAAGGGAACTTGATCGGATTTCTCTCCCTGAAAATGGTCTCCGCCGCCCAGGCCGAGGTAACCTTGGCCGGTTGCGCGCCGGGAACACCCGGGCGGCCCCTGGCCATGCTGGAGCTGGGCTGGGAGGGGCTGCGCTGGGCCCGCCGGCAGGGTTGTGCCCGGAACGTAACCAGCGCCTTGATCTCCAACCTGCCCATGCACAGGATACTTGCGCACCTGGGCTATGAGCTGCGAAAAAGCTTCCACACTTTTCACGGCTGGCCGGGGAGCAAATCCGCCGCGGGCGGGAGGAGTTAAGCCGTTGCATGTCTCCGTCGTAGTCCCGGTTTTCAACAGCGCCGCGACCCTGGAAGAGTTGGGCCGGCGCCTGATCCGGTCCTTGCGCAAAATCGAACCGGTCTTCGAAATCATCCTGGTCAACGACGGGAGCCGGGACGAGAGCTGGGAAAAGATCAAGGCCTTGGCCGCCGCCCACCCGGAGATCTCGGGAATCGATCTGATGCGCAATTACGGCCAGCACAACGCGCTCCTGCAGGGAATCAAGGCCGCCCGCGGGAACGTCATCGTGACCGTGGACGACGACCTCCAGAACCCGCCGGAGGAAATCGCGCGGCTATTGGCGGCGATCGCGGCGGGGGCCGATGTGGTTTACGGCGTTCCGGGAAAGACCCGGCACGCCCTCTGGCGCCGGGCAAGTTCGAATTTGATCCGGCTTCTCCTCAGGAGCGCCCTGGGGCGAGCGTCGGCTCAAAACGTGAGCTCTTTTCGGGCCTTCCGGGCTTCCCTAAAAGAATCCTTCCGGTATTATCACGGCCCCTCCGTGGTCATCGACGTCCCGCTTTCCTGGGGGACCGACCGGTTCGCCGCGGTCGAGGTGCGACACGACCAACGCCGGGAGGGGCGGTCGAACTACAATTTTTCCCATCTCCTCGGGCATGCGTTCAGCGTGGTCACCGGCTTCAGCGTCCTCCCGCTCAAGATCGTGAGCCTGCTCGGATTCGGCTTCACCGGCCTGGGTATCCTGATTCTGGCCTATGTGGTCGGGAGATACCTGGCCCTGGGTTACAGCCTTCCCGGATTTCCCTTCCTGGCTTCGATCGTCTCCATCTTCTCGGGGGCCCAGCTCTTAGTCCTGGGCGTAATGGGTAGCTACCTGGCCCGACTGCACTTCCGCACCATGGGAAAGCCCGCCGGCCTGGTCCGGACCGTCGTCGGCCGGGAAAACCGCGATCCCGATCCGGACCAAGCGGGGGAACCCGTCCGACCGGACTCTTAATCGTCGCCCCCCCCGGGTTTCAGTACCCAGGGACCGACGCGGCGCCGGAAACAATCGGGAACGGTCCGCTCACCGGTTGCTCCCGGGCAAAAGAGCGAAATGGGCGCGGTACCACTCTATGGTTTCCTTGAGGGCTTTTTCGAGTTCGAAAAGCGGCTTCCAGCCCAGGATTTCGCGGGCCTTGGCCGCCTTCAGGTACTGATGCCGGATCTCCCCGGCAGCCCTTCCGAGCACCGTCGGCTCCAGCTCCGAATCCATCAGGCGCAGGATGGTCCGGGTCAGTTCCAGCACCGTGACCTGGATTTCGTTGCTGAAGTTGAAGGCCTCCCCGGACACGCCCTCCCCCGGAATCCGCTCGGCCAGCAGGAGATAGGCCGCCACCGCGTCCTTGACGTAGAAGTAGTCCCGGATGTAGGTGCCGTCGCTGCGGATCACCGGGGGCTCGCCCCGGAGGACGCTGCGGATCGTCCCGGGAACGATCCGGTTCCAGTTCAGGTCCCCGCCCCCGAAAAGGTTCCCGCAGCGGGTGACCGAAACCGGGAGGCCGTAAGTCAGATGGTAGGAGCGGGCAATCAGGTCGGCGCAGCTCTTGGAAACGTCGTAGGGATGTTCCCCCTGAAGCGGGGCGGTCTCGTCGTAGGGGAGCTTCTCGTGACTCCCGTAAGCCTTGTCGCTGGAGGCAACCACGACCCTTTTCACGGTCTCCACCCGGCGGCAGGCCTCGAGCAGGTTCCAGGTCCCCTTGACGTTTGACTCGAAGGTGGAGAGGGGACAGCGATTGGCCGTCCCCACGATGGTCTGGGCGGCCAGATGAAAAACGGCGTCCACCTCGTATTCGTTCAGGGCCCGCTCCAGCAGGGCGTAATCGGCCACGTCCCCCCGAACGATGTCGATCTTTTCCCAACAGGAGAGGCTCCGGAGGTTGGAAGCCGGGACCAGGTCCCGAACCAGCCCGACCACCTCCGCCCCGCGGCGCACCAAGGCTTCGGTCAGCCAGGAGCCCAGAAGCCCGGTACAGCCGGTCACGAAGACCCGCCGGTCCCGCCAGAAGTTATCAACCATCCTCTTATCCCCCCGATTGTTGTCCAGAGATTTCATGGATTATTTCGCACCTGATTAACTCTGATTTCTCTGATTACTGATTACTTCTGCGCCGGCCTTTTCAGCGCCAAGCCTCACGCCTCATGCCGAGTACGAGTTCGAGTACGAATCTGTGTAAATCTGTGAAATCTGTGGACATCAGTTGCGCGTCTCCTGACTCCTGTCTCCTGTTTCCTGGCTCTATGCTCCATGCTTCTTAGGCCGCCAGGGGGCGAAGCCCCCGGCCCAGAGGCGGTTCAAATTCTCCATGTCCCGGTAGGTGTCCATGCAGTGCCAGAAGCCCGGGTGCTCGAAGACCGCGAGCTGCCCGTCCCGGGCCAGGTTCTCCAGGGGCTCCCGCTCCAGCGCGCCGTCATCGGAGAGGTAGTCGAAAACCCCGGGCTCGAAAACAAAAAATCCCCCGTTGATCAACCCGGAGAGGGTCTGGGGTTTTTCCCGGAACTCGGTCACGATCCCGTCGGCGATCGAGAGTTCCCCGAAGCGGTTCATGGGCCGCACCCCGGTGACCGTGGCCAAACGCCCCATCCGGCGGTGCCGGGCCAGGAGCGCCTTCAGGTCGATGTCGGCCACCCCGTCCCCGTAAGTGGCCATGAAGGTGCTCTCCCCCAGGTAATTCCGCACCCGGCGGATCCTGCCCCCGGTCAGGGTCTCTTCCCCGGTATCGGCCAGGGTGATCCGCCACTGAGGGTGGCGGCGGGTGTGGGCAGCGACGGTCTTGCCCTCCGGAGAGAGCGAGACGGTAAAATCGTTGGTGTAGTAATCGAAGTTAAGGAAGTAATCCTTGATCATCTCCCCCTTGTAGCCGAGGGGGAGGACAAAGTCGTCGAAACCGAAGGCGGAGTAGATCTCCATGATGTGCTGGAGAATGGGCCGGTCCCCGATCCGGACCATGGGCTTGGGCCGCGAGCTGGTTTCCTCGGCCAGGCGGGTTCCCCTCCCCCCGCAGAGAATGACTACCTTGAGCCGATCTTTTCCCGCCATAGCTTCAACTCTCCTCCCCAGCGGTAGCGTACGATGTTGCGGAGAAACTCCCAGGCCGTGGCCGGCCGCACATGGGACGCCCCTTGGGACCGTTTCAGGAAAACCGCCTTGATCTCTCCCACCGTCATCCCCAGGACGCGGGCCTTGATCAGCATCTCCGCGTCCAAAAACCAGTCCTGCGAACTCAAGTCCAGTTCTTCCAGCCACTCCCGCTTGAACAGCCGCGGCTTGGCGTTGACGTCGTAAAACGGCAGGTTGAAAAGCAGGCACAGCATCAGCACGTAAACATCCGAAACCGCGCCCCGCAGCCAGCCGTCCTGGCGCCGAGCCCGCCTGATCTTGACCATATCATATCCGGCGAGGCAGAAGCCGACCAGCCGCAAAAACGCCTCCGGCTCGATCTGCCCGTCGCCGTCCATGTAGCCGATCCACTCCCCGTCGGCTGCCCGCAGGCCGTTAATCACGCCCCAACCGTAGCCGAGATTTTTCGGCACCGTCACCGGCTTGATCCGGGAATCGGCGGCGGCCAGGGAGGCAATGATCTCCGGGGTGCGGTCGCTGGAGCCGTTATCCACGGGGAGGAGCTGAAAATCCGTTCCCGCCCCGGCCAGGGCCGCCCCCATCCGCTCCACCACGGAGCGCACGCAGGCCTCCTCGTTGTAAAAGAGCATGGCCAGCGAAACCAGCGGGCGTTTGGCCGAGGCAGAGTTCATCCCCGCCTCCTCAGACAAAAAGCCCGGCGATGGTGCCGGTCATGAAAGCGGCCAGGGTCCCTCCGATCATGGCCCGAAACCCGATCCGGGCCAGGTCGTGGCGCCGGTCGGGGGCGATCCCGCCGATCCCCCCGATCTGGATGGCGATCGAGGAGAAGTTGGCGAATCCGCAAAGGGCGTAGGTGGCTATGATCACGCTGCGCTGCGCCAGCTCGGGCCGGAGCCCCGCCTTGGCCTGAGCCAGGACCTGGGTAAGGTTGAAGTAAGCCACGAATTCGTTAAGGGCCATCTTTTCCCCTAGGAGCCTCCCGATCACCCGGCAGTCGGCCCAGGGGACCCCCATGATCCAGGCCACCGGGGCAAACACCCAGCCCAAGATCAGCTCCAGGCTGAGGCTGAATCCCGGGTCCCCGGAGGCCCCGGTCCCGGAAGCGATCACGACGCCGGAAGCGGAGGAGAGGATCCGGTAGGAACAATCGGAAAATTCCTCCTTGATCTCGGTGGCCAGCCAAAACTCGCCGGCGCGGACCTCGGCGATCCGCCATGACCCCAGCGATTCCCCCTCCCGCGTAACCTCGATGAAGTCTCCGGGGCCGGCGGAGGGGGCGGAAGCGGCGAAAGTAATCCGGTTGGGGTCGTTCCCGAGCAGCAGGTCGAGGCCGTCGCCGGCCAGGGAGATCAGGAAATTGAGCATGGCGATCAGGGCGATGAAGGCCAACAGCATCGCCCCCACGTTAAGGGCAAGCTGCAAACCGGTCCCCGCCCCGGAAGCGGCGGCGTCGATGACGTTGACGTTGGTCTTGGGGAGCTTGATCTTGATCCCCCCCTTGGTCACGGGGTCGCCGGTCTCCGGGATCATGAGCTTGGCGATGACGATGGCCGCCGGGGCCGACATGATGCTGGCCGAAATCAGGTGCCCGGCGATGGAGGGGAAATAATCCTTGAGCATCCCCACGTAGGCCGCCATCACCCCTCCGGCCACGGTGGCAAACCCACCCACCATCACCACCATCAGCTCCGAAATGGTCATGGAGCTTACATAGGGCCGGACCACCAGGGGGGCCTCGGTCTGGCCCACGAAGATGTTGGCGGAGGCCGAAAGGGTCTCGGCCCCGCTCGTGCCCAGGGTCTTCTCCATGATCTTGGAAAAGAAGGCCACGATTTTCTGCATGATCCCCAGGTGATAAAGCACCCCCATGAGGGCGGAAAAGAAAATGATGGTGGGCAGGACATTGAAGGCAAAATAGGCTCCCGCCACCGCTACCTGCCCGGCCGCGGCCGCCACCGGCCCGTTGCCCGGCTCTCCCACCCCCAGGGGGAGGTTGTTGTTGACCAGGTTGCCGAAAAGAAAGCGCCCCCCCTCCTCGGCGAACCCGAGCAGGCGGATGACCACGTCGTTCATCTTGTCGAAAAACCACTCCCCGGGGGCCCTTTCCAGGCCGGAGGCGGACTTGATCCAGGTGTTGAGCGGGCTGTTGGGAAGGATGATGAAGGCAAAGAAAACCTGCAGGAGCACACCCAGGATCAGGATCCGGGGGCGGATCCGGCGCTTGTTGTCGGACATCAGGAACGCGACCCCGATCAGGATCAGCATCCCGGCAAAACTGATCAGCTTTTCCATACCTCCTCCCTTTTCGCGGCCGGCACGGGCAAAAATCCGCCCGCGGGCGCCTTAGTCCCGATGGCGGGAGGACTGGCGGCAGATCCCCCGCTTGGAGGTCCGGATGAACTTGACCATGGCCGCCGCCCGCAAGCCCAATTCCCGCTTTCCCAGTTCTTCCAGGGCCTGGCTGACATTCAAGCCGGAGTTGTAGACAACCCGGTAGACGCTCTTGATCTCCTCCCGCTCCTCGAGGCTGAAACCGCTGCGTCGCAAGCCGATCACGTTGAGCCCTGCCACTTCGTTGACCCCGCGGGTGGCCCCGGTGCAGAAAGGGGGCACGTCCTTGCTGTAGGCCGAGCCCCCGCCCAGGATGGCGTGCTCCCCGATCCGGCAGAATTGGTGAATGATGACGTTGCCGGAGAGAAAAACGTGGTCGCCGAGGTGGACGTGGCCGCCGAGCAGGGCGCCGTTGGCCATGATCACGGAGTTTCCCACCCGGCAATCGTGGCCGACGTGGGAACAGGACATGAAAAAGCCGTCATCCCCAATAACCGTCCCCCCTCCGGAGACGGTGCCACGGTGAATGGAACAGCCTTCCCGGAAAGTGTTTCCGGACCCGATCCGGAGGGTGGTTTTTTCCCCCCGGTAGCTCAGATCCTGGGGGGCGTTGCCGATGGTGGCGAAGGGGTGGACCAGGGTGCGTTCCCCGATTTCCGTGTCCCCAAAAAGACAGGCATGAGAAAGAATCCGGCTCAAAGGCCCGATCCGGACCCGGCCGTCGATCACAACATAGGGGCCGATTTCCACCGAGGAATCGAGTTCGGCCTCGGGGGATATGACAGCGGTGGGATGAATCTTCATCTCTGCCTTCCTTAGTCTGCGGTTCTCCCCGGTTGGTCGGGACGAAAAATCACGATATGCTACCCCGCGGGGGCGGCGGGGTCAAGGTCCCAGGGCCTAAAGGTTCAGGGCTCGGGGTTCAGGGAGCCGGCGAAGGGGTATTCGTCCACCAGCAGGTAAACCACCCCCGGCCCCTCTCGGGGGATTCGGGCGGGATCGTAGCCCGGGAGCGCCGCAGTCTGCAGGGTGGGGTCGAAGAAAACCTCCACCCGGTAAGCGGACGAACCGGGAGAAGGCTGGCCCGGGAGGGGCTTGATCGCCACGCTGAAATTCCCGTCCTTGACCGGGATCAGGTTCGAGTAGGCCATTCCCCCGCCGGGTTCGGAGACCAGGGTCCCGGCCAGACTGGCCCCGTCAGGAAGGTTGGTCCGCCCGGCCAGAAGCATCCCGACCGGCGCGGGACTGGCGACAAGTTCGATAAAGTAATCGGAAAACCGGCGCCGGGCGGCGGCAAAAGAGGCCGCCGGCTGCCCGGGAAGCAGACGAACCCCGGCCCAGAGGCCCCGCTCCACGCGGCCCGCGGACGCTCCTCCCCGGGCCAACCGCTCGCCCCGGGGACCAAGATAGTCGGAAACCGGGTAAACCTGGGAGGGATAGGTGGCGGCCCGGATCAGGTATTTCCCGGGCGGAGCGGCTTTCTCCGGAGGACGCAGGATCTCCCGGAAAACCGGGCCCCGGACCCGGTGCCGCAGCCGGTAAAGCGACCGGCCCGAAGCCGCCTCGACCAGGTGCAGATAATATACCGTTCCCTCCGGGAGGGCGGAGTTTCCCCGCACCTCGATGCCGCCGTCAACGGGGGCGGCCGCGGCAATCTCGAGCCCGGGCTGTTCGGGCAGGGGCGCGGCGGCGCGGGGGAGAAAACGCACCGCCCGGCTCCAGGGGCCGGGGACCCCCTCTTCCACCGCCCGGACCCGCCAGTAAAACTCCCCGCCGCCCGGGCAGGCCGCCCGGAGCTTGACCTTGTCGTCCCGGAGCCCCGACCACCGGTAAACGAGATCGCGAAATTCGGGGGAAGACTCGTCGACCTCGACATCGTAAGCCGCTTCTCCCGGGAGCCGGTTCCAGTAAAGATGCAGGTCGGTTCCAGTCCGCTCCCCGTCTAGAGGCTTGATCGGGACCGGGACCCGATAAAGTCCCTCCAGAACCAGCAGCCGCGCCAGAATCGCCAGCAATCCCAGGGCGGGCAGGAGCATGAGCAGGGGATGCCGCCCCCGGTCATTCTCGCCCCGGTCGAAAAGCGCCCCGATCATCGGCTTCTCCTCCGGCGCCAACGCCCCCCCGCCCAAACCGCCAGGCCCCCGGCCAGGGTCACGGCCGAAAGCAGGTTCCCGAAAAAGGCGTTGTTGGCGCCGCGGTACCTGAAGGTGGCGACATGCTTCCCGGCCGGGACCCGCAGAGCGTTATAACCGGGAGCGAGGCAGACAAGCTCGGCGGGGTTCCCGTCCAGGAGAGGCTCCCAGCCGCGGTAATAAGCCGTCTTGAGATAGACGAACCCGGGAGAAGAAGCGCGGAAAGTCACCTCGTGATACTCCGCCTCTTCCCTGGTCTCCAGCACTTCCCAGCCGGAGCCGGGGGATGAAAATTCCTCGAAAGGCACCCCGGAAAGCCCACTCAAGACCCGGTCCAGGGGCAGGGGGGAAAGGCTGAAAATTTCCCGGCCCGCGGCCCGGGCTGCCGCGAGAAACTCCGCGCCTTCTCCCGATTCCCATTCGTCCCCGCCGGGGACCAGCACCGCGCAATAACGATCCCAAGGAAAGCTCTCAGGGTGGCGCGGCGGGAGCGGGCCGCCGGGGGCCAGGACCGCGAAAACCGCCGAATCCGCATCCGGGGCCGCCCGGTAATAACCGACCCAGGTTCCCAGCAGTTCTTCCCAGGAGCGATAGTCAAGAAAAGCCAGGACCGCCGGAGCGGCGGTAAACCCAAAGCTCCCGGAAGCTTCCCGGGCCCGGTAAAGCCGCCAGGTCCCCTCGTCGATTGTCTCCTCCCAGAAATCAGGCAGGGGTTCGAACTTCCCCAGGTTTTCCCGATGAGTAAGCAGATAATGGACCCCCAGGAGATCGACCAGGCGCCGGCTTTTCCAGAGGTCGCGGCGGATGACGGCGCCGATCACCCGGTTCCAGCCCCCCTTGAGCCCGGAAAAAAGCGGCGAGATCACGTTCCCCCTCCCCGCCAGGGCCGGGGCGACGGTGAAGAAAAAAATCTCCTGCCCGGCCTGGAGCGAGGTGGGAGAGGCGTAAAAGCGGGCAAAGGCCGGGGAGCGGGCAATCTCGTCCAGGCAGGCCTGGAAATCCCGGTTGACCGGGGATCTCAGGCTCTTCGGGGTCTGAATCCCCTCCCGGGTGGAAAAATCCCTGGTCCTGACCTTGAGCCCGGCCCACTCCCTGCGGTCTTTCCCGACCGGGGCCAAAAATAAAGCCAGGATCGCGGCCAGCCCCCCCCAGAAAACGATTTTCCCGAAAAGCTCCCTCCCGGAGGCAAGCCGGTGGCAGACCAGCCCCGAAAGCAAAGCCGGCAGGGAATAAAGCCCGACGGCGGCCGCGGACACCGTGAAGAGTTCCGGCACCGGTATCCAGTGGATGTATTGGAACTGCTCCTGGAAAGGAACCAGACGCAGGACGGGAAGGTCGTCGGGGCCCATGAAAATAAGCAGGGCAAAAACGAAACCGCAGAAAAAATACAGATTCCGGAAAGAGCGGAAGCCCGCCAACAGAAAGGCCAACCCGAGCAGGGCGGCATAAGTCAGCGCCGGAGGGCGCCCGAAGCGGGAATTGTCCCGCCAGGCCCAGACCGACCCGGCCCCGAAGGGCTCCGGCGCGGGGGCGTCAAAAAGCGAGCCGTCCAGCAAGTGCCGGATGGTCCCGACGGCGGTATCGGTCATGACCGAGAACCCGTGCCGGCTCTGGGAAAGATAAGCGGTGGTGGGATGGACCTCCGGGGAAGAATAGAAGGGAACGATCCAGAAGCCGATCAGGAGAACCCCGACCGCGAAGACCGCCAGGGCCCGCCATAACGCCCGCAGGGTTTGGAGAAAAGGGAAAGCGACCAGGTGCAGGAGCAGGTAAAGGCCCGCGCACCAGGTGGCGCTCAGCCCCATGTAGGGGTGGTTGAGAAAAACCAGCCCAAAAAGCAGCGCCCCCGGAAAGATCGAATCCCGGCGGCGCATGATTCCGTGGAGTTTCCCGAGCAGGAAGGGAAAGAGCAGCAGGGCCAGGGCTTGCTTGGCCAGCCCAAGATCGAAATAGGCGTCGAGGGTATGTCCCCAGGTGCTGACCGGGGCCAGCGCCAAAAGGCTCCCGATCCCCGCGACCAGACTTGGGAAGCCGAACTTGGAAAGCAGGTAGTAAACCGCCAGCGGGTAAAGCGCCAGGGCCAGGACGTAGACGAGCTTGTGGGCCGTGACCAGGTCCAGCCAACCGCCCGTGCCCAGGTCGAGCGCGACCGCAGCCAGGTAGAAACCGGGGGGCCGGAAGATAAAGATCGGGGCGCCCGCGCCGTAGAGATAAGACCAGCCGAAAAGCTTCCCTCTCTCCGTGACGATCTCCCGGAGGGCCGCGCTGTAGGAGATATGCACGCAGTCGTCCCCGGCCGGGGAGTAGCCTTCCTCCAGGAACGGGGTCAGAATATAAAAAGCGAAAAGAACGGAGACCGCCGCCATCAGAATCGAGACGGTCCGGGCGGCTCCGCCATCCTCGAATTTCACGAGTTACTACCTTTTTTTTCCACAGATTTCACAGATTTTCACGGATTCTTGCGCATTCTGAATTCTGGATTCCGGGTCGCGCCTTCAAACCGCGAATCTCGCGAATCCGCACAAATCAAGGCGACGGATTACGGTCTTTCCTGACTCCTGTTTCTTTGGACTCTCTGCTCTATGCTGAAACACGATAGCGATAGCGATTCCGATACCGACCCCGATTCTCGCTCCTGAACCCCGGCGCTTGACGCTATGCGCTTTGCGCTATGCCGAGTATGAGTACGCTGTTCTGTGTAAATCCGTGAAATCTGTGGACGGCAGTTACGTCTCTGCGCGAGAACCAAGGGGGTTATTCGTCGCGGCGGCGGCGGCGAACCACCAGTTCCCCGATCAGCCCGAGGACGAAAAACTGAATCCCGGTGACGATCAGGAGGATCGCCAACAGCAGCAAGGGCCGGTCCCCGATCTTCTGCCCGAGGAAATGCAGATAGGAAAGGTAAGCCGAGATGATCACCCCGGCCGAGACAAAAACCAGCCCGAGATTGCCGAACAGCTGCATCGGCTTCTGGCTGTATTTGGCCACGAAGAGCACGACCACGAAATCCCAGAAGGCGCGCAGGACCCGCCCGGGGCCGAACTTGGAGACCCCGGCGCGGCGCGGGTAAAGCGTGATTTTGACCTCCCCCACCGTGTAACCCCGCGCGGCGGCCAGGACCACCAGGTAGCGGTGCCAATCGGGCTGAAACTGCAGGTCGGAGAGAACCTCGCGGCAAAATGCCTTGACCCCGTTGAGGTCGTGGACGGCCACCCGGAAAAACAGCCGGGACATCAGG
>CAZIEA010000011.1:1076-2863 GCA_964538495.1 uncultured bacterium | reverse complement strand
GTTGTAAACACCGGAAACAAACCTTTTCCCGCCGTAGCGGCCCTGCCGCCAGCCGGTCACGATGTCGAAACCTTCCCTGACCTTGTTCACCAGCAAGGGGATGTCCTCGGGCAGGTACTGGAGGTCGGCCGGGTAAAAAAGGAGGATTTCCCCCCCGGCGGCGGCAAAACCGGTCTCCAGGGCCGCCGTGATCCCGCGCCGGCGGCGGTGGGTCCTGATCCGGAGGAAAGGATGCTTGCCTTCCGCTTCCCGCAGGGCCGCGGCGGTGGAATCGGTGGAGCCGTCGTCCACCACGATCACCTCGCCCGAAAGGCCGGAAGAGCGGAACATGGCCGCGAACCTCTCCAGAAGTTCCGGGATGTTCTCCTGCTCGTTATGGGCGGGCACCACCACCGAAATTTCCAGGACTCTTTCCACGGTTTGCACCGCCTACTACTCCTCCACAGATTTTACAGATTTACACAAATTGCGGTCGCTATCCTTGTCGTTATCGTAGTCGTAATCGTAGTCGTTGTCGTGATCGTAATCGAACTCGCTTTTTACCATGAAGAGCATGAAGGATAAACCGGAACCCTCCTACATGCCCTACATGTCTACATGTGAATGAAGCGTCGGTTCCTTCAGCCTGTTTTTTCAGCGCCAAGCCTCAAACCGCACGAATCACGCCGTGAACGTGAACGAGTACGTGAACGGACACCAAGGCCGTACACGTTCACAGCGAAACGGTACACGTTCACGGTGTTTTGCGAGACGAGAAAGAATCTGTGAAAATCTGTGTAATCTGTGGACAGCACTATCTTTTTTTTCTTCAGTCCCTATTGTCGGGGACGGGGGGCGGGGAGTCAACTCCGGCGCGGCGGCGAGGGAGGGGGAAAAAGGTAAAGCCAAAAAGAATCCCCTCCAGGGCGGTGGCCCAGACCCGGGAAAAAATCCCGGCCGCCAGGGGAAGCGGCTCGGGGAGAAGCCCGCTCAGGTAGAAAGCCAGGAGGCCTTCCCTGACCCCGAGGCCGCCGGGGACGAAAATCGCCAGCACCCCGCCGGCATAAGCCAGGGCATAGGAGGAGACCAGGGCGGCCGGGGCGGGGGGAAACTTCCCGATCAGGGAAGCGACCGCGAACACGAACCCCACCCCCATCCCGAGCCAGAACAGAAAGTAGAAAGGAAGGGACCAGGCCAGGTCCCGCCGGCGGCAGGGCGGCAAACTCCCCCGCCCGAAACGGGAAAAAAGGCGTTCCCCCCGCACCCAACCCCGGGGATGGAGAACAAGTAGCAGGGAAAACACCCCCAGCGCCGCCAGCGAGAGTTGGAAAAGCGGCGGGAGGGAACTTCCCAGCCGGTAAAAGGCGACCAGGGCCCCGGTCAGCACCAGCAGAACCGTGGAAAGCACCGCCGCCGCCCCCCCGATCTTGACCGGGACCCCGCAGCCGCGGCCCAGGTAAACCAACCCGGCCGCGGCCCAGACCTTGCCCGGGATGTAGCGGCCCAGCGAGGAGCGAACCACCACCCGGAAAGCATCCCGGTAAGACACGGGAAAACCCAAAGCCCGGACCAGGCGGCGCCAGCCCTCGACCAGGGCGCAAAACCCCGCGGAAAAGCATACCCCGGAAACCGCCAGCGGCCAGGCCCAGAGGGAAAAGTCCAACTCCCGGAACTTTCCCCAGTCGGCCCGCAACCTCCAGATCAGCAGGGCGGTAACCCCGACCCCGAGAAGAACGGAAAAGATTTTAAGGGCGAGCTGGAACCCGGAAGAATTTCTGGGAAACGGATTCTTCAAGCCGAATATTTCA
>CAZIEA010000011.1:0-1066 GCA_964538495.1 uncultured bacterium | reverse complement strand
CCCGCCGTAGCGGCTGCCCATGCCCGCCGCCAGAATCACCACCGCGGCGGCGGCGATAAACCAGCTCCGGGCGCGCGCCCCCCCCGGCCTCACCGTCACCAGGTTTTGCGCCAGGGCGGCGTAATGCCTGGCCCCGTCGCCATGCTCGGCCACCAGGAAAACCGGATAACTGCTCCCGGGAGTGGCGGCCAGGTTGCGGACCCGGAAGAAAAGCTTCCGATCCTCCCCGGGCTGAAGTTCCAGCCGGCGGCGGGCGTCGGCGACCTGGAACTCCGGGGATAACTCCAGCGCGATTTCCGCCGCCAGCGGGCGGCCGCCGCGGTTGACCACCCGGCATTCCAGTTCTCCTTCCCCGGCGCAATCCAAGGGGAAAAGATGCAGGTGCAGGGCGGAAGCGCGCGCTTCCCCGCGGGGAAGGAGCAGCACGGAAAGGGCGGAAAAAGCGTATCCGGCGGCATCGGTGTAACTCACCAGGACCCGGGCCGGGTATAACCCGGGCAGTTCGGGCAGAACCCCGGCCAGGGAGAATTCCTCGATGCTCTCCCCGCCGGGGGAAAGACTCGGAATCAGCCGGCCCGCGCGCTCCCAACCCGCCAGGTTAAGGGTCAACATCACCTGCTGGGCGGCTTCGTCGCCGCGGTTCGCCGTTCCGATCGCGAGGTTCTCCCCGGTAAAGGAAGTCCAGGTACTGATGCTGATCGTGCCCCCGTCCGCGGCGGTCGCCAGAAAAAGAACCACCGCCAGGGCAGAAAATATCGCCTTCATAAGGTTCCCCCTTCCGTGGGTAACTGCCTATGGTATGGAGGTGTGGGGTGTGGGTATCGAGAAGTTGATAGATTATAGAAGAGAGGGGGGAAGGGACAAGCCGGAAAAATCCTGCTGACACCGCCGCAAAGGGAGATTGACACCACCCCGGCGATCTTTCTATCCTCCCCGGACATGAAGAGTCCGGTATCGGTCATCCTCCCGACTTATAACGAACGGGAAAACATCGAGGCCATGGTCAGGGATGTGGCCCGCCACCTCTATCCGGAGGCGGAGATCATCGTGGTGGATGACGATTCCC
>CAZIEA010000010.1:28222-31160 GCA_964538495.1 uncultured bacterium | reverse complement strand
GCCGCCGAGTGCGAAGAGCACCGGGGCCTGCACATCGCCGCCGAAAACGTCATCGTCGAGACCGTCCGGGACGGTCGGCCCGTCGGCCCCGGGGAGCTCGGAGAAATCCTGGTCACCGACCTCAACCGCTACGGGATGCCGATGATCCGCTACGCCATCGGGGATGTCGGGGTGCTCTCGGCCCGGGCCTGTCCCTGCGGCCGGGGGCTTCCTCTCCTGGAGGAGGTTTCGGGCCGGGTCTCCGAGATCATCCGGGCGCCGGGGGGGAAGCTCATCGCGGCCCCGGCCGTGTCTCACGCCTTCAAGGATCTTCCCGTCCGGGAGTTCCGGGTCATCCAGGAAACCACCAGCGAGCTGATCGTCCGGATAGTGAAGACACCCGGCTTCGGCCCGGAGCACGAGGCCCATATTCGCAAATCCTTCGGGGCGATCCCCATCCGCCTCGAGTACGTGGACGATATCCCCGTTCCCTCTTCGGGGAAAAGAATTGTTGTAGAATCCCGCCTAAAAAACCTCTAATTCACATGTAGACATGTAGGACATGTAGGGGGACATTTTTATTCACGCATTATGCTGGGCAGGCAGGGAGGGGAGCGTGAAATATAATGAACTGGTGGAAAAGGTTCTGGGACTTGCAATAGAGGTGCATAAAAATCTTGGGCCCGGTCTGCTGGAATCCGCCTATGAAACTTGCCTTTGTCATGAGCTGGAAAATGCGGGGATATCTTTTTCCCGGCAAGTGCCTGTCAATGTCAAATACAAGGGGATAGAGTTGGATTGTCAGTATCGTATAGATGTGCTGGTTGAGGATCAGCTTATGCTGGAGTTGAAAAGTGTTCATGTGTTGGAACCGATACACCAGGCTCAACTGCTCACCTATATGAAACTGGCGGGTAAAAAATGGGGCCTCCTGATCAACTTCAATGTCTCCGTATTGAAGAATGGTGTGAAGAGTTTGGTCCTTTAGTAACGACTTTCTACATGTTCTACATGCCTACATGT
The DNA here is from genome assembly GCA_964538495.1 of uncultured bacterium. Lineage (GTDB taxonomy): Bacteria > Auribacterota > Erginobacteria > Erginobacterales > DAOSXE01 > CAZIEA01. The sequence goes on along the minus strand of CAZIEA010000010.1, from coordinate 30,158 downwards.
GAATAGGCTCCTCGACAATACGGTGGGGGTGGTGGAGACGGGGGCCAAAGACTACCCCGCGACGCCCCCCTTCGACCCCGATCAGGCCTATCCGGAACTGAAGCAACTTCCCTTCCCGGTGGCAATTGATCCCGCCAACAAGGTTTACGGCGGGGTGAGGGAGGCATTGAGGCTGCTGGGGCTGGACCGGGAAAGATTCGGGACGCCGGAATGGAACCCGCTGGGGGAACTGGTCAAGCCGGGGCAAAAGGCGGTGGTGAAGCCCAACTTTGTTCTGCACTACCACCGGGGCGGGGAGACCGCGCACTGCCTGACCGTGCACGCTTCGGTTCTGCGCCCGATTCTGGATTATCTCCAGATCGCTCTTAAGGGGGAGGGGGAGGTCCTGGTCGCCGACGCCCCTGTGACCGACGCCGACTGGGACGAGCTGGTGAAGGTTACCGGGGTCGGGGAGATGCTCGAGATTCTCAACCGGTCCTACCCCCTGCCGGTGGGCTTGCGCGACCTGCGTAAGATGGCGGTGGAGGGTTACGACCAGAACAATCTTTTCCTTTGTCGGCGCGAGCTGGCCTACGGGAAGAAGCGCTCGGTGGTGGTGAACCTCGGGCGGCACAGCGCCTTTTTCGGGCTACCCCGGAAGATGGAGAAACTCTACTACGGGGCCGACTTCGACCGCCGCGTCCCCCAGGCCCACCACCGGGGACAGGTCCAGGAATATTCCGTGGCCGCCGACATCCTCGAGGCTGACGCCGTCATCTGTGTGGCCAAGCTCAAGACCCACAAAAGCGCGGGCGTGACCCTGAGCGTCAAGAACATCGTGGGCATCAACACCGACAAGAATTTCCTCCCCCACTACCGCATCGGGGAGCCCCGGGACGGGGGGGACGAATATCCGGACACCCCGGGAAACCTTTTGCGCTGGAAGGGCAAACTGGCTCGGGCTTTCCTGGACCTTGCTCTGGGCCGGTTCGGGTGTTTCTGCTCCCGCCCCCTGAACCGGCTGTTGCGCTGTTACCGCCGGAAAGTCCTGGGCGGGGACCACCCCGTCCCGGATCGTGACACGGCCGACCTGGTTTACGAGCGGCTTCTGGGCCGGAAGATCCGCTGCGGGCACTGGTGGGGGAACGACACCCTTTGGCGGATCGGGACCGACCTCAATCGGGTTCTCCTGTACGCCGACCAGAACGGGGCGATCCGGGAAACTCCCCAGCGGGCCTACCTGTCCCTGATGGACGGGATCGTGGGCGGGGAAGGGAAGGGCCCGATGGTTCCCCTCCCGCGCCGGGAAGGCATTCTTCTGGCCGGCTTCAGCCCGGTTTCAACCGATCGCGCCGCGGTATCCCTGATGGGTTTCGACGAGAGCCGGATTCCCGTGGTTTCCCGGGTCGCGCAACATCCTGGGCTTCCCCTGGGGCCTTTCGAACCCCCGGCCTTGCGCCCCGGGTTCGGCCGGCCCCTCCCGGGAATCTGCCCCTTCGAGCCCGCCCCCAACTGGAAAGGGCATGTCGAACTCAGGGGTCAGGGTTCGGGGTTCAGGCCCCAGCATAGAGCATAGAGTTCGGGAAACCAGGAAACAGGAGACAGGAGTCAGGAAACAGGAGCGCCGGAATCCGGATACTGCAAGTCGCTCCGAAGGAGCGACGATACGACATCAGCTATGAGCAAGCGCTTTTCCCATCTGATCCTAGGGGCTATCCTGGTCACGGCGGCCGTCATCCGCTTGGCGGGAATAGGCAACCTGCATTTCCCGGACGAAGCCTGGCAACTGTATCGTTCACTGAAAATCGGAGCGGGAGAATTCTACCCAAACTGGTTTGTCGGGGTTTATTCCTATCTGATGTTCGCTTGGTATTCCGGCGTTTTCGCGTTGGGTTTGCTCGCGGGCTGGTGGGCTTCGGCGGGTGATTTCATGGGGAGATACTATACCGACCCCCAC
>CAZIEA010000010.1:0-28197 GCA_964538495.1 uncultured bacterium | reverse complement strand
TTCGAGCGCATGTGCGACCTGGAGGGCGAGCGCCCGGCCGAGAGCCTGGCCGGGGTAGGGGGGATATATTGCCTCTACCTTTTGGGGAGAAGGCTGTTTACCCGATCGGCCGGCCTGGCGGCTTCGCTTTTTTTGGCCCTGAATATAACCCATATCCAGATTTCCCAGATGGCCCGGGGGCAAGCTTTCGCCCTCCTTTTTGGGCTTGCGGGACTGCTCTTTCTGGAAAGGTTTGTTCGTAAGCACCGCTTGGCGGATGTGGTCTGGGCGGGGATGTTTCTGGCCGGGGCCGTCTCCATCCGGATTTACTATTTCTCTTATCTGATTCCGGCCGGGCTTTTTCTGGTCTGGCAATGGAATTGGAGACTGGTCCGGAAATCCGGGGTAGTCCTGGCGATTTCCTTCGTCTTTTTCAGTGTTCTTTTCACCCCCGACTTTGTTTTCGACCCTGATTTCGTGCTGACAGGGATGTCCCAATTAGCCGTTCCCCTGGTTTCCCAGAACCACCCGGCGGCTGTCGCCCCGGTAGCCACCAGCGTTTGGCCGATCTGGAAATACCTGGCTGTTTTTCTTCCCGGTTCCCTGGGTTGGCCTCTCTACCTCCTGGCTTGGGTCGGCTGGCTGGCGGCTTTGTCCAAACTCAAGGAGACCAGGTTTGCCGTGTTGGCGGTGATGCCTTTTATCTTTTTCCTGGTGATGGGCCATAGCCGGTTGGCGGCCCCCCGTTACATTCTTCCTGCGTTCCCGATGCTTTTCCTTCTATCCGGGTTTGTCTTGGAGAAAATTGTCTCCAGGTTGGTTCCTTTCGCCGGGAAAGGGGTGTGGGTGGTGGCAGTGTCGCTCCTGTTGGTTTCGCCGGAAATTCCCGGGATCGTGCGGTGGGATATTGGGCAAAATCGCCTCCAGACCATAGACCTCGCCCGGGACTGGATTCTTCAAAATATCCCCGATCGGGTGGGCATAGCCGTGGAGAGTACCGGTTACGCCGGGCCCAACATCCGGCTCTACTCGGTGATTGACTACGACATCTACCGAATGCCCCCGGAAGAGCTCAGGGCACTTTATGCCGAGCGGATGAAGACCGACCCGGCCGGTTCCCGGGCACTCGAGTATTTTATCGCGCATCCCCCGGAACCCTGGCACCGGGTTTACGACCTCAATGTTCGTCGGCCGGTTCCCCTGGAATTATTGCTTGCGCAGGGAGTGGAATATTTCGTCCTCAGCTCCGGGGTGGCGGAGGGCTACTCCTTGGCCCGGACGGCGGAAAGACAGCCGGAGCTGGTCGCGGATCGCGAGGCCTTTTACACCTGGGTGGAGGCGAATTGCGACCTGATCCGGACCTTTGCCCCCTCGGAAAAGAATCCCGGTCCCGAGATACGTGTTTTCAGGCTGAAGGCCCCGGGTCGGTCGTAGCGCAGGGCTTTAGCCCTGCTCCAGGCGTAAGGCGCGGGTTCGGGGTTCAGGAAGCGAAAAAGACTCTTGACGTGTGGGTGAGGCATACGCTATATTCAGTACGTACTGAATATAGTGAAATCTGTGGGCCGACCTTTTTGCTTTTAACGGTGGGTTATGCAAGCCACGACGAAGGAGTGGCGATACGACAAGTCCCGAGGCGAAGCCGAGGGACGATACTACAAGTTCCGAGCCAGCGAGGAACGATACTGCAAGTCATTCCGCAGGAATGACGATACGACAGTTTGAGTCAACCCTGAACCCTTTTCCCCACTTTCCCGCAGATGAACAAGAAACTCATAGAGGCCCGGGACAACATTATCGAGTCCGCCGGGCGGACCACTCAGGGCTTCGGCCTGGGCCGGATCATCGGCCAGCTCTACGCCTTGCTCTTCTTCAGTCCCTCCCCGTTGTCGCTGGATGATATGGCGGAGGCGCTCAAGATCAGCAAGGGGAGCGCCAGCACCAACATCCGGGAGTTGGAGAAGTGGGGGGCGGTGCGCAAGGTTTGGATCAAAGGCGAGCGCCGGGATTATTATGAGGCGGAAGTGGATTTATTCCGGATTGTGTGGAATGGTTTCTTGCCGTTTCTTAAACAGAAATTGAATTCCTCGTTGCTTGCCGCGGATGAATCCAGGGCGATGTTAAATGCCAAGGAAACTTTCGAGATACCGGACGGAATCATGGCGGATTTTTACCTGAAGCGCCTGGAATTGATCGGGAAAGCCCAGAGCAAGCTTTCCCTGCTGTTGAAACTGCCGGGGATTTAGGCTGGGAATGGAAAACGCACAGGATAGATATTTTCATGATCGCTGACCTGAAAGAGCTGTTCCTCAACCGGGATTTGCTGTTCAACCTCACCGTCCGGGAAGTCAAGATTCGCTATAAACAGACCTTGCTGGGGTTGGGGTGGGCTATTGTCCAGCCTCTGGCGATGATGGTTATATTCACCGTGATTTTTTCCCGATTTCTTTCGGTAAAGAGTGAAGGTTTCCCCTACCCGATTTTCAGTTACAGCGCGTTGCTTTTCTGGACCTTTTTTTCCACTTCCCTCTCTTTTGCGCCTAATGCAATGTTGCGGATGGCGGACCTGATCAAGAAGATTTACTTTCCCCGCGAGATAATCCCTCTTTCCGCCATTCTCGCCGCTTTTTTCGATATGCTCATCAGCTCGGTGATATTTATAGCGATGATGATTTGGTATCGGATTCCGGTAAGTATCAATCTTTTGTTCATCCCGATACTGATTCTGGTTCAGGTTGTATTTACGGTTGGAGTAGTGCTCATTCTCTCCGCACTCAATACTTATTACCGGGATGTGCGCTATGCGATTCCTTTTCTTGTGCAAATATGGATGTACGCCACCCCGATTGTATTTTCCCTGGAGGCTGTTCCGGAAAAATTACGGCCGTGGTATCTGGTCTTGAACCCCATGGCGGGGTTGATAGATTCCTATCGCCGGGTGATCTTGCACAGAGCTCCTCCTGAGCTTGTCTATCTCCTTATTGCGGCCGCGGTATCCTTATGCATAGCAGCGGTATCCTATGTTGTGTTTAAGAAAATGGAAGGGACTTTTGCCGATGTCATCTGAGGGGAGCCCACCATGCCTGAAATTCCCATAAAGTTCTGCAATGTATCCAAGAAATACAGCATTAATACCGGAGGTATTAGCGAATTTGTTCGTTTATGCAGGAAGAGAATCGAACGGGTAGTGCGCCCGGGTTTTAGCGAAGGAAGCCTTGATCCAAAGCGCGAAATTTGGGCGCTCAAAGACGTCTCATTTGAAGTCAAAAAGGGAGAAGTATTGGGCATAATAGGTCCCAATGGAGCCGGGAAATCCACTATTTTAAAAATTCTTTCCCGGATTACCGATCCTACGAAGGGAACCTGCGAGATTCAGGGAAGGGTCGGGGCGTTAATCGAAATCGGGGCTGGCTTTCATGACGATTTAACGGGCCGCGAAAATATTTTCATGAATGGCGCCATATTGGGGATGAAGAAGAAGGAGATTGAAAGTAAGTTTGACCAAATAGTTGAATTTGCGGGATTGGAAAAATTTATTGATACTCCTTTGAAAAAGTATTCATCGGGGATGAGGGTAAGGTTGGGATTTGCCGTTGCGGCTAACCTGGAGCCGGAAGTACTGCTGGTTGATGAGGTCTTAGCGGTAGGCGACGTTGAATTTCAGGGAAAAAGCGTAAAAAAGATGCTCTCTTTCAAGCAGAAGGATATCGCGATTATCTTCATTTCGCACAATATGTCCTCCATTACCGCAATGTGCGATCGGGTTTTATACTTGAAAGAGGGGCAGGTCAAGGCGATTGGCGATACCCAAGAGATGATAGGCTTGTACCTGCGGGATTTCGAGGGCGAGGACGCCGGCCAAAGCATACAGACTACTATTCGCGGAGAAGATTTCGAGATAAAAAAGGTGTCAACTCTGGGACAAAACGGTGAAGAGAAGCAATTGTTCCGCTATCGGGATAAGATGGTTATCAGGGTAGAGTACTGGTTCGCGCGTACCGTCAGACCATTTTTCAGCATTGTCATTTCCGGCCCTTCGGGGCCGGTGTCGTTGATGAGTATGTTGGCTGATGGAGGCATGAGCGGAGCGCTCGAAGGGGACGGCTGTTTGGAGTGTGTATTGGATGAACTTCCTTTGCTGCCGGGCAAGTATGAGATAATTCTTCACGCCCGCCGGGAAGAAGGCATTGGGATGTTTTTCAAGTCGAAGACGATGGCCCAATTCCTGGTTGACGATTCATTGGAGGTCTATAACTTCCACGGAGAACATGCCGCTGAATTGGCGCGATATCACGGATACGGTTCGGTTTTTTTCCCTCATCAATGGCGGTTCCCCGGCCGTGCTTCCGGAATATAGGGCGGCAACATAACCCCTTATTAACGTCGGCTGTACTTATCCTGATGTATTTGGAGAATCATTGCTCGGCGGATGAGCGCAAGGAAGCAATAAATATGAGCGATCAGATTAAAAACTGTCGCCGATCTAATCGCCAGCAAACTTTGGAAAAGTTATACAGCCTCATAGAAAGCGGACATTTTCAGGAGGCAATGATTTATTTCCCTCAAGTCTACTTGGGGGGAGAAGAATACGACCCGGACTTGGTATTGAGATTTGCTCGTTTCCTGATTGACGAGAAGGATTTCAGTCGCGCCAGAGATTTGCTCGTTCGGCATTGTAGTCTTTTCATAAGGTACGCGAATGTTCTTTCGGCTGCGTCTTTTCTCGCCGAAGTTGAGTCTTCATTTTTGGAAAGTTCGCGGGGTAGAAAAGTCAAGATCGCGGTTCTCTCCGACGTGACTACTACTTATTTCGTCAAAATATTTGAGTTTTATCTTAAGAGTTCCGGCATTGCTCCCCAAATTTATGAGGCTTCTTACGGGCAAGTTGAATCAGAAATTTTTCGTGGTGATTCAGATCTCTACGGATTTAATCCCGACATTCTAATTATCTTATCAGGCGGGCGGGGAATCGGCATAGGGGGGTATCTGGGTGATGTCGAAGGTTTTATTGGCGAGAAGATTTCGCGCCTCCGCGCGCTGTGGGATGAAGCGCATCGCCGGTGCGGCTGCCAAGTGCTGCAGGGGAATTTCCCCGCCGATCCCTGGATTCCCGCGCCCAACGCCGGAGGTTCCCTCCCGGGCGGGAGATTGACTGCTCTTCGTCTGCTCAACGCCCGCCTGCCCGGGGTTCTTCCGTCTTATGTGTCTCTGCTGGACTTCGATGAACTGGCTTCGGAATACGGGCGCTGGGGTTGGTGGGACAACCGCTACTACTACGCGGCCAAGGTCCCTTTCGCCCTGGGAGCAGTTCCCGCGGCGGCGGCCTTGGCGGCGGCCCTGATCCGGGATCTGTTGGGTCTGGCTCCAAAGTGCGCGGTAATTGACCTGGATAACACCATTTGGGGCGGAATCCTGGGCGAGGTCGGCGCGTCCGACCTTGAACTGGGCCCCACCTCGGAAGGCGAGCCGTACCTTGACATTCAGCGGTATTTAAAGGAATTGCGGGATAACGGGTTTCTTCTGGCGGTCTGCTCCAAGAACGACCCGGACTCCGTTCGGGAAGTATTCGAGAAGCACGAACACATGGTTCTGCGACCCGGCGACATCGCCGCCTGGCGCGTGAACTGGAACCCTAAGCCGGTCAATCTTCAGGAGATCGCGGAGGAATTGAGCCTGGGCCTGGAAAGTTTTGTCTTTTTGGACGACAACCCGGTGGAAAGAGAGGAAGTCAGGAAAACCTGGCCGGAAGTCAGAGTTCCGGTTCTCCCCGCCGACCCCGGCGGTTATGTGGAGACGCTGGTCAGGTCCCGGATTTTTGAGAAAGCCCGATTGAGCGAAGAGGACTGTCGCCGCGCCGACTTATACCGGCAGAGAAAACAAGCCGAGGAATTTCGGGCATCCGCCAGGACCCACGAAGAATTCCTCTCCGGCTTAGAGATGGAATCGAGGGTTGAATATTTCAGCCCCGTCAATATAGATAGAATTCATCAACTGATCAACAAAACCAATCAGTTCAATCTGACGACCAAGCGGATGGCAATGCCGGAATTGGAAGAAGCCGTTAGGTCTCAAGAGTGGATCTGCCTGGCTTTTCATCTGGAAGACCGCTATGGCAAGCATGGCCTGGTCGGGATTTTACTAGGGCGCATAGAATCCGGCGGGGTGGAGATTGAAAACTTTTTGATGAGCTGCCGGGTGATAGGAAGAGGCCTGGAAAAGGCCATGCTCCAGGTTCTGGCGAAAGAAGCCAGGAGAAGAGGATTAGCCGTCTTGCGAGGGAAGTTCGTTCCTTCACTGAAGAACTCTCTGGTCGGCGGCCTATACGACAAACTCGGATTCCAGCTTGTTGGGGATGAGGCGGGAGTAAAAAACTATATTTTCAGGCTGCCCGAGAGGGGTGGTTTCGAAGATCATTACCTCCGGTTGAACTGGGGAAAGGATGGTGCCAACGATGAAGAGCCGACTGGAAACGCTGTTTCGTAAAGTGCTCAATAAACCGTTGCTCTCGCTTACGGAACAGATGGGAATGGAGGATATCCCGGGCTGGGATTCCATTGCCCACGTGAATCTGTGTCTGGCGATCGAGGAAGAATTCGGACTTGAGCTTTCGGTCAAGGAGATGGCGGGCATCACCTCGGTCCCGGCAATCCTAAACTTGCTCAGACAACGGGGATTAGGATGATTGGCGAAAAGTTGCTCAGCCGGATCTACCGACGCATTCCGCTTCCGGCCAGGAAATTGTATTCCAACGGCAAATGCCAGATTTCAGCGGCATTGGCGAAGCGGCGGCGCCGGCGAATGGCGCGCTCCCACGGGACTTTTACGGCCCGGGACTTGCGGGAATGCCTCCACGATCTGGGGGTGGGGCCGGGAGCGGATGTCATCGTGCAGAGTTCGCTGGCGGGAATGGGCACTTACCGCGGTCGCCCGGACGAGATATTGGAAATACTGCTTGATTTGATCACGGGAACGGGGACCTTGTGTATGCCTTCTTATCCCAAAGAGTTCGGCAGGAAAGTGGATATTTTCGACGTCAAAAAAACGCCGTCTTATGCCGGCATAATAAGCGAGCTTTTTCGCCGGCACGAGTCTTCTGTCCGAAGCCTGCAACCAACTCATACCGTTTGCGCACTTGGCCCCAACGCCGACTACTTCACGAAAGAGCATCATCTTTCCCCATTTCCCTTTGGCGATAAATCACCCTGGTCGAGGATCGCAGATGTCAACGGCTTGTTGGTCGGATTGGGGCTGCCGATAGGATATACTTCCGTCTGGCATGCCGTCGAAGATTTGCTGTATCCGGACTTTCCGGTCCAGGTTTACTATCCCGATCCGTGGAATCTCAAGGTCCGCGATTACCAGGGAGTCGAGAGACAAATTCCGGCGTTCGTGCACTGTCACCAGGTTAAGGTACAGCATTCCCGTTTTCTCGACGAACTGCCCGCCGGTGCCCATCGTTTCAAAAAATTTCACGGCATTACCATCTTTGTTTTGGAAGCTGAGCCTTTCTTGCGGACTATGGCCGAGATAGCCAAAGGCGGGAGAACAATTTATGACTGATATTGGGAGGAAGACGCCCTTCTATGCCGATTATCCGGCCGGGCTGAAAATGCACCACATCGGGATAGTGTTACGGGGATCGAGGCAGAAGGAACGCCTGCTTGGTATTATGCCCATGTCGCTTCTGGAATCGGGTGAGGTGGAAAACTACCGGGCTTTTTGCGAGATGTATTCGTTGGGAGATATTCGCGTGGAATTGATATTTCCCGCTCCGGGCAGTCCCCTGGAAAAGTTCAACAACGGACAGGGGGGAATCCATCATTTGGCTTTCGAAGTGCCGGGCGATTTAAATGGGGCGATGGAAAGTTTCCGGGTGCGCTCCGGCGCCGTGTTTCTGGACCAGGAACCGGTGGAGGGCATCGCCGGGATGAAGGTCGCTTTCCTGCCGCCGATCAACACGGGCGGGATCACGATCGAACTGGTGCAGGGAGACTAGGCTGAAGGGAAAGCCTCCTGACTCCTGTATCCTGACTCCTGTTTTCTGGTTTTTTTAACTATGGGCTCCAGGAAAGAAAAGAACATGAGAGAAGCCGGGTTGCTTCCGTATGCTTCCCTTGCCCTGGATTTTGTCCGGAACACCTTTCTCAAGAACTCGTTCGAATATCTTCTGGAAAACGAGGAGGGCTACGCCGCCCGCCTGGATCGGGCGATCGGGTTGCTGGCCCAGTCCCGGGGCGTCCGGGCGGAAGAGGTTGTTCCCCTGCTTGGTTCGGTGGTCGAGTACACCGTTCATTACATCAAGGAGCAAATCCGGTTCCAGCGTTCCGGGCGGTACCGGCAAAGCGACTTTTCCGAAGTCCAGCGCGAGGTTTACGACAACCGGGCCCTGATGGAAGAGATGTACCTGCCCGGCCTTTACCTGACCCAGGTATTTTGGCCCATTCACTATCGCCTGGGGAAGGAATTCCGGAGGCTTCTGCTCCCCCGCCTGAAAGTCGGAGGAGTGTACCTGGAAGCCGGTGTCGGGCCGGGGCATAACCTGCTGGAAGTCCTGCAAACCTGGCCGGTTTCTGCCGTTGCCGTGGATATCAGCTTGCACTCGTTGCAATTCGCGGAAAGGATCCTGCTGGCGGCGGGTGTCGAACCGGGGCGGGTGTCGTTTCGTCGTCTGGATCTGGCCGCGGAATTCAACCTGCGTCCCCAAGCGTCGTCGGCTTCTCTGGGGGAAGTGCTGGAGCACGTCGAAAATCCGGCCCGGGTTCTCGAAAACCTCTCCGATAGCCTGTTGCCGGGATCTCCGGTTTTTATCACCACCGTGATCGATTCAAGCGCCATCGACCACATCACTCAGTTTACCTCGGTTCGGGAAATAGACGAGCTGATAGAGAAAGGGGGCTTCCGGGTTGTGGAAAGAAACACTCTTTCGCCGTCGGATTTCGGAAATGGTTCGATCAATGGCGATCCCACGAGAATCTACTACGGACTGTTTATCAGAATATAAAGTTGAAGGCGAACTCGGCTCTTTCCCCGTAGGGGAATAAACATGCTCTATGCTCTCTGCGAAAACGGACAGTTTCTGCCCGAGATTAAGTACGCTTTTGAGGTTTTGCTCGGGTGCGGTGCGGCAGGGTTTTCTTTCCTAACTTATGAAGAAAGCCGGAAAGTAGTTTTCCAGGACGGTGATGCGGTTGTCTCATACGGCTTCCGGATGAGGGAAAATTCTCCCCGAAACCTGATTCATATATACCAGGGAAAACTATTTGGAAAAGAATATTTGAGCTCGGGATCCTTCCCCTCGTCCCCCTTGAGGTTTTATCGCGATTTACCCGTTATATATGAAGGAGTTGGGGACAAGCCCGACTTTGTTCAAATCTCCGGCGTGGGGGATAAGTTCGTTATAGAAACCAATATCGACTTGCTCGCATCATCATTTTTTTTGCTCACCAGGTATGAGGAAGTGGTAAGCCGGGAACGGGATCGACACGGGCGATTCCCGGCCTCGGCGAGCCTTGCCTCCCGCGAAGGGTTTCTTCGTGTTCCCGTGGTAAATCAATATATTGAGCTTCTGTGGTCGTGGATTGAATCGTTCAATCTGGGGATTAAGAGACGGAATTCATGGGGGAATCGTTCATTTGGGGCGTGTGTTACGTATGACGTTGATCTTCCGAGGAAATTCCGGAAATACAATTTGAGAGAGCTTGCCTGGTTGGCGATCCGCGATAAAGATACGACGATCGGAGGCTTGCTGGAACGCATCTGGTCCCGGTATGTCAAGGATCCGCACAATATGTTTCCATATATATTCAAGACGCATGAGAAGTATGGTATCCCGGTAACATTTTATCTCAAGGCCGGGGGAGTTTCGGAATATGACATGCCGTATCGATTGGATTCTTCCGAAATCGTCAACATTTTTTCCAGGATCAAAGGCCGCGGGGAAATTGGTTTTCATGGAAGTTACGATTCCTACTCCGATCTAACCATGCTTCGCGCGGAAAAGGCAAAACTCGAAGAACATCTGGAGTCGGAAGCGGCTGGAGTCCGGCAACATTTTCTTCGCTGGGAGACTCCATTGACCTGGCGGCTCCAGGAGCAAGCGGGGTTTAAGTACGACTCAACCCTGATGTACGCCGATCAAGGCGGGTTTCGCGCCGGTATCTGTCTGCCATTTAAGCCGTTTGACGTTGAAAAGAGTGCCACGATGGATATATGGGAGATACCCCCGACACTTATGGATGGGAATCTTTTTACCTACATGAAACTGACACCCGAGCAAGGGCTGCAATACGCTGTCGGCCTGATCGACGAAGTGAAGCGCGTTGGAGGTTTGTTCGTTTTAATATGGCACAACTCCTCGTTCGACAGGGAGTCATATCGTGGCTGGAAACGCGCTTACGAAGGGATACTGCGATATTTAAGGGAAGTAGATGCCGCGTTCAGGACTCCGCGTGAAGCGTTTGAACATTACGCGTTGAAAAAATGAAAAAAGTTCTGGTCATCAGCTACTACTGGCCGTCCTTGGCCGGCTCAAGCGTTCAAAGAACGCTCAAGTTCGTGAAATATCTGCCCGTGTACGGGTGGCAACCAGTGGTTCTTGTGCCGCGGAACCCTTGTTCCGGAAACGTGGAGATAGACGAAACACTGCTCGATGATATACCGGACGAAGCCGCAGTTTATGAAAGCGCCTCTATGGAAGTTGACCGGATCGCTGCCTGGTTAGGCAACAAATTAAAGGCGGTTGGAGATATTCTGGGAAAATGCTTGCCGGGGAAATCTGGCGTTGGTCAGGCAGTGCAATGGCGCTTTGAAGTGTTTTACAACAGGTTGAAGAAGCACTTTGTCCCGGATCATAAAGTGGGATGGTTTCCCGGGGCATTTGCGCAGGCGGGAAGGATCATTCGAGAAAACAACATCTCCTTAATTTACTCCACGAGCCCGTATGCGATAACTCACTTAATCGCCTACGCCTTGAAGTTGAGCTATAAAATTCCCTGGGTAAGCGATTATAGGGATCCCTGGACTCAGGAATTGATGGATCCAATCACCGGCTTGACTAAAAAGTTTAACGAGAAGCTGGAGAAAAGATTTTTAAAGTCGGCGGATATGGTCGTTACGGTTGTGGAAGAGATAAAACAGGGATTTCTGGATAAGTATGTAAAATTGGATTCATCCAAGTTTCAAGTTATACCCAACGGTTATGATCCCGATGATTTCAAGATGGGGGGATTTATTCATGACGAAGTGTTCAAGATAACGTATGCCGGCAGGTTTCATAAAGAAAGGCGGTCTCCTGATTATTTTTTGTGCGCCTTCAGGAAATTATTGGATAAGTATCCTGAATTGATTGGAAAAGTTAAGGTGCAATTCGTAGGCAATGTTCAGAGAGATGTCGCGAAGGATATCGCGGATTTAGGTTTGGAAAGCTCAGTGGATATTTTGAGATATCGTTCCCACCGGGAAAGTTGCGGTATTCTCATGTCATCCGATTGCTTATTGTTGATACTTTCTCGAGTGAAAGGAGGGGAATATATAATGACCGGCAAGATATTTGAGTATCTGTATGCGAAAAAACCGATTCTTGCGGTCATACCGGAAGGCGCGGCCGCCGGTTTGATACGGCAACTAAATGCCGGGACGATAGTTTCTCCCGACAATGTCGATGAAATTGCAAGCGGGATTTACAACATGTATCTTCGTTTCGGTTTAAAGAAGGAAGAATTCAATCCGGAATATTCCGGCATAGGGAGATTTAATAGGTGTTCTCTTGCCGGCGAACTGGCGCGGGTATTCGATAACTTGCCCGGTTAGGGATTATATATGAAAATCGCGATTGAGGCCGTAAACGCCAACAAGCTTCCGGAGCACGGCTCGGAGACATATCTTTATAACCTGATCAAGAACCTCCTTCTCCTGGACCGGAAGAACTCGTATTTCCTTTATGTCGACAAGCCGGTGGAAGCCCGGGCGCAATTCCGGGCTGAAAACGCGACTTACCGCCTGGTTCGGGAAATCAAGTATCTTTACGGAATCTGCAAAAGAACTTTCTTCGAGGACCCTTGGTCCGAATTTTTTGTGGCGGTGGATTTACTCCTGGCCGTTCGCCCCGACATTTTCGTTTTTAATGCCGGTTCGAGATTGCCGTTCTGCCGGCCGTACGCCACGGTATGCCAGATCCACGACCTCTCGGAATATGCCATCCCGGGATGCTACTCCGAAGAGGAAAGACAGGTTTTTGCCGGGAGCAAGCCCAGGGCGCTGCGTGCCGCCGCCCGTGTGGTTGCTCTTTCCCGGCGCACCCGGGACGACGCAATCGCCTTTCTGGGGGTCCCGGCCGGGAAGATCACGGTTATCTATCCGGGGTACGATAAGACGATATTCAACGCCGAAAGGGATGAACGCAACTTCTCTCGGGTCAAGCAACTTTTGAACATACCCGGCGAGTATGTCATGACCACGGGCATGATTCATCCGAAGAAGAATCTCGTCCGGCTTGTCCGGGCTTTTCGGAACGTGAAAACGGCGGGAAAATTCGACGGCAAACTGCTTATTGTCGGCCCGGACAAGTACCGGGGAGAGGAAATCCGCCGTGAAATCAAGGATATGAATCCTGCGGGCGACGTTGTTTTTGCGGGTTGCCTGCCGGTCCTGGAAATGGCGGAACTGCTCAAGGGCGCCGAGTTGTTTGTTTTTCCGGCGCTTTACGAGGGTTTCGGCCTCTCCATGCTGGAAGCCATGGCCTGCGGAATCCCGGTGGTGGCATCTCGCGCCGGGGCTTTGCCGGAAGTTGCATCCGGCAACGCCCTGCTGTTTGACCCGTATAGCGTGGAAGAATTGACGCTGGCCATGATGGAGGCGCTCCACAATAGGGAATTGCGGGAACGGTTAAGACAGGGAGCCTTGAAGCGCGCGGAAGAATTTACTTGGGATAAGACCGCCGATCAATACCTGGATTTGTTTAACGAGTTGCGTGCAAAAGCGCGCTTATGAGGTTGGCCGGGGCTTATTATCGCTTGGAGAAGACGTGAGCAAGCAAGCATTGAAATGGCTGCGCAAGATCGCGGCATACCGGGGGAAGCGTTTGTTGATGGGCTTGCTCAAGCCTTTTTCCGGCAGAGACACCACAAAACAACCAGGCCCGAGCCGCCTCCTGTAGTGTAATCCCATAGCTTTTGGTCCTATTGGTCCAGAAACGGCCCGCTGGCTGTCGGATGATGGTGTTGTCGAGCGGCCGTATCTTCAAGGCGACAATGTGTGCATGAATTACGTTTTTTGCCTCGGGGAAAAAAGGACCTGATCGCGATTCAATCGGGTGCAAGGGCCGGACATTGAATGTGAAAATATCCGTTAATAGGCTGAATATCCTGATGGTGGTGGGAGATAACTTTCCGCCGAATCCCGGTGGAATCGGCTCCTTGATGTATTCTTTGGCTGAATGTTCCCCATTTGGGAATAAAGTTGTTTTAACCAGCGTTAAAAAACCGCTCCGCGGCAATAATTATATGACTCGAATTTCAACGATCACGGAAGACATATCGAAATGCAGGCAAATTTTTGAAGCCGTGCGGCTGGCAATATGGAGTTTGGTCGTATTTCGCCCGAGGTTGATATTATTGGACTCGATTTGGCGGGGGAATATAGGGATTCTCCTGAGAAAATTCAGGAAGATCCCGATTTTGGTATTCGCGCACGGCAATGAAGTGGCCAAACTGGACGGTTCGGTTTGGGAAGGTCCGCGTCGCGCGCTGCTGAAAGTTGACAAGATCATGGCTAATAGCGGCTATACGCGCGATCTTCTCCTGGCCCGTGGAGTCGAGTCTCGTCGGATTGAGGTGGTGTACCCCGGGGCGGATACAAGCATGTTTTACCCAGTGGGCGCCGAGAAGATAAAAGCTCTTAAGGAAAAATATGGTATTGCCGGCCGCAGGGTTATTTTAACGGTGGCGAATCTTCACCGGGTAAAGGGTCATGATACTGTTCTCAGGGTTTTGCCCGGTATTATCGAGGAGATGCCTGATTTGCTTTATCTGATTGTGGGGAAAGGCCGGGACGAGCAATATCTCAAGGACCTGACGCGGGACCTTAAACTTGATCACAACGTAAAATTCATGGAGTTTACTCCCGACCGAAACATTTTGCGGGAGATATATAACCTCTGCGAGGTAATGGTTATGGTAAGTCGTCCCGTGGAGCGGGAGCCCGCGGGAGAAGGATTCGGTATTGCTTTTCTTGAGGCCAATGCGTGCGGGAAACCGGTTATCGCGGGAAGAGGAGGGGGGATGCCGGAGGCGGTTGTAGAGAACCAGACCGGATTGTTGGTTGATGCTGAAAACGAATTGGAGGTTCAAGGAGCGCTTCGGACTATCTTGCGCGATAAACAGTTGGCGCGAAGACTGGGTGAAGCCGGCCGGCGGCGGGTGCGGGAAGAATTAAGTTGCCGGCAGGCTGCGGAGAAGGTTTTTAACATTGCCGTCGACCTGCTGAAACAACAGCCGTTACGGTCTTGATAGTGATGATCCAAGGCATATTTAAATTGCCTGTTCTGCGCCGATATATCGATAAATTACCTAGCGATAACAGGTGTCTGAACTGTCTTCGCATTTTAGCTAAAGCGATACTCTTTCGCCGGCGGATCGTGCGCTCTCGCCGGGTCGTCTTTCCGGGGCTGGAGGACGCCGTCCTGGAAAATTCCTGGGGGGTGGGGGCGGGCCCGGGGGAGATTCTGGTCCGCTCGCTTTACACCGCCGTCAGCCCGGGGACGGAGCGGGCCGGGTATCTCAACCTTCCTAACTTCCGGGTTTCCTGGCCTTACCAGCCCGGCTACAGCGGTTGTGGCCGCGTCCTGCAGGCGGGGCGCGGCGTTTCCGGATTCCGGCGCGGAGATCTTGTGGCCGGGATCTTCAAGCATTCTTCCCTCAACATCCTGGACCCGGCCCAGGTCGTTCCCGTCCCCCCCGGGGTGAAGCCGGAGGAAGCCGCCTTCGTCACCCTGGGGGTGATCGCCCGCTGCGGGGTCCGGGCCGCCCGGATCGCGCCCGGCGGGAAGGTTTTGGTCCTGGGCCTGGGAATCCTGGGGCAGTTGGCGATACGAATGGCGCGCAACGCTCTCGCCGGGGAAGTCTGGGCCGCTTCCCGCTCCGGGTCCGGGGCGGATTCGGCCCGAATGAGCGGGGCGGCGACGGTTTTTGCCCTGGAAGGAGACGGGGCTAGTCGCCCGCCGAGCCAACCGGATGTGGTCATTGACGCCACCGGGGCGCTCCAGGGGTTCATCAGCGCCCTGGAAATGGTCCGGGCCGGGGGGAGGGTGGTGATGCTGGGAAGCCTGCCCGGGCTGAAGCATACCGCCCCCTGGCCGGAGTTGGTGGTCCGGAAGAACCTCGCCGTTGCCGGCGCCCACATCCGCAACCTCGCCTCCGAGGGGTTGGATTATCCAGGAGAGGCGACGGCGTTTCTGGCGGACCTGGCCGGCGGGAAAATCCCCCTCGGCCACCTGATTGCCGAGGTCTGCCGGCCCGAGGATGCTCCCGCTCTCTACCGAAGCCTCGCCGCCGGCGGTTCCTCCCCCTCCGGCCTCCTTTTCGACTGGCGAAATTGCAACCAGGAGACAGGAGACAGGAGAGCAAAAATCATAGAACAGGAGAAAGAGGCAGGATGATGGCGCCGGCCGAAACATTTCAGGATCTGGTAGTGTGGCAGAAAGCTCACCAATTTGTTCTTGCGACTTATGATCTGACCGGGAAATTTCCGAAATCCGAAACCTATGGATTGGTGTCCCAGATGCGGCGAGCGGGAGTGTCAATTGCCGCCAACATTGCCGAGGGATTCAAAAACAGGGCGATGCGGATAAGCTCCGGTTTTTTAATATTGCGCAAGGTTCCGCGGAGGAATCGAGATATTATCTTATTCTGGCAAAAGATCTTAAATACGGGGATGTCGGACTGATGATGCCATTGCTGGAAGAGGTCAGTAAGTTGCTTCAAGCTTACTGCCATTCAATCAAGGTCCGGCGTTCCAGTGCCTCCTGACTCCTGTCTCCTGTCTCCTGTTTCCCGTATTAAGGATTCTGAATGATGTTACATTCTCAAAAACATAAATTAGGCGTTGGAATTGTAGGCTGCGGGGCGATCGCCCGGCTCAACGCCGAGGCCATTCATCGCGCCGCCGGGGTTTCATTGGCCGGAGTGACGGACCCCGACCCTGGGTCGGCCCGGGCGCTGGCGCAAAAGCACGGCGTTCCCGCTGCCGCCGATCTCGATGCGCTCTTGGGGATGCCCGGGGTTGATGTGGTCTTCATCTGCGCCCCCCATTACCTGCACGCCCCCCTGGCGGAAAATTCGGCCGCCGCGGGCAAGCACGTGATCGTGGAAAAACCGATGGGCGCCGGCCTGGAGGATTCCCGGCGGGTCGTTTGCGCCTGCCGGGACGCCGGGGTCGCCCTCTCCGTCTGCTACTGCATGCGCTTCTGGCCCAAGATCGCCCTGGCCCGGGAATTCGCCCGCGCCGGGGGCCTGGGGAAGCCCGCCGGGGTCCAGGTCGAGATGCTCCGGGACCGCTCGGAAAGCTTCTCCCGGCGCGACACCTGGCAGGAGGGCAACGCCGGCTGGCACGGGATCAAGGCCAAGAGCGGCGGCGGGATGTTTCTGGACAACTTTTCCCACTATCTCGACTACATCCGCTTCGTCACGGGCCTGGAGGCGGAATCGGTCCGCTGCCGGGCCCTGACCCGAAGAATCCCCGCCGACGTCGAGGACACCCTCTGGGCCGAGGTGGCTTACCGGGGCGGGGCCGTGGGGACCTTTATCGCCGCTGCCGCCGTTCCCGGGGCCGGGCGCGAACAGGACGACCGCTCCGTGAACTCGCTGCAGCGCATCTGGGGGGACGAGGGCCAGATCCTGCTCCTGCCCGGGTTCGGGCTGTTCTCCCTGCGCCGGGCGGCGGGGCTGGCCCCCAACCGCTGGCACCGGCCTACGCGGCGCTACGCCGGGGGCGGGGCCGGGCTTCCGGAAAGGACTCAATTCCTGGAGGGTTTCGCCGCCGCCGTTCGGGAAGGGAAAGAACCCCCCATCGGCGGGGAGGACGGCCTGCGGGTGATGGAGATCGCCGACGCCGCCTACCGCTCCGCCGCCCTGGGCGGCGAAGGAATCGCCGTTAACGATTGCACTGATTGAACCGCGAATCTCGCGAATCCACACCAATCCAAGCGACGGATTACGGATTACTGATTACGGATTACCTGGTTTCCTGAAACCTTAAGCTCTCGATTCCGATACCGATACCGCTACCGACCCCGATTCGCTCCTGAACCCTATGCCATTAAAGTTTGAAGGTGGCCCGCCCGATCGTATGGCTCTTATGGGCGGCGGGCCTGAATGCTCCGTGCTATGACAAAAGATACTTCAGCAGCAGCGCCGTCGGCGGAGGCTCCGCCGGTCGCTTGCCTGGTCTTCCTGGACGAGGAGGGGCTGGCGCATTTGCCCTCCAGGGAGGCCGCTTCTTTAATGCTGGCCGTGCGGACGGAGGAACTGGCCCTCCGCCTGGCCGGGAAGGGGACGGTCCTGCGGGCGGACCGGCCGGACTTCACCGACCGGCTCAAGCTCCTGACCGGGGGAAAGGGTTTTCCCGAGGTCCTGGTCCTGGACCGGGACCCCGAAGCGGTCCGGCAGGCGCTGGGCGCGGCAGGGGTCTTCGGGGTCATTCGCCTCTTCTTCGAGCCGTCCGGGCCGGTGACGGCCGATCTTCACACCACCATCAACTACAAGAGCCTTACCGTCCAGGGGTCAGGGTTCGGGGTTCAGGGTTCAGGCCCCAGCATAGAGCATAGGGCATAGGGCATAGAGCATAGAGTCAGGAGACAGGAGACAGGAGTCAGGAGTCGCGGTTTTGAACATTTGAATTTGAAGTTTAATTCGAATTTCTGATTTCGAATTTCGATTTTTGATTTTCCTACATGTTCTACATGCCCTACATGGTGAAACAAGCGCCGCCGGAGGCCTTAAGGGAGATTGCTTCGCCCCCTGCGGGGCTCGCAATGACTCCTGAGTCCTGTTTTCCGACCCGGGTTTCCTGTATCTTTGCTCTATGCCCCATGCCCTATGCTCTATGCTTAAATTGCGACAAAGGAGCAATTTAAAATGCCCATCGAGAGCAATTACGACCAGATGTTCGGCAGGAGCGAACTGCCCCAGTTCCACCCCATGGGGCTTTCGATGTTCCCGGTCTTCGTCAACCACGAGATCATCCGCGCGGCGATGGAGAAAGCTAAGGCACAGAAGCGCTGGGTCCTGGTTTTCTGCCTGGGGACCAAGCCCTGCTACTACAAATTCTTCGGCTCCATCCAGGCGGCCGAGGCGGCCGGGCTGCCCTACCTGATCCTGGACGCGGGCCAGCACTACGACGAGCGGCTTACCCACGGGAAAAAGGAGTTCAATTTTCGCGACCGGGTAGCCTGCGAACTCGGGATCCGGGGGGACCTGGCCATCAAGAGCGCCGAGCTGATGGTGAAGATGCGCTGGCTGGGGCGCTTCCTCAAGCAGAACTGGCCCGAGGTCACGGTCGTCCCCGTGGTCCTGGGCGACACCATCCTTACCTCCATGATTCCCCCGGCCTGGATGTTCAGCCGGGGGGAAAAGGCGGTTCAGAACGAGGCGGGTCTGCGTTCCATGGCCCCGCGGGATTTTGCCGCCGCCGCCAGAGGCGGCCTGGACGAGTTCATCGCGGCCCAGTTTCACGGGTCCTGGGAACTCCTGCGCAATGAGCCTCTCCCCGAGCAATACGACACCTTCACCTCGGCGGCCGGGTCCGAGTTCCTCTTCGCGCCGCTCGAGATCAACCGGGAACACCTCCTCCGCGAGGGCTACCCTGAGAACCGGATCTGGGTGATCGGGGGAGTGGTAGCCGACGCCCTGGAGCTGAAAAGAAAGCAGAAACCGCCCCGGAGCGTCTTCGCGGAGTATCCTCAACTCGCTGAAGGCCGGTGGCTGCGGGTGGACATTCACCGGCGGGAGAACCTTTCCCCCCGCCGTTTCCCCGCCATCGTGGGCGCGGGGGGAAAACTGGTGGAAGCCGGGCGGCAGGTGGTCTTCATCGAGATGAACGCCACCCGCCACGCCCTGGAGGTTTACGGGCTCAAGGAAGATCTCCTGCGCCTGAAGGGACGCCCCAATTTCCTCTACACCGAGGTCTGGCCGGAATACTCCCAGGTGGTGGAATTCTTCGAGTCGGACCGCTGCTTCTCCGTCCTCACCGACTCGGGCGGGGTCCAGGAGGAGATGAACCTCCTCTCCAAGCCCTGCCTGACCTGCCGCTTCAACACCGACCGGCCGGAAACGGTCAAGGACGCTCGCGGCAACCTCCTGGTCCCGCCCCTGGACGCCGAATTCATCGTCTCCCTGGTCAATCGCCTTTACGACGATCCCGGCCTTTACGGGAAGATGAAATCGGCCCCGAGCCTCTACGGCTCGGGGGCGGGGGCGAAGATGATTTCGGTCCTCCAGGACCTGATGGACCGGGGCGAGAGGCCCTTCCGCTGGGCCCACGAGGCCCAGGGTTTCTGGCTCGAGGACCAAAGTACCCTTGAACATCTTAAGTTTTAGAGAGATGGCAAATTGAAGATTGAAGCCGTGTCGTATCGTCACTCCTGCGGAGTGACTTGCAGTATCGCCGCTTCTTTCGAAGCGGCTTGTAGTATCGTCCCTCTCTTCGCTCGGGACTTGTAGTATCGCCGCTCCTGTTGGAGCGGCTTGCCGACCTATGCTTGGCGCCAAGCCTTTTGTCACGGATTACGGATCACGGATTACGGATTACCTGGTTTCCTGAACCCTGAACCCTATATGAAGTCCGGGATAAAAAGCGTACTGCGTTGGGTGTTGCCGGCGCTGGTGTTTCTGGCGCTGGCGTTCGACGGGAACACTCACTGGGACGAAAACAACTACCTGGACAAGGCCGCCCACGCGCCCTTCGGCCTGGAGCAGGAGTGGCTTCACGCTTGGGGCGGCTTTTACTCCGGGAGGATTTTTCATATCCTGCTCCTGAAGGGTTACTTCTCCCTGGCTGGGACGGGGTTGGGGCCGCTGCTGGGGGCGGAGTTTCTGATGGCGCTGGCCGTACTCGGGTCCGGGGCGCTGCTGGCCGGTTCCGTCCGCCTGCTGGGAGAGAACCGGCGCACGGCCTATCTGGTCTTCTTGTGCTTCATTTTCTCCCCGCTCGGGCTTTACCTGGGTTGGAAGTCGCTGGCGGAAACCACCGCGCTGCTGTTCGCGTCCGCCGCCGTTTTTCTGTGGTTGCTGGGGCTTCGCTCTCCCGGCCGGCCACGCCCGCCGATTCTGATCGGCGCGGCCCTGTGCCTCTTCGCCGCCGGCTTTTGCCGGGCGGAGAGCCTGCTTGCTTTCGGCGTTTTTGCCTTCCCCGCCGCCCTGACCGAACCGACCGGCCGGGGCCGGGCACTTCGGGACCTGGGGCTAGTTTTGGCTGGTTGGGTGGCGCTTTCGGCGGTTTTCGGCTTTATCTCCGGGCTCTGGGCCTATCGTTTCCTTTTCCATCGCTCGGAGGTCTTTGCCCACAACATCGTTCAGGACCTGGGGGATTATCCGGCCAACTGGGTCTCCGTGCTCTTTTTCGGGGGCGCTCTCTGGCTCCCGGCCCTGGTCGGCGTGATCCCTCCCCGGGGCCGGGCAAGCCGGATCGCCCTGGGGGGGCTCCTGCTCTCGCTGGCGCCGCTGGGAGCGGCCTTGGAGCACCTGGAGATCCGTTACCTCCACCCCGCCTTAATGCCCCTGGCGCTGGGGGCCGGGCTCGGGCTGGAAAAGATCCGCTCCGCGGCGGCCGGGAGGGTTTCCCCCCGGGCGGCGTCCCTGGCGGCGGCGGGCATCCTGGCCGCCGCCGTCATTGGGAATCAACTCTTGCGTCCGTTCCAGGAAGTCGGTGTCAATGGGATCCCGCTGGCGAGGCTGGTGAGCGAGGTGCGGGAGCGTTATCCGGACTCGCTCCTGGTGACTTCCAGCGTTCCCAACACCTACTGTTTTCTCCGGGCGGCTTTCCCGGATTTGCGCGCGGCCGGCACCCCGCTGCCGGGGATGGTGATGTCCCGGCGGATCTCTTCCCTTCAGGACCTGCGCGGTGAGCGCCCCCCCTGGATCTTCATCTCCACCAAGGGGAAAGTCTCGCCGTCTTTGGCCAAGCGCCTGTTCTACGGCTTGATCGGGAGGACATTCGAGCCCGCGGCCCCGGACGAGGAGGCCCAGGTCCGGACCCTTTTCGGGGATTCCTTGGCCCGGACCCCGGTGGCCCGCTCCGGAAGATACGTTGCCTATTTATTGAGGGAACCAGGGTTCAGGAAACCAGGTAATCCGTAATCAGTGATCCGTAATCCGTCGCCTGGGGCTTGGCTCAGTTGCGAGTCGGGGTCGGAATCGGAATCGGTATCGGGATCGGGCGGAACTCTGGCTTCTTTGTTTTGCAGCATAGGGTCAGGATACAGGAGCCGCTGTTAGCAAAAGAAATAATTCGTGTAATTCGCGTAATTCGTAGTTCAATCTGAAATATTCGCGGCGGCTATAAAAAGATGAAAAAAGTGCTGATAACGGGAGTAGCGGGGATGATTGGGTCCCACCTGCTCGACGCCCTCCTGGAGAGCGGGCGCTACCGGGTGGCGGGGCTGGACAACTTGAGCTTCGGGAAGCTGGAAAACATCTCCCGCTGGCGCGGTCGCCCCGCTTTCCGCTTTGTCGAGGGGGATGTCCTCGATGCCGGGCTGGTCCGGGACCTGACCCGGGAGTCCGATATCGTGGTCCACCTGGCGGCGGTGAAGAAGATCTCCGAGGTGGACTCCCGGCTCCCGACTCTTCTCGTGAACACCCGGGGCACCGAGAACGTCCTGGAAGCGGCCCGGGAGGCCAAAACCAAGGTTATCCTCGCCTCCACCTCGGACGTTTACGGAATGTCCCCCGACCTGCCTTTCCGGGAGGACGGGGACCTCCTGCTCGGCCCCAGTATGGTCCGGCGCTGGAGTTACGCCGTCTCCAAGCTCTACGACGAGCAGTTGACTTTCGGCTACCACCATCAGTACGGGATCCCGGTGGTGATCCTGCGCTACTTCGGCGGGTTCAGCCCTCGCTCCAGCTTCCAATGGAGCGGGGGGCACGTCCCCATCTTCGTCCGGGCCGTTCTCGACGACCAGGAGGTGATCGTCCACGGCGACGGCTCCCAGACCCGTTCCATGGCCTACGTGGACGACCTGGTGCGGGGGACGGTCCTGGCGCTGGAGAAGGAGGAGGCGGTGGGCAAGATTATCAACCTGGGCAACCCCGAGGAGGTCAGCGTCCTGGAGACCGCCCGGATGATCCACCGGATCGCCGCCACGGGGAAGGAACTCAGGATCAAGTTCGTCCCCTTTGCCGAGGTCTTCGGCCAGTACCGCGATATCATGCGCCGCCGCCCGGACCTGACCCGGGCCAAGGAAATCCTGGGTTACGAGCCGCGGGTTTCCTTCGAGGAGGCGCTCCGGCTTACCATTGCGGCTGTGCAGGGGGAACGCCGTGGCTGACCCCTCCGCCCGCCGCGTCTTATATCTGGTTTTCCCCTTCCTGGACGAGGCCCCCAACCTTCCCGGGCTCCTGGGGGGGATGGAGGAATTCGCCGCCGCCCATCCCGAATTCGAGGTCCGGCCCCTGGGCGTGGACGACGGGAGTTCCGACGGGGGCGCCGCCCTGCTTCGGTCCCACCGGGGAATCCTGAAACCGGAGACGATCGAAAACGGGCGCAACCTGGGGCCGGGGAAATCCTTCGCCGCCGCCTTCGCCCGCCTGGCCGGGCGAATGGGGCAGGGGGACCTGGTCGCGACCATGGAGGCCGACAACACTTCCGGCCTTGCCACCCTCTTGCGGATGCTGGTCCGGATTCGGGAGGGCTACGACGCGGTTTTGGCCAGTCCCTACGCCTACGGGGGCGGGTTCGTGGAGGTCTCCCCGGCGAGAATCCTGATCAGCCACGCCGCCAACGGCCTGGTCAAGGCGGCGCTCGGGCTGCGCGGGCTCAATACCTTCAGCAGTTTTTTTCGGCTCTACCGGGGGCCGGCCCTCGGCCGGCTCCAGGACGCTTTCGGGCCGGGGATCGTGGAGAGCCCCGGCTTCGAGTGCATGGTGGAGCTTCTCTACAAGATGGCCCTTTTGCGTTTCTCCATCTCCGAGGTGGAATTCAAGGTGGATTGGAGCGCCCGCCGGGGCAAGAGCAAGATGAAGCTCCTCCGCACCGCCCGCGGCTACCTCCGCGTCCTCTCCTCCCGTCGCCGTTGGCGTAAAGCATCTCGTATTTCACCATGAAGATCATGAAGAACATGAAGGGGCGCCGGGATGGAATTTACTGAGCTTTCAAATAGGGTTATTGGTTGTGCGATAGAGGTACACAGTAAGTTGGGGCCAGGATTACTGGAGTCAACCTATGAGCAATGTCTGGCCCACGAACTGAACTTGAACGGGATCAAATTCAAACTCCAGCACCCTTTGCCGGTCGAATATAAGGGAATCCGTCTGGATTGCGGTTACAGGGTGGATATGCTGGTTGAGGACGAGATTATTCTTGAATTGAAAAGCGTGGAACAACTCAAGGGGGTGCATGAAGCGCAACTTTTGACCTATATGAAGTTGGCCGGGATAAAGTATGGATTCTTGATCAACTTCAATGTCCATCGTTTGAAACAAGGTTTGAAGAGTTTTGTCCTTTAATCTTCATGTTCTTCATGCTCTTCATGGTAGATAAGTAGTGCTGAAATTGATGAGCAGGATAAGCGTCATAATTCCTTGCTGGAACGATGCGGGGTATATCCGGGAGGCGCTTGAGAGCGTGTTCGCCCAGACCCGCGCCCCGGACGAGATCATCGTCGCCGACGGCGGCTCGACCGACGGCACCATCGGGATTCTCGAGTCCTACCGGGAAAAAATTTCCTGGTTCTCCCAGGAGGGCAAAGGGGTTTCGCAGGCCAAGAACCAGGCCGTCGCCCGGGCTTCCGGGGACTACATCACCTTCCTGGACGCCGACGACCGCTGGTACCCGGCCAAGCTGCAAAAGCAGGCGGCGTTGCTGGAGGATCACCCGGAATACGGTTTCTGCTCCTCCGACGTGGACTTTTTCGACGAAACCGGGATCCTCATCCGCGGGGCGATCGGGAAGGAGAAAAAACCCCGCTCCGGCGATGTCTTCGACGACCTGCTCATGAACAACTTCATCTCCTCGGCCACCATCTTTCTCCGGAGGGAGGTCTTCGAGAGGGTAGGGGGTTTCGACGAGGAGATTTTCTACGCCGAGGACACCGAGATGTGGCTGCGGGCCGCCCGGGAGTTCCGGCTTGGCTATATCCCCGAGGTCCTCTCGGCTTACCGGGTCCGGGCGGAGTCGCGCTCGGGGCGCTTCGCGCTGCACTACGGCTCCCTGGAGAAGACTTTCGCCCGCTTCGCGCAGCGCGACCCCGAATATTTCCGCGCCCGGCCCGGGTTGCTTCCGGCCGCCCGCGCTCATCTCTACCGCCGCTGGGGCTGGCGTCATTTCCGGGCCGGGGAATACGGCGCGGCCCGGCGGTTGTTCATCAAGCTGCTCCGGCAGAAACCCGGCTCCGGCTTCGCCTGGAAATATCTTGCCCTTTCCTGCCTGCCCCCCGCCCTGGTCGGCCGCCTCCGTGCCTTTTTTCACCATGAAGAGCATGAAGGAACATGAAGATTCGCGCCTGGACCCCGGTGCCAATCCTCACGCCTCACGCCGAGTACGAGTACGCGTTCGAGTACGAGTACGATTATTGTGAATGAAGAGATGAAAGCGGTGGATGAGAAACTGCGATCCTTCTCGATCGTCATCCCGGCCTACAACGCCGCCTCTACGATCGGGAGATGCATCCGGGGCTTCCGCGACTCCGGCTACCCCGCCGAGCTCTACGAGGTCATCGTGGCCGACGACGGCTCCTCCGACCGCACCGTCGAAACGGCTTCGGCTCTCGGGGCCCGGGTGGTCCGGACCGCCGGAAAGACCGGCCCCGGCGGCGCCCGCAACCGGGGGGCCCGGGAGGCGCGGATGGATTACCTCCTCTTCATCGACAGCGACATCGCCCCCTCGCCGGAGACGATCTGGAAATTCAACTCTGCCCTCGAGCGCTTCCCGCAATACCTGGCCATCCAGGCCATCTACGCCGAGGGGGATTACGACAATATTCTCTCCCGCTACCAGCATAGCTGGTTCTACTACTTCTACCGGCTCCGGGAGAACTACCCCACCCTGACGATGTCGAGTTCCTGCCTGGCGATCCCGCGGGAGGAATTCTTCCGGGCCGGGATGTTCAACCCTCTCTTGCGCACCAACGAGGACACCGAGTTCGGCTACCGGCTGGCCCGGCTGGGGAAGAAAATCTTGATCTGCACCGACATCGAGGTCTTTCACGACCGCAGGTTTACCCTGATAAGCTTTTGCCGGCGCAACTACTTCGTCCATAACTTCATCCTGGTCCGCCTCGCCTACGGGATGGCCGACATCACCTCCGGCAACCCCGAATACCGGGTCCCCGTGCTCAACCTGATTACGACCGCCGCGGTGGCCCCGGCCCTGTTGCTTTTCCTGGTCCTGCCCCCCGCGGTCCCGGTCCTGGTTCTGCTCGCGCTCTTGCTCTACGGGCTTTGGCTGAACCGGCATTTCCTGGGCGCGGTGCGCCGCCGCTTCGGGGCCAATATCCTCCCCGGCATCTGGCTTGCCCTGCAAGTCGACAACGCCGTCAAGGTTGCGGGGATCTTCCGCGGCGCCTGGGACTATTACGTTCTCGGCCACGGCCGTGCACTGCTGGAATACGCGGCCAAGGTCCCGGACCCCGACAGCCGGTAGGCGCTCTCCGGGCGGTTTGGGTCCATGGCCCCGCGCGGCTTCGCCCCCTGCGGGGGCTTGCTCCGGAGGACCTAACGGCATAGAGCATAGGGTCCTAAAACCAGGATACAGGAAACAGGAGTCAGGAGAACCAACGTAATCCGTGATCAGTAATCAGTAATCCGTCACCTTGATTCGTGGGGATTGGCGAGATTAGCGGTTAATCTGTGGCCGATTAGGTTCTTGGCGTCTTTGCGTCTTTGCGTGATACCGCGATGGCAGGGCTGAAGCCCTGCGCTACGACCGGCATAGGCGACGGATCACGGATTACTGATTACTTGGTTTCCTGAACCCGGCGGAGCGGGAATGGGGTAATATCCTAAAGCATGAAGGTTCTGGTTCTGGACGCGCATTCGGTGGCCGCGCTCGCGGTGGTCCGTTCCCTGGGCCGCCGGGGGATGGCGGCGGACGTCGCCGGGGAGGAGGGGGATTTTCTCCCCGCCTTCCGCTCCCGGTACGCGGGGAAGAAAATCCTTTATCCGGGCGCCGCCGCCGGCTTGCGCGCTTTTTTGGATTTCTTTCGCAACCTGCTCGGCGCCGGGGAATACGATTACGTCATCCCGGTGACGGACCGGAGCATCGTTCCCCTGCACCAGCGGGGGAGGGAACTGCCCGGGGCCGAAAGGCTCCTCCTGCCGGAGAGGAGCCGGCTCGAGACCGTCCTGGACAAGGAGAAAACCCTCCGGCTGGCTCTTGAGGAGGGAGTTCCGCTCCCGGCCACCTCGGTCTGGGGGGAGGCCGGTTTCTCCCTTCCCGGGGAGTTCCCCCTGGTGGTGAAAAGCCGCTTTTCCCGGTATCTCGCGCTTGAGCGGATCGTGGCCGACCCCGGAGTCGCCTTTGTCCGCGATCGGGAGGAACTGGAGAAAGTGTGCCGGGAACGGGACGCGCTTATCCCCCGCCCCCTGGTCCAGGAGACGATCAGCGGGGAAGGCTACGGTTTCTTCGTCTTGGCCCGGGCGGGGGATCCCTTGCTGACTTTCGCCCACCGCCGAATCCGGGAGGAGGATCCCCGGGGTTCCCGGAGCAGTTGCTGCGAGTCGGTGCTGCCGGACCCGGAGATGGCCCGAAGCGCGCTCAAGCTGATCCGCCGGCTCGGTTGGACCGGCCCGGCGATGGTGGAGTTCAAGCGGGACCGGCGGGACGGGATTTTCAAGCTGATGGAGGTGAACGGGCGTTTCTGGGGCTCGCTCCCGCTGGCTCTGGCCGCCGGGGCGGATTTTCCCTATGCCCTGCTCCGGATGCTCGCGGGGGAGCCGGTCCCGGGATATACTCCCCGGGCCGGGGTCCGGGCCCGCTACCTGCGCGCCGACCTGGAGCACCTGATCGGCGTGTTGCGGGGCGCCCCGCCGGGCTGGGAGGGGCCTTTCCCGGGCCGGCTCCGGACCCTGGGGGAGGTCCTGGCCGACTTTGCCCGGCCCGGAACTTCGGGCTTCACCCTGACCCTGGACGATCCCCGGCCCGGCCTGGCCGAGCTCGCCCGCTTCCTTTTCCGCGACCTTCCCCGCCGCCTCATTCACATGTAGGCATATTTTGGCATAGAGCATGGAGCATAGGGCATAGAGTCCGAAAACCAGGAAACAGGAGACAGGAGTCAGGAGTCGCGGTTTTGAACATTTGAATTTGGGATTTGTTTCGAATTTCTGATTTCGAAATTCGAATTTTGATTTTCTACATGCCCTACATGGTGAAACAAGCGCCGCCGGAGGCCTTAAGGGAGATTGCTTCGCCCCCTGCGGGGGCTCGCTGACTCCTGTTTCCTGTATCCTGGATTTTGACGGATTACGTATCACTGATTACTTGGTTTCCTGAATCCTGAACCCTGAACCCTGAACCCTGAACCATTTAGATGTTCTACATGTCTACATGTGAGAGCACATGAAGATTGCCGGGATATTTCACGTTCACTCGCGCTGGTCTTATGACTCCGCGCTCGAGTTGGGGGAGATCAAGGAATTGGCCCTGAAGCTGGGGGCGCGCTTCGCGGTCCTGGCCGAGCATGCCCGGGACTTTCCCTGGGAGAAAATCGGAAAATACCTGGCCGAGACTGAGAGATTCTCGGACGGGGAGTTCACCTTCATCTCCGGGATCGAGTACGATTTTTTCGGAGTTCACCTGGTTGTCGCCGGAGCTTCGGGCTACGCCCCCCGGGAGGAGATCGGGGAATGTTTAGCGGCCGGCGCGGCGGAGAGAGGAGTGGCGGTCTGGGCCCATCCCGCCCGGGCCGATTTGGCCCGGATGGCGCCCTGGCTGGGGCGGCTGAACGGGATCGAGGTCTGGTCGGCCCGCTACGGCTGCCGGCGCCTGCCCGATCCCCGCTGGTGCCGGAAGCTGGTT
>CAZIEA010000009.1:21922-31590 GCA_964538495.1 uncultured bacterium | reverse complement strand
TCTTCATGGTGAGAAAAAAATAATTCTCTGTGGCCTCCGACTTTTCTCTGTGCGCTCTGTGGTAAGGAAGTTAAACCGCTAATCTTGCGTATCTTCGCCAACTTAAACTAAGATTACGCAGATTGCCGCGGATTAATGCCGTCCACAGATTTCACAGATTAAAACTTCATGCTCTTCATGATCTTCATGGTGAGAAAAGCGGGCTGAAGGCTGAAGGAACCGACGCAACGATTGAACTACAAATTCCGCGAATTACGCGAATTCTGGATTCTGCGTCCTCCTGAATCCTGACTCCTGTTTCCTGTATCCTGGCTTGAGCCGGATTACGGATCACTGATTACGGATTACGGTTTTCGCGACTCCTGACTCCTGTTTCCTGTATCCTGCCTCTATGCTCTATGCCGAACCGCCGACCGGGAGAAAAGGGATGAAAAAGCCGCTCATCGTCATCGGCGCCGATCACGCCGGATACAACCTGAAGGAATTCGTAAAAGCCCTGCTTGCCCGGGACGGCTACCGGGTCGAGGACCGAGGGACCGACGGGAAAGGAAGCGTGGACTACCCCGATTTCGCCGAGAAGGTGGCGGCGGAAGTGGCGGGCCGGCCGGGGAGGCTGGGCATCCTCTCCTGCGGGACCGGGATCGGAATCTCGATCTCGGCCAATAAGGTCCCGGGGATACGGGCCGCCCTGGTCCGCACCCCCCGCGAGGCCCGGCTGAGCCGGGAGCACAACGACGCCAACATCCTGGTTGTCCCCGGGCGGCCCTGGCAAAAGCGAAAAATCGCCGCCGTCGTGCGCGAATGGCTGAAAGCCGGCTTCGCCGGGGGGCGGCACCGGCGCCGGGTCCGCAAAATCGGCGCGCTGGAAAAAAAATACCGCCTCTGACCGCGCTTTTTGCCGTTTTCAAGCGGCGCGGCCCCTGCTAGACTCCCCCGGCAAAACGGCAGCCCGGGAGGAAGATATGTTGAGCGCCGAATTCATCGCCAAGGCCCCCAAGTCCGACCTGCACGTCCACCTGGACGGCTCGATCCGGATCCCCACCCTGATCGAGATCGCGAAGGTGGAAAAGATCAGGTTGCCCTCCTACACCGTGGAGGGGCTGAACGAGCTTCTCTTCAAGGAGAACTACGAGAGCCTCCCCGATTACCTGACCTGCTTCGGCTACACTTGCCAGGCCATGCAAACCCCGGAAAACCTGGAGCGGGTGGCCTACGAGTTCGCCCGGGACAACCAGGACGAAGGCGTGCGCTACGTCGAGGTCCGCTTCGCCCCGCAACTACACATGGGGCCGCGAATGGATTTGGAAACGGTCCTTTCCAGCGTGAACCGGGGCCTGGAGACGGCCCGACGGGAATTCAACTCCCGCCCCGAGGTAAAGAGCGCCCAGGAGCCCCCTTTCAACTACGGGATCATCGCCTGCGCCATGCGGATGTTCGGAGCCTTTTCCGATTACTACCGCGACTTTTTCGCCGCCCACCCCTTCTCGAAGCCCGAGCGCGTCTACGCCCTGGCTTCTTACGAGCTGGCCCAGGGCACCGTCAAGTACCGCGACCAGAAAGGGATCCCGGTGGTGGCTTTCGACCTGGCCGGGCAGGAGGACGGCTACCCGGCCCACGAGCACTGGAAAGCGTACCAGTTCGCCAACAAGCACTTCATGCACCGGACGGTGCACGCCGGGGAGGCCTACGGACCCGAGTCCATCTTCGAAGCCATCACCGACCTTTACGCCGAGCGGATCGGGCACGGCTACTATCTTTTCGCCGACGACAAGATCAACAACCCCGAGATTGCCGACCCGAAGGGTTATGTCCGGGCCCTGGCCCAGTACATCGCCGACAAGCGCATTACCATCGAGGTCTGCCTCACCAGCAACCTGCAGACCAACCCCGAGATCGGCAGACTCGAGAACCACCAGTTCCGCAACATGCGCGCAGCCCGGCTCTCGACCACTTTTTGCACCGACAACCGCACCGTAAGCAAGACCACCGTCACCGGCGAGATCGAAAAAGCGGTGGCGGCCTTCGCCATCAGCCCCAAGGAATTGAAGGACCACATTATCTACGGCTTCAAGCGTTGCTTCTATCCCGGCGACTACCGGGAAAAACGCGCCTACGTCCGCGGCATCATCGACTACTACGACCGGCTAGCCGCCGAGTTTGGACTGGGGGGAAAACCCAAGCCCCGAACCTGAAAGGTTCCAGGTTCCAGGTTCCAGGGTTCAGGGTTCAGGGTTCAGGGTTCAGGAAAACCCGTAATCCGTGATCCGGCGGGAACCAGGATACAGGAGTCAGGAGTCGCGAAAACCGTAATCCGTAATCAGTGATCCGTAATCCGTCACCTTGATTGGCGTGGATTCGCGAGATTAGCGGTTTCGAATTTCGTCATTCGAATTTCGAATTTATCTACATGTCCTACATGTCTACATGTGAATGAGGCGGCAGTTCCTTCAGCCCTCAGTCTTCAGCCTTCAGCCTGCTTTTTCTCACCATGAAGATCATGAAGAACTTGAAGAAGTAATCCGTGAAAATCTGTGAAATCTGTGGACGGCATTAATCCGCGGTAATCTTAGTTTAAGTTGGCGAAGATTCGCGAGATTAGCGGTTAAATCCGTGGAAAATAATCCGCGGTAATCTGCGTAATCTTAGTTGCAGTTCGAATAAAGCGATAATCTGCGTAATCTTAGTTTTAGTCGGCAAAATTTTCAGGTTTTGTAGAGGTAGCGCTTGATCTTCTGGGTCGGGGTCTTCTCGAAAGGTTCGGCCTGGACCTTGATCCG
The DNA here is from genome assembly GCA_964538495.1 of uncultured bacterium. Lineage (GTDB taxonomy): Bacteria > Auribacterota > Erginobacteria > Erginobacterales > DAOSXE01 > CAZIEA01. Next base: position 28,813 of record CAZIEA010000009.1, on the reverse strand, counting down.
GGTAACGGCGGCGTAGCGGGGAAGCTCCCGGTTGACGGTCCGGCGCACCTCTTCCATCCGGGCCGCGAGCCAGCCCTCCCGGTCCTGCCGGCGCCCGTGCTGGGCGTCGATCGCTTCCCAGTCCGGGTAGACCAGGGCCACCAGTTTGCCCCCGGCGTCCAGCACCAGGGATTCCTGGACGAACTGGAGACTGTTGATCTTGCTCTCGATCTCCTCGGGGTAGATGTTCTGCCCCGAAGGCCCCAGGATCATATTCTTGTTCCGGCCCCGGATGTAGATGAAGCCTTCGGAATCGATCACCCCCAGATCCCCGGTTCGGAGCCAGCCGTCGGGGCCGAGCACCTCCCTGGTGGCGGCCGGGTTCTTGAAGTACCCGTCCATCACGTTTAACCCCTTGACCATGATCTCGCCCACCACCTTTTCCGGGTCCAGGGAGTCTATTTTCGCCTCCAGGCAACCGATCGCCTTCCCCACCGCCCCGGCCCGGTGTTCCGAAGGCGGAGAATAGGAGATCAGGGGACCGCACTCGGTCATCCCGTAGCCGACGGTGAAAGGGAGCTTGATCTTCAGGAAAAAGTTCTCGACTTCCGGGTTGAGGGCGGCCCCGCCGATCACGATCTGGCGGACCCGGCCCCCGAAAGCCTCGAGCAGCGAGCGGCGGATCCGGCGGCAAACCAGCCGGGAAAGACCAGGGATCTTAAGCAGAAACTTGACCTGACCCCGGCTGATCTGGGGGGCGAGCCGCTTGCGATAGATCTTCTCCATCAAAAGCGGCACGCTCATGATCACGTGGGGTTTGACCTCCCCGAAGGCTTCCAGCAGGATCTTGGGAGAAGGGATCTTCCCCAGGAAAGTGATGTGGCAGCCCAGGGAAAAGGGAAAAAGAAACTCGAAGCTGCAGGAATAGGAGTGGGCCATGGGCAGGAAGGAGACCATGGGGGCGTTGCGAGCCAGGGTGATTTTGTCGCGGGCAAAAAGAACATTGGCCAGCAGGGACCGGTAGGGAAGCTGGACTCCTTTGGAAAAGCCGGTGGTCCCGGAGGTGTAGACCAGGGAAGCCAGGGCGGCGTTTCCGGGGTAGTCGCCGAAACTGAAAGTCTCCCGGGAGACGGCTTCTTCCCCGATCTTTTTCCGGGCCCACTCGATCGCCCCCGCCAGATCGTGCTTTTCGTGAAAAGTGAGCCTCTCGTCCTCCAGGGAGAAGATTCCCAGGAGCAGAGGCATCTTGTCCTCGTCCACCTTCTCGTAAACACCCTCGGCGGCGAACAGGAGCTTGCTTTCCGAATGGTTGACGATGTGGTGGATGTCTTCGGAATGAAAATCGGCCAAGATGGGGACGATCACGGCCCCGTAGGCCATCGCGGAAAGATAGGCCACGGCCCAGTTGGCGGAGTTGGGGCCGCAGACGGCGATCCGGTCTCCGGGCTTGACCTGGGCTTTCCGGTAGAGGAGATGGAAAAAACGGATGCGCCGGGCCACCTGGGCGAAGGTCACGGTCTTGAGGCGGAAATCGCTAAAGGCCGGGTCGTTCCAGTGCTCCTTGATCACTTCCTCGAAAAGCCCGTAGAGGCTTGCCTCCGACATATTTCACCGCCTTTGTTTGAGTCGGCCTGTTGGGCAATTATGATATGCTCCCGGGCGGCGGGGCAAACAAAACCTCCCGAACGGAAGGGCCGGAATGCAGCGGTGGCTGATAGATGCCTATAACCTCCTGATTTCCAAGGAAATCGGCCACGGAGAAGGGGCCCGCGATTTTCTCCTCTCCCGGGCCGCGCAAACTTTTGCCGCCCGGGGGGATCGGGCCGAGCTGGTCTTCGACAGCCGCTGGGCGGCCTGCACGGAGCGCGAGAAAATCTCCCCCAACGTCACCGCCGTCTACGCCGCCGGGAGCGCCGACGACTACATCGTCCGGGCCGTCCGGGAAAGCTCCTTCCCCCGTTCCTGCATCGTAGTCACCGACGACCGGGGGATCTTCGAGCGGGTCCGGGAATACCGCCCGCGCCGGCTGAGCTGCGCCGAGTTCCTGGAAATGATCACCAAAGGACTCGAAACCTCCCGGAAAGCGGAAAAGCCTTTAAGCGACACCCCCGCCGAGATCAAGCGCCTCCTGCGCCTCTGGGGAGAAGAGTAATGGTTACTTGCCCGCGAGCATGGCGTCGATGTCGGAAGCGGCCTGACCGATCAGGGTGATGCCGAACTTCTCCACCAGAACCTTGGCCACCCCGGGAGAAAGGAAGGCCGGGAGGGTGGGCCCTAGGCGCATCCCCTTCACCCCCAGGTAAAGCAGCGCCAGCAGGACCGCCACCGCTTTCTGCTCATACCAGGCGATATCGAAGGAGACCGGAAGCTGGTTGAGGTCGGAGAGCCCGAAAGCTTCCTGGAGCTTGAGGGCGATTACGGCCAGGGAATAGGAGTCGTTGCACTGCCCGGCGTCCAGGACCCGGGGGATCCCCCCGATTTCGCCCAGGGCGAGCTTGTTGTAGCGGTACTTGGCGCAGCCGGCGGTCATGATCACGGTGTCGGCCGGGAGTTTTTCGGCCACCTCGGTGAAATAAGCCCGGGATGGGTAGCGGCCGTCGCAGCCGGCCATGACCACAAAGCGCCGGATCGCCCCCGACTTGACCGCCGCCACCACCTTGTCGGCCAGGCGCAGGACCTGGTCGTGGGCGAACCCGATGGTTATCTGGCCCTTTTCCAGCTCTTGAGGAGGGGCGCAGCGGCGGGCCTTCTCGATCAGGGGCGGGAAATCCTTGCTCCCGCCGGGGACCCGGTCGGGGATGTGCCGGGCCCCGGGGTAACCCGCCATCCCGGTGGTGAAAAGCCGGTCCAGGTAGGTGTTTTCCTTCTTCAGGGGCACCAGGCAGTTGGTGGTGAGCAGGATGGGGCCGCGGAAACTCTCGAACTCGGGGAGCTGCCGCCACCAGGAACCCCCGTAATTCCCGGCGAAATGAGCGTATTTCTTGAAGGCCGGGTAGGCGTGGGCCGGGAGCATCTCCCCGTGGGTATAGACGTCGATCCCCGTCCCCTCGGTCTGCCGCAGTAATTCGTGGAGGTCCTTGAGGTCGTGCCCACTGATCAGGATGCCCGGGCGGGAGCGGACCCCGAGCTCGACCTCGGTGATCTCGGGGTTCCCGTAAGCGGAGGTGTTGGCCTTATCCAGGGCGGCCATGGTCCGGACCGCCGTCTCCCCCGCTTTCAGCACCAGCTCCACCATTTCCGGCACGGGCAGGTCCCGGGTGGTGGAGGCCAGCCCCCGGAGGATGAAAGCGTAGATTTCGGGATCCTCGACCCCGAGGACGGCGGCGTGATCGGCGTAGGCCGAGATCCCCTTGATCCCAATGGTCAGGAGCTCGCGCAGGCTGCGGACGTCCTCGTCAGCGCTGGAGAGCACTCCGACTTGGCGGGCCTTGGCGTCCCAGTCCTCGCCCGGAGCCGGCTCCCAGAGGGCGGCCGGCGGCAGAGCCCCGGAAACTTCTTTCCCTTTTTTTCGGGCGGCCTTCTCCACTCGCTCCCGGAGCTTGGCCCTCCGGGCCAGAGCTTCCCGGATCAGGAGGCGGAAGCGCTCGTTGTCCCAGTTGGCGTTGGTGATGGTGGCGAAAAGGGCCCGGGTGACGAACGCTCCCTCATCGGAAACATCCAGCTTCAGCTCGAGCGCCTTCTCCCCCCAGCAAGCGATCCCCCGGACCGTAAAAATGAGCAGGTCCTGAAGATTGGCCGTCTCCTCCGGTTTGCCGCAAATCCCGCGCACGGTGCAGCCCTGGTTTTTCGCCGTTTCCTGGCACTGAAAACAGAACATTGCCGGCCTCCTTGGTTTTTCAACCGTTTCCCACGGATTATTTTTCCACGGATTTCACAGATTTTCACGGATTAAGACCCATAAGACTCATAGGACGCATGAGACCCATAGGATAAGACTCGCGGGAAAATCTATGGACAGAAAAAGGGAGGGGCGGGTGGCCCCGCCCCTCCCAACCCGGTTTTGCGGCAGTGGAGGTTGCCATTTCACCTCGGCCCCTGGTCTGTTCAGGGAGGTGAGCATTCTTCAGGGCCGATTTGCCGGAACTGAACTACATCCCAACTATGGCTGCCGCTCCTCCGGGTCTTTACCCTTGGTTCAAAAATATAGACTCCCCCGGGGCGGATTTGGTTCAAAATTATTTTTCGCCTAAATGCGGTCCACAGATTTCACAGATTATTTCATGGTCGTTGTCGCTGTCGTTGTCGTAGTCGTAATCGGGCGAAATCAGGCTAAAAACTGAAGGAACAACAGACTGAAGGCTGAAGCAACTGCCGCCTTTTCAACCATGTAGGGTATGTAGAAATAAAATACCGCCTGCCATGGATTATGCGAATTTTCCTACATGCTCTACATGTCCTACATGGTGAGAAAAAGCGAGCGGGCTGAAGGCTGAAGGGACCATCCCCAGGCGGAAGCCTCAATCCAGGGTGCGGCGGTAGCGGATCAGGCCCACCGCCAAGGCGGCCAGGAAAAAGGCCAGCAGGGGCCAGAAATGCGGCGCGATCTCGCGCCAACCGTTGCCCTTGAGCAGGATCCCCCTGACCACCGGGAGATAATGGGTAAGGGGGAGAACGTTCCCGATCGCCTGGGCCCAGCCCGGCATCCCCCGGAAGGGGAACATGAAGCCGGAAAGGAGCATGGAGGGGAGAAAAAAGAACACCGCCATCTGGACGGCCTGGAGCTGGTTCCGGGCCAGGCTGGAAAAAGTCATCCCCACCGCCAGGTTGCCCAGGATGAATACCAGGGAGACCGCCAGGAGCAGCGAAACGCTCCCCTCCATCGGGACATGGAAAAGGATTCGAGCCCCGATCAGGATCAGGGCGACCTGGACGTAGGCGATGACGATGAAGGGGGCGATCTTTCCCAGCATCACTTCCAGTGGCCGGACCGGGGTGGCAAGCAGGTTTTCCATCGTGCCCCGCTCGATTTCCCGGGTCAGGGAAAGGGCGGTGATGAAAACCATGGTATTAGTCAGGATCACCCCGATCAGCCCGGGGACGATGTTGACCTGGGTCCGGCGCTCCGGGTTGTAGTTGAGGTGGACCCGGAGGTCAAAGGGATCGGCCCGGGGGCGAAGCCGCTCCAGGGGGCCGGTGAGTTCCTGGAAAACCGCCTGGTTCAGAAGGGTTCCCAGGGAGCTAACGGCGTTGGCCACCGCCGAGGGGTCGGTAGCGTCCGCCTCGAGCAGGATCTCGGGCCGGTCGCCCCGGAGCAGGTCCCGCTCGAAGTTGGGCGGGATGCTGAGGATGAACTGGGTCTCCCCTTCCCGGAAGAGCTCCCGCGCCTCTTTCTCGTCCGGCTCCCCCGGGATCAGTTCGAAGTAACCGCTCACCTGCAAGGTGCTGATAATGGCCCGGGAAAACGGCCCGGGATCGGCGCAAAGCACCGCGGTGGGCAGGTGGTGGGGATCGGTGTTGATGGCGTAACCGAACAGCAGCATCTGGATGAGCGGGACTCCGACCAGCATCCCGAAGGTAAGGCGGTCGCGCCGCATCTGGATGAACTCCTTGCGGATCACGGCCGCCAGCCGCAAAAAGGAAAAAAGAGACATCAGGCCGGCTTCTCCCGGGACTCTCCCATCAGGTGGATGAAGACATCCTCGAGACCGGAAACGATCGGCTCCCAGCGGCAGGGGCCGGCCTGGAACGGCTCCAGGGCCCGGGCCAGGGCGCCGGAATCGGGACCGCTGACGTGGAGACTGTTGCCGAAAGCGGCCACCTGTTCCACCTCCGGCAAGATTCGCAGGGTTACCGCCAGCCCGGCCAGGCCGGGCCCCTCAACCCGCCAGGTGCTCAAGCCCGCCGCGGCGATCACCTCGGAGATTTTTCCCCGGGCCAGAATGCGCCCCCGGGATATGTAGGCGATCCGGTGGCAGCGCTCGGCCTCGTCCATGTAGTGGGTAGTGATCAGGACGGTCAGTCCCGCGGCGGCCAAACCATGGATCTCGTCCCAAAATTCCCGGCGGGCCTTGGGATCGACCCCGGCGGTGGGTTCGTCCAGGAGGAGGAGTTTTGGACGGTGCAGCATGCAGGCGGCCAGGGCCATCCTCTGCTTCCAGCCCCCGGAGAGTTCCCCGGCCAACTGGTCCCGGCGCCCCCAGAGCCCGAGTTTGCGGATGCCCTCGTTCACCGCCTCCCGCCGCCGGGGAATTCCGTAAACCCGGGCCACGAAATCCAAATTTTCCCGGATGGTCAGGTCCTCGTAGAAACTGAAGCGCTGGGTCATATAGCCGACCTGGCGCTTGATCTCAAGCCGTTCCCGGAGGATGTCCCGATCCAGGCAAGTTCCCTCCCCCGCATCCGGGGTGAGAAGCCCGCAGAGCATGCGCATAAAGGTGGTTTTTCCGGATCCGTTGGGTCCCAGAAAACCGAAAATCTCGCCCGGACTGACCTGGAGGTCGACCGCATCCACGGCGATTTTTCCCCGGAAGGCTTTGCTCACCCCCCGGACATCAATGGCAAGCCCGGGATTGGTTTCCATCGTCACTTCTCCCGACCGCCGGGAGCGAGATAAACCTCGACCGGCTGCCCGGGATGGAGCGCGGAGGGGTCGGCGACGGGACGGGCCTCGACCAGGTAGATCAGCTTGCTGGAGTTGTCCCGGCTGAAAATCACCGGGGGGGTGTATTCCGCCTCCGGGGAGATGTAGTCGACGCGGGCTTCGTCAAGGCGGTCCGAACCCTGAACCCGGAATCGCACCAATCCGCCCATTTCCAGGCGAGGGAGTTGGGGTTGGGGGACGAAGAAACGAATTTTGATGTTCTCCGGAGGCAGAAGGATCGCGACCGGACCGCCCGGGGCCACCCGCTCTCCTTCCCGGTAGAGAGTATCGAAGACCAGCCCGGCGGCGGGGGCCCGCCCGATCCTCTGCTC
>CAZIEA010000009.1:16682-21912 GCA_964538495.1 uncultured bacterium | reverse complement strand
CCCAACGAGCCTGAAGAAGCGCCGCCGCCGCCGAATCCACCTGGGCCGAGGCGGCGGCGATCTGGTCTTCCCTTCCCCCCAATTGCGCCTCTTCCAGATTGCCCCGCGCCTGCCGGACAGCCTCGGAACGCGCCCGATAATCCAGGACCGCTCGGTCATAGTCGTTGTCGGAGACGAACTTGCTCTCGTGAATGGGCCGGAGCCGCTCGGCCTCCAGCCGGGACATTTCCGCCTGGGCCGCCGCCTGGCCCAAGGCGCCTTCCAGAGACTCGATCCGCGGGGGTCTCTCCCCTTTTTCCTTGTCGGCCAGAAGGCTGCGGTACTGCCGCAAAACCGCTTGGGCGGAATCCGAAGAATAACTCTGCGGTTCCGGCTCCAGGCGGTAAAGGACCTGCCCGGCCGCGACCCGGTCCCCCCGGGCCACCGCCAGGTTGACCAGCTTTCCCCCGGAGGGGGGAGCAATGTAAACGAACTCGCCCTCAACGTATCCCTGGCAGTATTCCGGTCCCCGCCCGGAACATCCGGCCCCCAGGGACAGGCCAAGGCAGGTCAAAATCAACAGTTTTCTTTTCATCGGCATGCTTCCTCGCGAAACGGAAAATGAAATTTTATCATGAATTTTTTGGATTTTTCCCCCGCCCAAGTTAAACTCGCCCAGGAACCCGACAATGCCGAAAAACGCGCTTAACCTCAAGTATCTTCAGGAACACTGCCTCTTCGGGGGGGTGGCTCCGGAGAAAATCCTGGCCATCCTCCCCTTGCTCGGGGAAGCCGACTTCCCCGCCGGGGCCGAGGTGATCCGGGAAGGGGAGTTCGAAGACCGAATCTACTTCCTGCTCCGGGGGAGCGTGGAGGCGCTCAAGGCCGACCCCTCCGCGCCCGGCGGATTCCGGCGGCTGGCGCTTATTCCCGCCGGTGAGACCTTCGGGGAGATGGAGTTCATCGAGCCGGAGCGCTGCGCCGCCACCATCCGCGCGCTCCAACCGCTCCGGACCCTGACCTTGTCCAACTCCGCTCTCTACCGGGTCTTCCAGACCGATCCCGGGACCTTTACCATGATCATGCTCAATCTCTCCCGGCTGATCGTGCGCCGGATGCGCAAGCTCCAGGAAATCCTCGTCGGCCTCTGCAACCCCCGGTGAGACTAGAAATGCCTGGCATTTTTAGTCTCACTCGGGGTTGGGCTCGAGGTGAATGGTGGCGTGGATCCCCATCTCCTCCCTGATCCGTCCCTCCAGGCGGCTGGCCAGGCGATGACCTTCGGCCAACACGGTGGTTTCCGGGAGCCGGATATGAAAGGTCATCTCGCTGTGGAACCCGTAACGGTGAAGATGAAAGTGATGGGAGGAAAGAGCGCTTCCCGCTTCCTCCCGGCAAATCATTTCGATCCGCTCCAGGAGTTCCGGAGAGGGCGCCTCTCCCAGAAGCGGGTCGAGAACTTCCCGCAAAATCTTCAGGGCGGCGTAAAGTATCATCAGGGAAACCATCAGCCCCAGCGCCCCGTCCACCCACCAGACCTTGCCCCCGGCCAGGATCCCCCCCAGGATCACCAGCGAAGAGAGGGCGTCGCTGCGGTGATGCCAGGCGTCGGCCAGGAGCGCGGTGTATCCGGTTTTTCTCCCCGCCCAGGAGGAAAATCTGGCCATCGCCTCTTTGACCAGGATCGAGATCACGGTCACCCAAATGGCCGCGCGTCCGTACTTGGCCGGGGTATGCGCCAGCAGGCGGCCGATGGAATCGTTGGCGAAGCTGACCCCGACCATGACCAGGATCACCCCGATCACCAGAGCGGTGATGGGCTCGGCCCGGCCGTGGCCGTAGGGATGGTCCCGGTCGGGGGGCTTGCGCGCCCATTTCACTCCGATCAGGACCAGCAGCGAGGTGATCGAGTCGGAGAGGGTGTGCCAGGCGTCGGCCACGATCGCGATACTGCCCGCGGCCGTCCCCACGGCATACTTGGCCGCAAAGAGAACGAGGTTGAGCGCCAGCGATCCCCAACCCTCGATGTAAGGCAGGGAAGATTCCGCCTTCGACAAGGTCTCAGGCCGTTTCATGATTCCACTCTCCAGGCCGCCGCGCGGCGGATCCCATAAAGGGAGAGTATCGCCGCCCCCGGGATCCAGGGAAGATAATAACGCAGGTTCCCGTAGATGATGTTATCCGCCCCCCCGGCGAAGTAGCTTCCATAAAATCCCCAGCCCAGGGCCAGCGAAATCAGGAAACCGGACCAGGCGGTCTTTTCCCCGCTCCGGCGCAATCGTCCCAGGGCGGCCAACCCCAGCGGAAAGGCGGCCAGGATAAACGCCCGCGCCAGGATGGGATAGCTCTCCCGATCCCGAGCCGCCCCGGGGAAGGAGAAAGGGGCGAGAAAAACCTGAAAAAGATGGGAGGGAATATCCCCTAACCGGTAGGCCGCCGGGGTCTGGTCCCCGATCCCGGTCTCGCTCCGGGAATGGTAGGGGGTATGAAAAGGCGACCCCAGCAACGCCCAGTGACTGGCCAGGACCAGGGCCGTAAGGCCGCCGGCGAGCAAAGCGGCCCGAACGTAATTCCCCCCTCCCCTTCCCCGCAGGGCGGCCAAACCCAGGGGAAGCAATAGCAAAGCGTCGGCATAGCGGGCGGCGAAACTCCAACCTAGGGCCAACCCGATCCCGGCCGCCGCCGGCCGGGAGCGGCCGGGGGAAAGCGCCAGCCGGAGCAGGAAGCCGGCGGCCGTAACGCTGACGGCGCTGTTCCAGGGGAGGCAAAAAAACTCGACGAAAGGCGGGCCCAGGGAGAGCAAGACCGCCAGAGCCGCCGAAGCGGGTCCCAAGAGCCGTTCCCCGGCCAGATAGAAAAAACCGGCCGCGGCCGTATAGAGCAGGAAATTGGGAATAAAGAAGGGATTGACCGGGACCAGGTCCGCGAACGGGGCCCCGAGCAGGGGGTATCCGGGCCCGTAGCGGTAATTGTCCGAATCCAGACGAAAACGGGAAAGATCCCGGCTCATTTTCAGGTACCAGGACTGATCGTAGCGGGTCCAAATCCCCATGTCCAGGCGGTGGCGCGGGGCATGAGTCTCCTCCCCGTAGGCAACCAGGAAAAACAGCGCCGCCGCCGCCGACACCAGCGCCAGGCGCCCCCGCCGGGAGAGGAGCAAAACCGGCTTCCGGCCGAAAAGGCCCAGGAAGATAAAAGCCGCCCACCCGAGCAAGAACAGGATGAAATAGCCTTTCCAGAAAGGCGCCAGACCCAACTTCAGGGAATAGAGCAGATAGCCCAGGGAAAAAACCGCCCACACCGCCCAATTCCGGGTCGCCCGTCCCGGCGAAGGGGGGACAAGCTTCAAGCCCAGGCGGCCGGAAAGGACCAGGCGAACCGGGATCGCCAGCGCCAGCAAAAACCCGGCCGTTCCGGTGGAGCGCAGGCTGATCCTCGCCCCGGCCAGGGAGACAATCCCTCCCCCGCTCAGGATGATGGCCGCGAGCGCCAGAACCAGCAAACCGATCGCCAGATCCAAGCCCCGCGTCAGGCAGCGGCGCGGGCGAGCCAAGATTAGGAGGCTTTTGTCCAAGGGTTCAGGGCGCCTGTTCAACCATGTAGGCCATGTAGATCATGTAGCGTTCGCCATCGCTATCGTTGTCGTAATCGTAGTCGAGCATAGAGCATAGAGCATAGGGCATAGAGCTCAGGAAAACCAGAAGGCAGGATTCAGGAAAAACCGTAATCCGTAATCAGTGATCCGTAATCCGGCGCCTTGATTTGTGCGGATTCGCGAGATTCGTGGTTCCCTTCGCTTAACTTCCTTACCACAGAGCTCACAGAGATTCATGTTCTTACCATGAAGATCATGAAGAACATGAAGAAAAAATCTGTAAAAATCTGTGAAATCTGTGGAGAAAAAATCTGCGCAATCTGCGAAATCTTAGTTTCTGTTCGCGGGGACTCTCGAGATTGCGCGAGAGGGCTACATTTTGGTAGGATTGTCACAATCCGAGGTATCCCGATGCCCGAGAGAGAAAAAGAACCCCAGGTTCGGCGCGAGGTCGAGGAACTCCTGCTCCTTTTCGAACTCAGCCAGGTCCTGGACCGGAGCCTGGATCTCCGCCGGGCCTTGGAGCCGATCCTGGGGGCGATCGCTCAACGCATGGGACTGCTGCGGGGGACCTTGACCCTGCTCAACCGCCAGACCGGAGAGATCTCGATCGAGGCCGCCTACGGTCTCTCTCCCCGGCAGCAGCGCCGGGGGCGCTACCGCCTGGGGGAAGGGATCACGGGGAAAGTAATCGCCACGGGCTCTCCCGCCGTAATCCCCCGGATCTCCGAGGAACCGGAATTCCTCGACCGGACCGGGGCCCGCGGGAAACCGGGGCCCCATGACATCTCCTTCATCTGCGTCCCAATCAAGCTCGGGGCCGAGGTGATCGGCGCCCTCTCGGTGGACCGCCTCTTCAGCCCGGGCGCGTCCCACGAAGACGACATCCGGCTGCTTTCCATCATCTCGGCCATGATCGCCCGGGCGGTGCGCCTGCGCCAGGAAGCCCAGGAGGAGCAGCTCCGCCTGCGCGAGGAAAACATCCGCCTGCAGGCCGAACTCCGGGATCGCTTCCGCCCCTCCAACATCCTGGGAAATTCCCGCACCATGCAGCAGGTTTACGATCAGATCGCCCAAGTTGCCCCTTCCGACGCCACCGTCCTGATCCGGGGCGAGTCCGGAACCGGCAAGGAACTGGTGGCCCAGGCCATCCACTATAACAGCCCCCGGTCCGGAAAACCCTTCGTCAAAGTCAGTTGCGCGGCCCTGCCGGAAACGGTGATGGAAAGCGAACTCTTCGGCCACGAAAAAGGCGCCTTCACGGGGGCCGTGAGCCGGCGGCGGGGGCGCTTCGAATTGGCGACGGGCGGAACCATCTTCCTGGACGAGATCGGGGACATCTCCCTGCCCACCCAGGTAAAGCTCCTGCGCGTCCTCCAGGAAAAGGAGTTCGAGCGGGTGGGGGGAACCGAAACCATCGGCGCCGACATCCGGGTCCTAGCCGCAACCAGCCGTAACCTGGAGGAGATGATGGCCGACGGCACTTTCCGGCAGGACCTCTACTACCGGCTCAACGTCTTCCCCATCCACCTCCCGCCTTTGCGCGAGCGCCGGAGTGATATTCCGCTGCTGGCCGACCATTTCGCGGGGAAATACGCCCGGGCCGCGGGCAAGCCGATCAGCCGCATCTCCACCCCGGCCATCGATCTCCTGATG
>CAZIEA010000009.1:9549-16672 GCA_964538495.1 uncultured bacterium | reverse complement strand
AGCTACCACTGGCCCGGCAATGTCCGGGAACTGGAAAATTGCCTGGAGCGAGCAGTGCTGCTCTCCGATGACGGGGTCATCCACGGACATCACCTCCCCCCCACCCTGCAGACGGCCGAAAGCAGCGGGACCGGCCACCGGGGCTCGCTCCCCGCCGCCCTGGAGTCCCTGGAGCGGGAGCTGATCCTGGACGCCCTCAAGTCGGCCCGGGGCAACATGGCCGAGGCGGCGCGTTTGCTCGGCCTCACCGAACGGATCATGGGCTTGCGGGTGAAAAAATACGCCATCGACGCCCGGCGCTTTCGCTCCCGGCGGTCGTAGCGCTCTTCAGCCCTGCCGCGCTATTCACATGTAGACATGTAGAACCGACGCCTTTTCAACCATGTAGAACATGTCACATCTGTCCAAGATAGCTTTCTAACAACACCCGCATCGCTTCAAAAACCACACATAATCCTCTCTTCCCCCTCCTCCCCCCCCGTTTTACAGGGGATTACCGGTTTTTTAGGGAGATAAATGCCCTAAAAAACATCTTGGACAGCATAATGCCATCAGAGGGGACCTGATCCGGAAATTCAGGCAAAGGCCCCAAGCGGCCATTGAAATTCAAGCACTTACAATAACGAAATTCCTGTTCTAAATTTATCTTGGACAGCACTGAGTTTAACTGCATGTTCTACATGTCTACATGTGAATAGAGCGGCGGTTCCTTCAGCCTTCAGCCTGCTTTTCTCATCATGAAGAACATAAAGGAAAATCCGTAAAATCCGGTGCCGGCATTTGTTTTTCTACATGCCCTACATGCCTACATGTGAGACGAAGAAGTTGAATTCGCGTAATCCGCGCAACCGGCGGGGCGGATGCCTCGCCTCATCAGGGGAGGTACGGATGAAAAGGATTTTGCTGACGTCGGCCCTGGCCGCGCTGGTCGGTGGTCTGGGCTGCCTGCCCAGCCAGAAGCAGGTTTCCGGGAGCCCGGACGACCCGGCCGCCCAGGTCGGGCAGTTCTTCAACCCGAAACAGTGGGAATATGTCGAAGCCCCCAACCTGAACATGATCCCGCCGGAACCGGTGAAGGGATTGGCCGACGGCCGTCCTTTCGAGGTCAAGTCGGTGGTATTCCAGCCCTTTTTCGACAGTTGGTCCATGCAGCTCAATGATGCCGCGCCCGCGGACCCCCTGGACGTCTCCTTTGCCCGGGAATATATCAAAATCGACCTGCCCCGGGAGATCAAGACCGGCAGCATCTTCTTTCACCCGCTGGAATGGGCGGGCGGGCAGAGCATGTTCCAGATCGCCAAGAAGGAAGGCGAGGAGACCACGAGCTGGAACTCCAGCGCTGCCTGGGCCATCGAGATCACCCAGTGGGAGGTCAAGCCCTATGACAAGAACGGCGACCTCTTCCAGGAGGCCGGCATCGCTTCCGGCCGGGTCTACATCTGTTACCAGGGCTCGGCGGGCTTTACGGATTCGGGGGTGGCGGGGTATTTCCGCAACGCCGTCGTGCGCTACATGGGCGATCCCGGCTGGGGGGACTGAACCCTTCTACATGACCTACATGTCTACATGTGATCAGTAGCGCTTTCAAGCCAGGAAACGGCGGAAGACCTTCCCGAAAAGCCGCGTAACGTCGTCCTGGATCAGGCAGAGCGAGGGGATGAGAACCAGGGTGATGGCGGTGGCGAAAACAATCCCGTAGCCGAGCGAGATCGCCATCGGGATCATGAAGCGGGCCTGGCGGGAAGTTTCGAAGATCATGGGGGCCAACCCCCCGAAAGTGGTCAGGGTGGTGAGCAGGATGGGACGAAAGCGCCTGACCCCGGCGGCGTGGACCGCCTCCCGGAGGCCGGCCCCCTTGGCCCTTTCCCGGTTGATGAAATCAATCAGAACCAGGGCGTCGTTGATCACCACCCCGGAGAGGGCCACGATCCCCATCAGGCTGATCACGCTCAGGTTGTAGCCCATGAGGATATGCCCGATCACCGCCCCGATGATCCCGAAGGGGATGGAGAGCATGACCAGGGCGGGCTGGATGTAGCTGCGGAAGGGAATGGCCAAAAGAACATAGATCATAAGCAGCGCGAAGAGCAGTCCCCGGATCATGGCATCGGTGCTCTCGCGAAAATCCGCTTGCCGGCCCTCGAAGCTCCAGGCCAGCCCGGGATACTTGGCCGTCAGACCCGGCAGGATCCTGGACCTGGCTTCATCCAGGATCCGGGTTCCCTCAGAGGGAGGGGTGACATTGCCCGAGACCGTGATGGTGCGGCGCCCGCCCCGGTGGTTGATGGTGGTATAAGCCCGCCCGCGGGAAACCTCGGCCACCTCGTGCAGCGGGACCTCGATCCCGTCAGGAGTCCGGATCAGGATCCGGTCGAGGTCGTGTTCCGAGGCCCGTTCCTCGGGGGGGAGCCGGACCATGACCTTGACCTCATTGCGCCCGCGCTGCTGCCGGAGCGCCTCGCTCCCGTAAAGAGCGCCCCGGACCTGGGCGGCCACGGCGGCGGTGGTCAGCCCCAGGTTGATCCCCTCGGGACGCAGCGAAAAGTCGAGCTGGGGCTTACCGTCGGCGTAACCGTCGTCCAGGTCGCTGACGGCGGGGAAGTGGGAGAGGGAATCGGCCAACTCGCCCCCGGCCCGGTTGAGGATTTCGGTGTCGGAATGAGCAAGATCTATGGTCAGGCCCGCCCCGGAACCCGGTCCGCCCCGGTCGGATTCAAAAACCAGGGTCTGGAGCCCGGGGAGTTCCCCGGCTTTCTCCCGCCAGAGACGGGTGAACTCGGCGGTCCCGAGCGGGCGGACCCGGGGCGCGGTGAGAAAAGCCCTGACCTCGACCACGTGTCCCCCGGAAACCCCGTTATAGGATTTGCCCACCTCGCTGTAAATCGCGAGCAGGAGTTTGTCGGCGCCGTTTTCCGCCGCCACTTCCCGGGCCACGGCTTCCAGGCGGTCCCGGACCCGTTCGGTTCGCTCCAGGGGCGCCCCGTAGGGCAGCACGGCCGTGACCACCGCGTAATCCGACTCCACCCGCGGCATCAGCTCGATCCCGATCCTTTTGCCCTTGACGTAGCCCAGGACCAGGATCAGGACCGCGAAGGCCGCCGCGACCACCAGGTAGCGGTATTTCAGCACCCGGTCCAGAAACGGAGCATAGCGGTCCCGGACCAGGCGGTAAAACCAGGCGCTAAAGACTTTCTGTGGCCGGGTGACCGGGTCAAGCAGGGCCTGGAGAAAACCGCCGTGAGAGAGGTGGGAAGGAAGCACGAGCAGGCTCTCGATCAGGGAGATGGCGAAAACCGAAATCACCACGATAGGGATGAAAGCCCAGATTTTTCCCATGGTTCCGGGAATGAAAAGCAGGGGGAGAAAAGCCACAATGTTGGTGAGCACGCTGTAGGTGACGGGGACCGCGACTTCGCACGTCCCGCAGATGGCCGCCCGCACGGGGTTGAGGCCGCGCTGGCGGTACTCGTGGATGTTCTCCGCCACCACGATGGCGTCATCCACCACGATCCCCAGGGCGATGATAAAGGCGAACATGGAGATCATGTTAATGGAGACATCCAGGTGGGGGAGGAAAAGGAAGGCGCCCAGGAAGGAAATGGGAATCCCCATCATCACCCAGAAGGCCAGGCGCGGATGGAGGAAAAGCCCCAGGAGCAGGAGGACCAGAACCAGCCCCATGAGACCGTTCTTGAGCAGGAGATCGGCCCGCTGGGTGTAAACCTCCGAGCGGTCGTTGAGAACGCTGAGCCGGACCCCGGGCGGGTAGGCGGCGTTGAGCTTCTCCATCACTTCCCGAGCCGCGGCGGACACGGAGCCCGGGGTCTGATCCCCGACGCGATAGACCTCGATCAGGACGCAGGGCTCCCCGTCATAGGTAGCGAAGCGCTCGGAATCCTCGAACCCGTCCGTGACCCGAGCAATCTCCCCCAGGCGGACCTGCCCGCCGGTGCCGGAGGCGATCACCGGAATTTCGGCGAACTGCGCGGCGTAATCCCGCCGGTCCCGGAAACGGACCAAGACCTCGCCGCCCTCGGTCTTGAGCCCGCCCCCGGCCAGTTCCAGGGCGGCCGCCCGAACCCGGGCAGCCAGGACCGGGATGGTGAGCCCGTATTCCCGGAGGCGACCCCGGCCGGGGTAGATCCCCACTTCCATATCCCGGATCCCGCTCAGTTCCACCTGGGTGATCTCCGGACTTTGCAGGAGCCGCTCCCGGGCGCGCTCGGCCAGCTCCCTCAGAACCGTTTCGGGTATGTCCCCGTGCAGGGCCAAATCCACCACCTGGCGCTTGATCGCGGCCAGAACGACCTGGGGTCTTTCGGCTTCCTCCGGGAAGGTGGTGATGCGGTCCACCTCCTGCTGGATTTCCTGGTAGAGCTTCTGCCGGTTGGCCCCGGACAGGAGTTCGATATTGACCGTCCCCGCCCCTTCCCGGGCGGTGGAGAGGACTTCCTTCACCCCCTCCAGGCCCCGGACCGCTTCCTCGACCGCGAGAATTATCCCCTGTTCCACTTCCTCGGGCCCGGCCCCGGGATAGGGGACGGTGACCGAGACCGTATCGAGATCGAAATCGGGGAAGACCTCCTGCTTGATCGAGGAGGCGCGGAAGAGCCCGCCCAGCAGCAGCGTGAGCATCAGGAGGTTGGCAGCAACCGGGTGCCTGGCCATCCAGGCAATCGGGCCGGAACCTTCCTCGGAATGGGCGGGCGGAATCACTCCCCTCCTCCGCTATCGATTTCCCGGAGCAGCATCCCCTCCACCGGGGAGGCCAGGTCGCCGGCGATCAGGATATCCCCGGCTTCCAGGCCCGAGCCGAGCAGGGCCCGGTCAGGTGTTTTGCGAAGCACCTCGACCGGCCGGATCCGGAGCCGGCTGTCCCCGTCCATTACCCAGACCCGGCCGCCTTCCCGCAGGGCCGTGATCGGGACGGCGAAAACTCCCTCGACCGCACGGCCCCGGATTTCGGCCCGGACATAAGTCCCCAGGAGCAGGGGAGGCTTCGCCTCCAGGGGGACGGGCACCTCCACTACAACCTGGGCCAGGCGCCCGCCGGCCTCGAGGTGGGACTTCAGTCTGACCACCCGGCCTTCCCAACCCGCCTGCCCAGACGAAGCCCCGGTGGAAAAGAGAAAGACTCTCGCGGCCAGCTCGCCTTCCCCGGCCCCAATCCAGGACAACTCCGAAACCGGCAAGGTGAGGAGAACCCAGAATTCGTCGGTGCCCACCAGCCGCGCGAGCGTGCTCTGGGCGGCAACTTGGGAACCTACGTCCAGATTTTCCTCGATCACCACGCAGTTGAAGGGAGCCCTGACCTCGGTGCGCGCCAGGTTCAGCTCGGCCTGTTCCAGGGCCGCCCGGGCGGAGGAGGAGGCGGCTTGCGCCTGCATAAGCTGGGGCAGGCGCAGGGCCAATTCCCGGTCCGCCGCCTCGGCTTCCTCCGCCCCCTCCAGGAAAGTCCACTCATGGCGGGCAATATCCTGGCGTCCCAGTTCCATCCGGTATTCCTGCTCGGCGCGGGTCAGGGCGGCTTGTTCGCGTTCCACGGCCAGCCGGAAGTCGTCCGGATCGATCCGAAGCATGACCTCCCCCGAGCGAAAACGGCCGCCGGAAACGAACTCGGGAGAGATTTCGGTTATCTGTCCAGGAACCCGGGCCGGGAGATCCACCTGGCGGGCCGGAACCACGGTCCCGAAGGCCCCGACCATGGTCTCCTCCCGAGTCGGAATGACCCGGAGCGTCTCGACCAGGGCGACTCGTTCGGCCGGGGGAATCCGGACGGGGACGGGAACGGTCCGGATCAGCCGCCAGGCCGCGAAAACCGCCCCCGCCAGGAGCAGGAGGGAGATCAGGGTCACCCGGGACCGTAAAGGGCCGGATTTTTTTCTGGGCTTGGTCATTCATCGTCTTTTTCATCGCCTCCGGAGTTTTCGGTCGGTTCGCCCTCCCAGCCTCCGCCAAGGCCCGGAGCAGCCCGACCCGGTAAAGCAGAAGGTCGCGGCGGGCGATCAGGAAGTCCCGCTCCAGGGCCTGGACAGATCCGAGCGCGGCCAGGACATCCAGATACTCGCTCTCCCCCTTGCGGTAGCGGACCAGGCCGGCGGCCAGGGCCGACCGAGCAGCCCGATGCTGGCGGGAGACGGCAGAGAGGTAAACCGCCTGTTTCTCCTCCCGGACCAGGGCGTCCTCCACCTCGCGCAGGGCTTTGAGCACGACTTCCCGGTAGGCGGCCAGCCGTTCCTCGAGAACGGCTCTCTCCCGGTCCGCCTCGGCCCCCCGCCGGCCGCCGTCCAGGAGGGGGGCGAGTATCCCGGCGGCAAAGCCGGCGAACCAGTTTTGCAGGAGATTATCCAGATCCCCGGAACGGTAGCCGAGCGATCCGCCCAAGGTGAGAGCAGGCAAGCGGTTGGCCCGGGCCGCCGCCACGGCGTATTCCGAGGAAACCAGGCGCAGGTAAGCGGCCTGGATATCGGGCCGGCGCCCGATCAGCTCGGCAGGAAGCCCGAGCGCGGGCAGAGGCGGCAGGCCGGGGAGTTCGGTCTCGCTCAAGCCAAGGTCGGAACCGGCCGGGCGGCCGAGCAGGACCGCCATCTCGTGCCGCGTGGTCTGCAAGTCCGCCTCCAGGCGGGGCAGAAGCGCCTCGGTCCCGGCCAGGATCTGTTCCTGCTGAAAAACGGCCAGGGCGGTGGAAACGCCCTTGCGCTGGCGCAGGCGCAGCAGTTCCAGGTAATCCCGGTTGGTCCCGGCCTGGCTCTCCACCAGGGAGAGGCGCGCGCGCAGTTCCACCGCCTGCAGCCATCTAACCGCCACCTCCGCCCCCAGGGAGACACGGGCCGCCGCCAGATCCTCCGCCGCGGCCCCCACCAGGGAAGAAGCCGCATCCGCCTCCGAACGGACCCGGCCCCAGAGGTCGATCTCGTAACTAGCCGCCAGGGAGACCAGGTAGTTCTCGCTGGTGGCGGTAGCGCGGCTTTCCCCCGAGCCCGTGCGGGCCCGGACGGCCTCCGCGTCCAGGACCAGGCTCAGATCGGGATAGAGCCCGGCCCCCGCGATCGCGGCGACGGCCCGAGCCTGGCGAAGACGAGCCGCGACCGCCTGGAGGGTGAAGTTCCCCGCCAGGGGCTCC
>CAZIEA010000009.1:4860-9539 GCA_964538495.1 uncultured bacterium | reverse complement strand
GTCGAGCTCGGCGCTGCCGAACTCTTCCCACCAACGGTCTGGAACGGGGATGTCCCCGCCCGGGCGGCCGAACCGCTCGGGGACCTCCGGTTCCGACGGTCCTTCCCGCTCGGGCAGAAACGAACATCCCGAAAGCCACGCCGTCAAAAACAGGAGCGGCAGGATTTTCGCCCCGGCGGCCATCAGGATCCTGCCCCGGCGATTTCCCGCAGCCGCCCGATCCCGCCCAGAGCAAACTCGAGCATGCCCTCGACCAGCGTCTCGATCCCCTTAGGCGCCGGCGCCGGGGCGCCGAGGAGGTGCTGCCGAAAACTGGTCCGGATATTGAAAAACGCGCACAGGCCGTAAATGAAACCGGCGGCGAAACGGGCCGGGGGCTCTTCCGGAGAGACTCCCATGAGGCGCCCAACCGTTTCCTGGAGTCCGAGCAGACGGGGGCGGATGAAGCGCTCGCGCAGTTTTTCCATCATCTCTCCCGGCATCTCGACGTCCCAGCGGACGATCCGGACAAAGCGCCCACCCGGGCCGGGGTCAAAGGCCCTCCGGACCATGGAGTCGATGAAACGGCGCAAGGCCTGCTCCGGAGAGTCGTGCGCATCCGTCTCAGCATAGGCGGCGGCGGATTGCCGGGCGGCGTTTTCCCAGGCCGCGGTGTAAAGCCCGTCCTTGCTCCCGAAATAGTAGCTGACCGAGGCAATATTGGCTTGAGCGGCCCGGCAGATGGCGGCCACGGTGGTCCCCTGGTAACCGCGCTCGGAGAAAATCCTGGTGGCTTCCTCCAGGATCCTGTCCTCGGTCTTCAGTTTCGCTTTCATCGGCTCTTTCCTCTTTCGCGTATTTTTAAATAACTATTTGATAAATGTTATCGTGTCAACTCTTTTCCACGGAGCGGCGCAGTTGAAAGCACAGAGCTCACAGAGAAACGGCTTCAGACCACAGAGAATTGCTTTTCTTTTCTCACCATGAAGACCATGAAGGACATGAAGAAAAATTCGTCTGTTTTTATCTCACAAAGCTACAATAATGTATTAATGCTATAAGTTTTATACATTTAAGTAGCTTTTCCAAGGAAGAGCTCAAGAACATAAAAGATATATGGCCTTTATTTCCAAAGTATTAGGAAATTTTAGTAGTTTTGGCACGCAGAATGCTTATTTAGGGCCTAAACCGCTCCCGGGCCGGAAGGGCTATCTTCCGGTCCCGGGGGCATACAAATTGGGAGGAGAAGACCGCATGAATCTGCAATGTCCCAGCGGACACGACGCCACCGAAACCCGGAACCGTTCCCAGGATATCGCTCCCTCCTCGGGGCTCTGTACCCGGTGCATGGATTCCTGCGCCGGCAATTGCGAGGTCTTCCGTTCTTCCCTGCGGGGCCGGGAGGTGATCTACCCGGGCCCGTTCGGAGACATCACCGCCGGGGGGGACAAGGAATACCCGGTGGATTACTCGCACCTGAACATCCTGGGCTACGCCCTGGGGGCCAAGGCCATCGATGAAGCCAATCCCGACAAAGCCATCTTTCCGGACGTGGACACCGCCACCGTCTACGGTCACAACCACCCGGTGCGGATGCGAATGCCGGTCTTCACCGGGGCCCTGGGCTCTACCGAGATCGCCCGCCGCCACTGGGACAGCTTCTCGGTGGGGGCGGCCATCTCGGGAATCTCGCTGGTGGTGGGGGAAAACGTCTGCGGGATCGATCCGGCCCTGGAAGTGAACGAGAAAGGCAAGGTCGTCCGCTCCCCGGAACTGGAGCGGCGGGTCCGGCTCTACAAGCAGTACCAGGACGAGTTCGGCGACATCATCGTCCAGAATAACGTCGAGGACACCCGCCTGGGGGTGGCGGAATACGCGGTCGGAAAGCTCGGAATCGAAACGATCGAGCTCAAGTGGGGTCAAGGAGCCAAGTGCATCGGGGGCGAGATCAAGATCCAGGAACTCGACCGGGCCCGCGAGCTCAAGCGCCGGGGTTATATCGTTACCCCCAACCCCGACAACCCCGACATCGCCGCCGCCTTCAAGGCGGGGGCGATCCGGGAATTCGAACGCCATTCCCGCCTCGGTTTCATCGTCGAGGACGAGTTTTACCGGACCGTAGAGTCCCTGCGCCGCACCCTCGGGGTCAAGCGAGTCACCCTGAAAACCGGAGCCTACGGGCCGCGGGAGCTGGCCATGGCCCTGAAGTGGTGCTCGAACGCCCGAGTGGACCTGCTCACCATCGACGGGTCCGGGGGCGGCACCGGAATGAGCCCCTGGCGGATGATGCAGGAATGGGGGATCCCGACTTTTTACCTCCAGAGCATGGCCTTCAAGTTCGCCAAGAAATTGGCCGCCTCCGGCGCCTGGGTGCCGGACCTGGCCATGGCCGGGGGCTTCTCCACCGAGGACCACATCTTCAAGGTTCTGGCCATGGGCGCCCCCTATTTTATCGCGGTCTGCATGGGGCGAGCCCTGATGATCCCCGGGTTCGTGGGGGATAACATCGAGGCCGTAATCAAGGGCAAGGGGAAAACCGCCTGGACCAAGCTCCCGAACACGGTCTCGCGCTACGGGGAGAACCCGGAGCAAATCTTCGTCACCTACGAGACCCTGGCGGAGAAATTCGGGCGGGAAGCCGTAAGTTCGATGCCCCTGGGAGCGGTGGCGATGTATACTTACACCGACAAGCTGCGGACGGGCTTAAGCCAGCTCATGGCCGGAGCCCGGAGTTTCCGCCTGGACACCATCAAGCGGGCCGACCTGGTTGCCCTCACCGAGGAAGCAGCCAAGGTTTCCGGCTTGACCTATATCATGGACGCCCAAATGGAGGAGGCCACGGCGATCCTGGAACGCTAAAGGAGGGGAAAATGACGGAGCTGAAAAAGGAAATTCTCGCCCAGGTAAAGGAACGCAACATCCAGCACATCCAGCTCTGGTTCACCGACATCCTCGGGCGCCTGAAATCCATGGAGATTTCCGACGGGGAACTGGAGGGCGCCCTGGAAGAAGGAGTGGGCTTCGACGGCTCCTCGGTCGAGGGCTTCGCCCGGATCGAGGAAAGCGACGTCATGGCCATCCTCGACCCTTCCACCTTCCGGATCCTGCCCTGGACCCCGTCAGAGGGACCGGTCGCCCGGATCATCTGCGATATCGAAGACCCTTACGGCCAGCCCCACCCCGGGGACCCGCGGCAGGCTCTGAAAAAAATGCTCCAAAAAGCCGCCGCGGACGGCTATGTCTACAGCGTAGGTCCGGAGATGGAGTTCTTCTATTTCAAGAGCGCGGTCGCCCCCGAGATCCTGGACGCGGGTGGATATTTCGACCTCATCCCCCCGGACCTGGGAACGGACCTGCGCCGGGAAACCGCCTACGCCCTAGACGCCATGGGAATGCAGGTGGAATGCACCCATCACGAGGTAGCTCCTTCCCAGCACGAGATCGACCTCCGCTACGGCGACGCCCTCAAGATGGCCGACGACGTCATGACCCTGCGCTTCGTAACCAAGGAGATCGCCCGCCAGCACGGGGTGCACGCCACCTTCATGCCCAAGCCCCTGATGGGGGAGAACGGCTCGGGGATGCACGTCCACCAGTCGCTCTTCAAGAACGGCAAAAACACTTTCTTCGATCCCAAGGACGAATACAACCTCTCCTCCCCCGCCCGCCGCTTCATCGCCGGGATCATGCGTCACGCCCCCGAACTCATCGCCGTGACCAACCAGTGGGTTAATTCCTACAAGCGGCTGGTCCCGGGCTACGAGGCCCCGGTTTACATCAGTTGGGCCCGGCGCAACCGCTCGACCATGGTCCGGGTCCCCCTTTACCAGGTGGGCAAGGAACACTCCACCCGGTTCGAGTTCCGGGCCCCCGATCCCTCGGCCAACCCCTACCTGGCCTTCGCCGTCATGCTGGGCGCGGGTCTGAGGGGCCTGGCGGGAAAATACGAGCTTCCGGCCCCGATCGAGGACAACATCTTCCACATGACCCCCGAGGAGAAGGAATCCCGCGGCATCCGCGAGCTTCCTGCCAACCTTTACGCCGCCCTGGGCAACGTCCGGGAGAGCACCCTGGTCCGGGAGGTTTTCGGGGAGCATCTCTTCAATTCCTTCATCCGGAACAAGGAGATCGAGTGGGACGGCTACCGGATCCACGTCTCCCGGTATGAACTTGAACGTTACCTTCCCATCCTCTGAAACCCGCCGACGCGGGCGATAAGCGGCTTCGCCGGCATCCGGGCCCGGGAACTTTCTCGAACCTGAGTCCGCCGCGACGGAAGGGTTCGAAAAAGCTTCAGGATGAGCGGCATGAAGACACCCCTCAAACCCAGCCCGGTCCACGATCCCCGGGACGAAAGGGACGGCTGCGGGGTCGGCTTTGTCGCCCGGATTGACGGGCGCGCCGACCACGCGATCGTGGAACGGGGGCTCGAGGTTCTTGTCAATCTCGAACACCGGGGGGCGGTCGGAGGGGACCGCAACACCGGGGACGGGGCCGGGATCCTGGTCGGGATCCCGGACGGGTTTCTCCGGGGCGAGGGAGAAAATTCCGGGCTCGGCCTCCCCCCGGCCGGAAGCTACGGGGTGGGGATGATCTTCCTCCCCCGCGAGCCGGAAATCTCGGCCCGCTGCCGGCGGGGGCTCGAAAAAGCCGCGGCGGCCGCGGGGTTGCGAGTCTGCGTTGTAGTGCGGCCTGACCAG
>CAZIEA010000009.1:3984-4850 GCA_964538495.1 uncultured bacterium | reverse complement strand
CAAGTTCCTGGGCTGGCGGGAGGTCCCGGTCAAGCCTTCCTGCCTGGGGGAAATGGCCCTCGCCTCCATGCCCATCATCGCCCAGGCTTTTCTCTCCCCGGCGGAGGCTCCTGCGGAAGATCTGGAAGCCCGGCTCTACCTGGCCCGCCGCCTGGCGGAGAAAGCCCTGGCCGAAATCGAGGGGTTTTACATCTGCGGCCTCTCCAGCCGGACCCTGATTTACAAAGGGATGTTCACCGCTCCCCAGTTGGGGGCTTTCTACCCGGATCTTAAGGACGAGGGGTTCCGGAGCCCGTACGCCGTGGTCCACCAGCGTTACTCGACCAACACTCTCCCGGCCTGGAAACTGGCCCAGCCTTTCCGGCTGCTCGCCCACAACGGGGAGATCAACACCCTGCGCGGAAACATCAACCGCCTACGGGCCCGGGAAAAGATCCTGAAGTCCCGGGTTTTCGGCCGGGACCTGGAAAAAATCCTCCCCGTGATCGACGAAACCGGCAGCGATTCGGCCGTTTTCGACAATGTCCTGGAACTGATCGTCCGGGATGGGCGCTCCCTCCCGCATGCCGTGATGATGATGATTCCGGAGGCATGGGGAACCCGTTTCCACATGAGCGCCGACAAACGGGCCTTCTACGAATACCACTCCGCGATCATGGAACCCTGGGACGGCCCGGCCGCCATGGTCTTCTGCGACGGGCGCCACCTCGGAGCCACTCTCGACCGCAACGGGCTGCGGCCCGCCCGCTACACGGTCACCCGCAACGGCATGATCGTGCTAGCCTCGGAAACCGGCGTGCTCGACATCCCTCCGCGAGACATCCTCTCCCGGGGGCGCCTCCAGCCCGGACGGATGTTTCTGGTCG
>CAZIEA010000009.1:0-3974 GCA_964538495.1 uncultured bacterium | reverse complement strand
GCCTCGAACTCCGGGGAATGCCCTCTCCCGCCGCCGTATCCCCGGGCGAGGGCGAAAACCGGCAAACTTTCCAGCGGATTTTCGGCTACACCTCGGAGGAACTCCGGATGGTGCTCGCCCCCATGGCCGCCTCGGGGCAGGAGCCGGTCGGCTCGATGGGCCATGACGCCGCCCTGGCCGTCCTCTCCCGCCGGCCGCAGTTGGTGTTTTCCTATTTCAAGCAGCTCTTCGCCCAGGTCACCAACCCCCCGATCGACCCCTTGCGCGAGGAACTGGTGATGTCCCTGATGGACTGGGTGGGGCGGCAGCCCAACCTCCTGGACGAAACCCCCGGCCACTGCCGCCGCCTCAAGCTCCCGCACCCGATCCTGACTCCGGAGGACATCGCCCGGATCCGGGCTTCGACGCTCCCGGAGGTCAAGGCCGCCGGGATCGACATCACCTTCCCCGCCGGAAGCGGACGGGGAGATCTGGCCTCCGCCCTCAAGTATATCTGCGAACTCGCCTGCAGCCGGATCGCGGAAGGGACGACCGTGATCGTTCTCTCGGACCGGGCCGCCGGAAAGCGCCAAGCCCCCATCCCCTCGCTGCTGGCCACGGGCGCCCTCCACCACCATCTAATCCGGCGGGGTTTGCGCTCGGAAGTGGGAATCGTGGTCGAAACCGGGGAGGCCCGGGAAGTGATGCACTTGGCGCTGCTGATCGGCTACGGAGCCAACGCCGTCTGCCCCTGGCTGGCCTATGACACCGTGGCGGACCTGGCCGGGGCCGGAATGCTGGGAAAAAGCCTGCGGCCCGAGGCGGCCATCGAAAACTACATCACCGCCCTGAAGAAGGGGCTCCTGAAAACCCTTTCCCGGATGGGCATCTCCACCGTCCGCAGTTATCTCGGAGCCCAGATCTTCGAGGCGATCGGGCTCGAAGCCGGTCTGGTCGAAGCCTGCTTCACCGGAACCGTATCGCGCCTCGGCGGAATCGGGTTGGAGGAGATCGCGGCTGAAACCAGGGAGCGCCATCGGAGCGCCTTCGCCGGGGAGGATCTCCTGGAAACCGGGGGACATTACCACTTCCGGGCGGGGGGAGAAAAGCACCTCTGGACCGCCGAGTCCGTATCCGCGCTCCAGCATTCGGTGCGAACCGGCGACTGGAGTCTTTTCCGCCGCTACAGCGCCCTGATCGACGACCAGAGCCGGGAGCACGCCACTCTGCGCAGCCTTCTCGAATTCCGAAAGAGCGAACCGGTCCCGCTGGCGGAAGTCGAACCTGAAACCGAAATCGTCAAGCGCTTCGTGGGGGCGGCGATGTCGTTGGGCTCCCTTTCGCGGGAGGCCCACGAAACCATCGCGATCGCCCTCAACCGCCTGGGGTCCCGCTCCAACTCCGGGGAGGGAGGGGAAGACCCGGAGCGCATGGTCCCGGAGCCGAACGGAGACTCCCGCCGCTCCCGAGTTCGCCAGATCGCCTCCGGGCGCTTCGGGGTAACCGCGGGCTATATCGCCGGGGCCGACGAACTTCAGATCAAGATGGCCCAGGGGGCCAAGCCCGGAGAGGGGGGGCAGCTTCCGGGGCACAAGGTCAGCTCCGAAATCGCCCGGGTCCGCCATACCACCCCCGGGGTGACCCTGATCTCCCCTCCCCCACACCACGACATCTATTCGATCGAGGACCTGGCCCAGTTGATTTTTGATCTCAAAACCGCCAACCCCTCCGCGGCGGTTTCGGTCAAGCTCGTGGCCGAAACCGGAGTGGGCACCATCGCCGCCGGGGTGGCTAAGGCCCGGGCCGACTTGGTGCTCATTTCCGGCTACGATGGGGGCACCGGGGCATCGCCCCTGACCAGCATCCGGCACGCCGGCCTGCCCTGGGAACTCGGGCTGGCCGAGACCCAGCAGGCCTTGATCCGGAGTCGGCTCCGGGACCGCATCCGGGTCCAGACCGACGGACAGTTGAAGACCGGACGGGACGTGGCTATCGCCGCCTGCCTGGGCGCGGAGGAATTCGGGTTCGGAACGACCCTGCTGGTCTGCCTGGGGTGCCTACTGGTGCGCAAGTGCCACCTCAATACCTGCCCGGTCGGAATCGCCACCCAGGACGAGCGGCTCCGGGAAAAATTTGCCGGGAAGCCCGAGTACATCGAACGCTTCCTGCTCTTCGTCGCCCGGGAGCTCCGCGAGCTGATGGCCTCCCTGGGGTTCCGTAAAGTCGAGGAAATGGTCGGGCGGACGGACATGCTGGAGTTCAAACCCGCCCCGGACCACTTCAAGACCCGCGGGCTGGACCTCTCCGGGCTTCTCTCGCCGGCGCCCGTTTTCGGGGCCCCGCGGAGAAAAGTCACCGCCCAGGAGAAAATCGGGCCGGTCCTGGACGACGATATTATCCCGCTCTGCCGGGGCGCGCTGGAGCGGGGTGAAAAGGTTTCCCTGCAGATGCCGATCCGCAACATCCACCGGGCCGTGGGGGCCCGCCTGAGCGGGGAGATCGTCCGGCGCAGGCCGGAGGGTCTGCCCGAGGACACCGTCGAAATCGAATTCTCCGGAAGCGCCGGGCAGAGCTTCGGGGCCTTCCTCGCCCCCGGGGTTTCCCTCCTGCTCCGGGGGGAAGCCAACGACTACCTGGGCAAGGGGATGTCGGGCGGGAGAATCGTCCTGGTCCCCCCGGAGGAAAGCTCCTTTATCGGGCACGAAAACGTGATCGTAGGCAACACCGTCCTCTACGGCGCCACCGCCGGCGAGGTCTTCATCCTGGGGTTGGCGGGGGAGCGCTTCGCGGTCCGCAACTCCGGGGCCGTGGCGGTGGTCGAGGGCGTGGGGGACCACGGCTGCGAATACATGACCGGGGGCACGGTGGTGGTCCTGGGCCCGACCGGGGACAACTTCGCCGCCGGCATGAGCGGGGGGACCGCCTATGTTTACGACGAGAACGAGCTTTTCGACACCCGCTGCAACCTGGACATGGTGGACCTGGAGAGCGTCTGGCGCCGGGACGACGTCGCTTTTCTGCGCGGATTGATCGAGCGGCACCGCCAGCGCACCGGGAGCAAGCGGGCCCGGTTTCTCCTGGAGAACTGGGAGTCCCGGCTTCCCCTCTTCGTCAAGGTGATGCCGATAGACTACCGCCGGGTTCTGGAGCGGATGCGGGAGGCCGAGGACGTACGCGGAGAGACGGTGGCGGCCACCGAGGAGGTTTACCGTGGGTAAGCCGGGCGGCTTTCTCGATCTCTCCCGCCTGGAGGCTTCCCGGCGGCCGGTCCGGGAAAGGTTAGGAGACTTCCGCGAGGTCGAAAATTTTCCCGCCTCCGACCGCCTGGCGGCGGAAGCGGGACGCTGCCTGGACTGCGGGATCCCCTTCTGCCACGGCTTCGGCTGCCCCCTGAACAACCGGATTCCCGACTTCAACGAAATGGTCTTCCGCGGGCAATGGCGGGAGGGGTTAAAGATCCTGCACGCCGACAATAACTTCCCCGAGATCACCGGCCGGGTCTGCCCGGCCCCGTGCGAGGCCGCCTGTACCATCGATCCCGGGTTCGGCGGGGTTTCCATCCGCCTGATCGAGCTCGAGCTCGCCGAGCGCGGTTGGCGGGAGGGCTGGATCGCGCCCCGGCCCGCCCCGGAAAAGAGCGGCAAGAGGGCGACCGTGATCGGGAGCGGCCCGGCCGGGCTGGCCGCGGCCCAGGAACTCTCCCGCCGGGGCCACCGGGTAACCGTGTTCGAGAAGGCGCCCCGGCCCGGGGGGTTGTTGCGCTATGGAATCCCCGACTTCAAGCTGGAAAAATCCGTGCTCGAGCGGCGCCTGGCTCAACTCGAAGCCGAGGGGGTGATCTTCCAAACCGGGGTAGAAGCGGGTGCGGACGTTTCCGCCCGCTACCTCCGGCGCTCCGGCGACGCCGTCCTGGTCGCCGTCGGCGCCGGGATCCCCCGCGACCTCGCCGTGGGCGGCCGGGAGCTGGCCGGGATCCGTTTCGCCCTGGATTACCT
>CAZIEA010000008.1:25347-31759 GCA_964538495.1 uncultured bacterium | reverse complement strand
CGGCGGACGATCTCACCGAGTTCCGGATCGAGGGTGGAGAGAACCTCGGGAGCAAACTCGACCACCTCCACCTCCAGCCCCCGCCGGGTCAGGGCATCGGCCATCTCCAGGCCGATGTAGCCGGCCCCGACGATCACCGCCCGGCGGGGCCGCTTCTCCTCCAGGAAGGTCTTCAGGGCGAAGGCGTCGTCCATCCAGCGCAGAAAGAAGACGCCCGGGTGGTCGAGACCGGCAATCGGGGGTCGTATGGACTCAGCCCCGGTGGCGACGATCAGCTTTTGGTAGCCGAGTTTCTTCGGCGAGCCGTCCCGGCCGGCAAAGTTTACCTCCCGCCGGTCCGGGGCGATGACGGTGGCGGTATGTTCGAGAAGGAGCGAGATTCCCTGCCCTTCGATTTCAGCGGCGGTCCGGTGGGCGAGGGACTTCCAGTCGGCGACCTCGCCGCTTAAGAGAAAGGGCAGCCCGCAGATGCTGAAGTTCGGGTAGCGGTCGGCCAGGGCCACGGTGACCCGGGCGGAGGCATCCAGTTCCCGGGCCCGCAGGGCCGCGCTGATCCCGGCATCGCTTCCCCCGATGATAAGGATTTCGGTCGGCACGAGTTTAGCGGCCTCAGAGGATCGTTAGCCAAGGCGGAAGGCATTCCTGCAATAGAACCGCCGGTTCCATAAACCCGCTCAAAGCGCAAAAGAGCCCTTGGCTTCGGCCGCGGGGAACCAGTGCTGCGTGCGCAGGCAGATCTTCACCAGCCAGAGCATCACCGGGACCTCGATCAGGACCCCGACCACCGTGGCCAGGGCCGCCCCCGAGGCCAGGCCGAAGAGCATGGTGGCGGTGGCGATGGCGACCTCGAAGTGGTTGGAGGCGCCGATCATCGCCGCCGGGGCGGCATCCGCGTAGGTCAGCTTCAACCGGCGGGCCAGCCAGTAGCCGATCCAGAAGAT
The DNA here is from genome assembly GCA_964538495.1 of uncultured bacterium. Classification (GTDB taxonomy): domain Bacteria; phylum Auribacterota; class Erginobacteria; order Erginobacterales; family DAOSXE01; genus CAZIEA01. The sequence goes on along the minus strand of CAZIEA010000008.1, from coordinate 30,818 downwards.
CAGCATGGTCTGGATAAAAAGCGGAATGGCGATCCAGAGAATCGTCAGCGGATTGGTCAGGATCACCTCGCCCTTGAAACTGAAGAGCAGCACCAGCGTGATCAGCAGGGCGATGATCGTGATCGGGGTAAGGACGTGGAGGAACTTCTCCCGGAACCAGGTTTCGCCCTTGGCCGCGATGATCCACTTCCGGGAGAGGAAGCCCGCCGCCAGGGGCAGGGCCACGTAGATGGCGATGGAGAGAACCAGGGCTTGCCAGGGCACGGGAAGACGCCCCACCCCGAGCAGGAAACCGCCCAGCAGCCCGTAGAGGACCAGCATGGTCAGGGAGTTGATGGCCACCATCACCAGGGTGAGGCCGTCGTTGCCCCGGGAGAGGTAGCCCCAGACCAGGACCATCGCCGTGCAGGGGGCGATCCCCAGCAGGATGCAGCCGGCCAGGTAGCTTCGCCAGAGCGGAACCTCCAGCATCTTTATCCCTTGGTGGAGGACCACCGTCCCCGCCCCGTGAACCGCCCCCACCGGCAGATCGAGACCGAACGGCATCTTCACCAGGTCGGTCGCCTCGGCCCCGATAAAAGAGCGAAAGAGAACCCCCAAAAACAACATCGCGATCGCGTACATCGTGAAGGGCTTGATGCACCAGTTCACGAACAGGGTCAGCAGGACCGGTTTGCCGCTCCGCCCGGCCTTGATCACCGAGGCGAAGTCGATCTTGACCATGATCGGATACATCATGAAGAAAAGGCAGATCGCGATCGGGATCGAAACCACCGGGGCCTCGTTGACGTAAATGGCCAGGCCGTCAAGGTACTGGGCTATCCCCGGGGCGACCTTGCCCAGGAGGATCCCGACAACGATGCAGAGCCCCACCCAGATGGTCAGGTAGCGCTCGAAGACGTTGGTCAGTTTCCTTTCGTCACCGGCGATTGCTTGTTTGCTCATATTCATGCCTCCTGATTGTCGCTCAGGTTGCCGCCACCGCCACCCTTCCCCGCTCCCTTGTCTATTCGTTTCGTGTTCGTTGCTGCCGGCACAGAGAGTTCAGTCCGGCGGCCACGACGGCTTTTAGTTTTTTCTTGTCGTCCGTCGTCGTCTCGTCGTTGTTAAGGGCCTCGCCCAGCCACTTCAGCAGGGGGCGAACGAACGCTCCCGCCGTTTCATCCGGCAGCCGGTAGTACATCCACCGGCTCTCCTTCCGGGAATCCACCAGCCCGGCGCCGGCCAAGATGGACAAATGTTTCGAGACGGTTGACGGCGCCAACCCGAGAACTTCCACGATTTGGCAGACACATATCTCGCCCGGCCGCAGCATCATAAGAATCCGAACCCGTTGCAGGTCGGCCAGCGCCTTGGTCACCCGCAACGTCGCCCGCATGGCTTCGCCGTTCATACGTCTCCTTTAAATTGCTCCCGCCGGACCAGAGTTCGCTTCACCTTCTCCGGCCTGCGACTTGTCCAGCCGGCAGGATTGCTTCATTCGTTATGTGGTGAAATATAGCATTAGCATTGGCGAGGTCAAATTCTTTTTCCTTCCGGAGTTCGGTTATAAGCCAATCCATGTTGTTCAAAATTTCCTCCCGCCGCCTCTCTTTTGCCGCCTTCAGTCTTGTCTCGATCACTTTTCGCCCCGAAGCCCGGAAGGAAGCGGGGGCTTCGGATGGGGGGTTGACAAACATGTGCGCATTTACTATGTTTCGGTATATGCCGAAATAACCAAAGGAGCTTGGAGCATAAAGAAGGCCGTATACGCTCTGGCTCATGAGTCGATGGCTTTTGTGCGGAATGCAATCGTCCGTGAAGCGTTGCGGATCGAGGAAGGCTGCCTGCTGCTGATCCTGCGCAACGGAAAAATCGGCAACCAGCGCGTCTACCCCCGCTCGCGAGACTGAAGTAATGTTGCTGGAATGGAGAAACGTTAACCACGAAAGGAGAGACGAGAATGGACGAAAAAACCAAAGAAATGATCGCGGTCGGGGCCTCGGTGGGGGCGCACTGTCAGCCCTGCCTGGAATATCATGTCAACAAGGCGCGCGAAGCCGGGTTGACCGACGAGGAGATCCGCGAGGCGATTGCCGTCGGGCACATGGTCGAGAAGGGCGCCATGGCCGCCATGAAACAATACTCTTCCGGAATTCTTGAGGCGCCCCCACGGCAGCAGCCTTCAGGAGGTTGCTGCCCCGGCGGCGCGCCGGAAAAGAAAGGCTGTTGTTGATTTCTCACTCCCGGAATCAAGTCAACCGGAAAAGGAGCGCTGACATGAACGAAGACGATGCCAAGAGACAGGATAAAGGCGCCTGCGCGCCGGGATGCGCTTGCGGGACATCGGGATCGAACGGGAGCAGGCGGATGGTTGCCGGGATCGTCATTCTTGTCGTTGCCGGCGTGCTGGTCATCAGAGCCATGGTAAAGGACAATGGCGCCGCCAGCGCGGCGCCGGCGGGATTTGCCGCGTTGCCTGACGTGGCTGCTCCCGCCCCGGAGTCCCGGGAAGCCAACCCGGCGCCGGCGGCGGAGGCCCTCAAGGAACTGGGGGCATTGTCGGACCTGAACTCCGTGGCGGGCGACACATTCGGCGTTTTCGTCTTTTTGCCGGGCAGGGGGGAGACGGCCGCCGCGGCGCCGATGGCCCCGCTTCGAAGCGCCATGCGGATGATCGAGCCGCAGTTGCGCGGCGGCAAGATCGGGTTGTTCGCGCTGAAGGAGGGGTCGCGCGACTACGAACAACTCGCCATGCAGATGGCGGTGCCTGGTGTCGTGGCGCTGGTCAAGGGCGGCGGCATGAGCGCTGCATCGGGCGATATCACGGAGACCAAACTCGTTCAGGCGCTGGTGGCCGCCTCCGGTTCCGGCGGTTGCGGCGCCGGCCGCGGCGGATGCGGACCGGTGGGGTGCAATTAAGGAGTTCACGATATGGCCGAATTGTTAAAATGGGCGACGGAGACGCTTCAGGCCGCCAGCATGGGGCCGATGGCCCTTCCCCTGGCGTTCCTGCTCGGGTTGGTGAGCGCGATTGCCAGCGCGTGCTGCACTCTTCCGGCCATGGGCGTGCTCGTGGCCTACTCGGGCACAAGACGGGATACAAACCGGCGCGCGGCGGCGGCTTCGGCGGCATGGTTTCTGGTCGGCACGACGATCGCGCTGATTATACTCGGATTCGCGGCCGGCCTGATCGGTCAAGCGGCGCAGGCGTTTCTGGGCCGGTACTGGAAGATATTCGCGGGAGTCGTCGCGGTGCTCTTTGGCTTGGCGACGCTGAAATTGCTGCCCTTCAAGCTGCCCAGTCGCGCCGCGAAGTCCGGCGCCGCCGCGGCATCCGGCGGCGGGATGGGCGCGATGCTGGGAGGATTATTCCTCGGGGGCGGCGTGGCCGCCGTGTCGTTGCCCTGCAATCCGGGAATCTACATCGTCATCGGCGCCAGCCTCTTGATGGGGCGAATTCTATGGGGCATGCTGCTCATGGCCGCGTTCGGGATCGGTTTCAGCATCCCGCTGGCGGTGATCCTTTTCGGCGTATCGTTCGGCAAAGCATCGCTCAAGATGCAGAAAGCCGATGCCGGAATTCGCGCCGTGGCGGGAGTGTTGCTGGTCGGCGCAGGATTGTATCTGTTGGCGATCTTCTAACGTGTGCAGGCGGACATCGAAAAACAAAAGGAGAGAAATAGTGAATAGTGAAGTGAACCCCGCCAAGAGAGATCGAATGAAGGCTTCACGAAACAAGGACGACATTCGAAAGATCGTGCGCGAACGCTACGCGGGCATTGCGACCGGCGCGCAGAGCGGTTGCGGGACGCCCTCCTGCTGTTCGCCGCAGGCCCCATCGGTCAAAGCCCAATCCGCCAAACTCGGATACTCGCAGAATGACCTCGACGCCGTACCCGAAGGCGCGGACATGGGCCTCGGCTGCGGGAATCCGCGGGCCGTCGCCGGCCTCAGGAAGGGCGAGGTTGTGCTGGACCTGGGGGCCGGCGGCGGATTCGACTGCTTTCTCGCGGCGCGGCGGGTCGGACCGCGCGGGCGGGTCATCGGCGTGGACATGACGCCGGAGATGGTCGCCAAGGCGCGCGAGAACGCCCGGAAGGGCGGCTTCAGAAACGTCGAGTTTCGGCTCGGCGAGATCGAGCACCTGCCCGTAGCCGACGCGAGCGTGGACGTGATTCTTTCCAATTGCGTTATCAACCTTTCGCCCGACAAGGAGCAGGTGTACCGGGAGGCGTTCCGGGTGCTCCAGCCCGGCGGACGCCTGGCAATCTCCGATGTCGTGGCCGTCAAACCGGTTCCGAAGCCCGTGCGCGACGATTTCGACAAGCATTCGGGATGCGTGGCCGGGGCGCTCCCGGTCCGAAAGTTGGAGGAGATTCTATGGGCGGTGGGGTTCCTCGATAGCCGCGTGACGGTGAAGGATGCGAGCAAGGAGTTTATCAAGGATTGGTTTCCCGGCAGCGGGATTGAGCGCTACGTGCGTTCAGCCGATGTGCAGGGCGTCAAGCCGGGTAAGGCGCTCGCGCGCTGAGGGCATTGGTTGTAGCGGATGCCCGGATTGGAGTTCAGTCGGTTTCGGAAAGCATCCGGCCCACCCCGGCGGCGACGTAATCCGTCAAGGCCTCCGGGTCGGAATCGACCAACTCCCAGGTGCGCTCGAGCAACGTCCGTGACGATTCCTTCCCGTCAGCGATCCTGGTGACGACCAGGGAGGGACAGGTCAGGCCGTATTCGGCCAGGAAACGGGTGTTCCCGGGCAGGTCATAGTCCACGCTTCGCCACCGCATCCGTCCCTCTTCCAGTTCGGGGGCGAAGCGCTCCTCCACGGTTTTGCGGGCCATTCGCTCGATCTCCAGGCAGGGCCCGCAGCGGTAGGTGCCATGGAAATATGTGACCAGGACCTCCTCAGCCGCCGGGCTATGATCGTCCGCCCAACCCGCGCGGGTGGTCAGGGCGACAATCAGCAGCAAGCCCGCAATTGCTCCTTTTGCCGGGGTCAGGTTACCCCTCCCGGGCAGCCGGGGAGACCATTCCGTAGTTGGACTCCCCTTATAATCGCATGAAGCCATTCTAAACATCCCGCCAAAGGCATTTTATCTTTTTTCCGGATTTTCCGGCGTCCGCGTCGGCGCCGGCTTCGGATAGAAACTGGATATGGGAATTCGAAGTTCGGCCTGGTCCGGCTGGTTGGTGCGGAAGATGATATCCCCTCTTTTCCTGCCGGGCTCGGGTGTCCCCGCCGGGGCCACGGTCAAGGTGTATTCCTCCCCCTTTTTCACTTCGGCCACGTTGAAGCCGAATCCGGGCACGGTCGCTTCCACCCCGGTCACTTCCAGGTCGGGGTTTCCGGTCTTGGTGATCCGGATGACCTTGCCCGCTGCCCCGTCCAGGTCCTGCCGGTTGAAGAAAATCATTCTCGGGGTGTAGTCCACCGTTCCCCGGATGTCGGCCCGGATGCGCATGGTTAACTGCTTGAGCCGGGGATGGTC
>CAZIEA010000008.1:0-25247 GCA_964538495.1 uncultured bacterium | reverse complement strand
TTGCGGAAGACGAACTCGTGGCTGGCGGTATCCCCTTCCCAGAAGGTTCCGGCGTTGAAGGAAGTTTCCCGGAACTCGATCTTCGGGGCCGCCCCGGCCGGACCGGCCAGGATCAGGGAACAGGCCGCCGCGCCAAGAAGCTTGCACATCATATTCTCCTCTTCCGAACTCGGTTAGTGTCTTGCCCGGGTTGCCCGGCCCCGGGCTATCCCTCAAGGGGCGGTCAGTTTTGGTTTGCGTGGATTCGCGGGATTCGCGGTTAATTTCCTCCCCGGCGTCAGGGGGCGGTCAGGATCAGGTAAAACCCGCCCAGGAGGACCAGGACCCCGCAGACTTTCTTCAGGATCACCGTCCCCCGGGAGCGTTCGTTCCAGTGCAGGTAATGCTCCAGGACCTCGGTGAAGGTCCCGGCCACGACGATCACCGCGCAGTGCCCGATCCCGTAAACGGCCAGGAGCGCGAAGGCGTACCAGGGCTGCGCGGAGGCGATCTTGAAGGTGACGGCCAGCATCGGGGCCATGTAGGCGAAAGTGCAGGGCCCCAGGGCGAGCCCGAAGACCAGGCCCAGGAGCAGGGCCGCCCAGAGCCCCTTGCGGCGGAACCCGGCGCCCCGGGGGGAAAGCGGCAGCGGCATGACGTCCAGCAGGTGCAGGCCCACCACGACGAAGACCAGGGCCACCAGGTAGTTCCCCCAGCGGCCCACGTCCCCCATCATCCGGCCGGCCGCGGCCGTGAGAGCCCCCACGATCCCGATGGTGGCGAGGATCCCCAGGGCAAAGAGGGCGGAAAGCTGGAAGGCCCGGCGGGTGGAGATCTCCCCCTGCTCGTCAATGAACCCCACGATCAGGGGAATGCTGGCCAGGTGGCAGGGGCTGAGCAGGATGCTCAGGACCCCCCAGGCCAGGGAGGCCGCCAGGGCCAGCGCCGGCGTCCCCTCGACCGCGCGGGAAAGCCCGGTGAGGAACTCGGTCATGACCCCTTCTCCTTGCCTGCGAGCGCGATCCCGTTTCGGCCGAAGACGGCCAGGATGTCGTCCTTGCCCAGAAACCCCTCGTGCCGGAAGAACTCGGCGCCCGCGGCGTCATAGAAGATCTGGGTGGGGATGACCCGGATCCCGTACTGCCGCCCCGCCTCCGGGTTTTGCCAGACGTCGATGAACTCCACCGTGAACACCCCCCGGTACTGGTTCCGGAGTTCCTCCAGAATAGGGGCCATCATCTTGCAGGGAACGCAGGAGTGCGCCCCCAGGTCCACCAGGCGCGGCAGGGAGGAAGAAACCGCCGGGGCGGTCTCCGGCGGGGGGCTTTCCCGGCGGTTTTCCCGGAGAACGATCAGCCCCGCCGCCAGCGCGATCACGGCGGCGGGCAGGATTATCTTGGCTTTCATTTTCCTGCCTCTTGGTTCAGGCCAGCATGGACTTAATTTGTTCCACGGAAGGGACTTTGCCTTCCGCCTTGACCTCCCCGTCCACCACCAGGGCCGGGGTGAGCATCACCCCGTAGGCGGAGATCTCCTTGAGCGAGGTTACCGCCGTCACTTCCGCCTCCCGGCCCAGCTCCTTGAGGGCCGCGGCCACGTTTTCCTTGGTCTTTTGGCATTTGGGACACCCGGTCCCGAGCACCGCGATCTTCATCTTCTTCCTCCTGGGTTTGTTTTTTCCTCTTCCCCTCTCTGCCGGGGCAGCCGGATCTGGCGGCATTGCGCCCGGCCGGAAAATTTCATCAGGGGGAAAGTTTCTTCCCTCAAGCCAGGGCCAGGAAAGCCGCCAGCAGGAGCATGGCAATCCCCATGAGGATCTTCACCCGGGAGAGGTTTCTTTGCGTCGCCTGGGCCAGCTTGTTCCAGGTGAGGCCGAACCCGGCCAGGACCACGATGATCAAGAGCGGCAGCACGAAAAGCACGTTGTACAAGATAAGGTAAAGCCACCCCGCCGCCCGGCTCCCGGCGGTCCGGGACATCACGATGATGGCCGGGAGATAGACCTGCCCGGTGCAGACGGCTTCGAAAAGAGTGACCAGGAAACCGGTGACGGCCGCGCCCAGGAGCAAATGCCTGCCCCTGAGGTGGCCCGAGATCAGCTTGTGGACCCGGAGTTTCACCGCTTTGGGCATCTGGAGAAGGATTTGGCCGGTGTCGCCGCTTTTCCGGTAGGCCAGGGCGTCCCGGAAGCTGAGAAGCCCGACCAGGGAGGCCAGGGCCACCGCCGCCCAGCGGACGATCTGGGAGACGATCCGGTAGGAATCGAGCAGGGTGATGAATCGGAAAGCCCCGGCGCCGAGCATCAGGTAGGTGAGATAGACCGCCGCGGTGAAAGCCGCTCCGATGGCAATGACCTGGGTCCGGGACCGTTTCTGCAAGGCCAGAAAGGAGACCAGGAAAATGATGGTGGCGATGGCGCAGGGGTTGACTCCGTCTATTAGGCCGGCGAAAAGAATCCCGGCGAAGGTGATTTCCCGGAACCGGGCCTGGAGCGGATCGACCGATTCCCCGGCCCGCGCCGGCTCAAGCGGCTTCCAGCCCCCGGGATCTTTCATTCGGTCCCTGATCAGCGCCTCTGCTTTCTCTAGGATTTCCGCCGTCCCGATCAAGCAGTCCCGGGGTAGGAAAAGCTCCTGGGGAGCGGGATTGCTCACGTTATGGCGCGTCTCCAGCTCCAGCATCAGCCGGAGGCCTTCCGGATCCTCGGTCTCGTGCAGGCGCAGGTCGAGAGCCGAGGGGTATTCTTCCGCCAGGGGCAGGAGGAGTTCCTCCTTGATCTCCAGGCATTCCAGGCAGGTCCGGGATCCGAAAAAGTGGATGACCATTTGCTCTTCCGCCCTGGCCGGCGCCGGGTTCAAGACCGCCCCGCCGAGAACCGCTCCGGCCAGGCTGAGCCGGGCGAGAGCCCGGCAACGCCTTGTTTTCCTTTTCCCGTTCATCCGGCTGCCGTAACCGCTCCGAATATCATTCCGGTCACGGTGGACATCGCCACCACCAGGGACACGAAAACAAGAGTCTTTTTCGTGCCCATGACGCTGCGGATCACCAGCATGTTGGGCAGGCTCAGGGCCGGGCCGGCCAGCAGCAAGGCCAGGGCCGGGCCTTTCCCCATCCCGGCCCCGATCAGCCCCTGCAGGATCGGGACCTCGGTCAGGGTGGCGAAATACATCAGGGCCCCGGCCAGGGCCGCGAAGAAGTTGGCCAAAAGCGAATTGCCCCCCACCAGCCCCTCCACCCAGCGCGAGGGGATGAGCCCGGCGTCCTGGCCCGGGCGGCCCAGGAGCACCCCGGCTACCAGGACCCCGATGAAGAGCAGCGGCAGGATCTGCTTGGCGAAAGTCCAGGTCGAGCCTCCCCACTCCTTGAGCTCGTTCTTCTTGAACCAGGCGGCCAGGATGGCGGCCAGGCCCAGGAGAAAGATCCCGGAGAGAAGCCACTTGATCCGGAAGACGAAGGCCCAGAACCCTCCCTCGCCCGCGGCCGCGCCGCTCCAGTTGGCGAAGACCAGGAACCCGACCATGGCCGCGAAGTAAAGCCCGTTCTGCCCCAGGGTCCGCCCCCCTTCTTCCTCCCCGGCGGCGGCGGGGGCGTTGGCGATCTTGGCCCGCTCCTCCTTGATGAAGATGAAGTGCATGGCCAGCCCGATGAGCACGCTGAAGAGCACCGCCCCCACGGCCCGCGCCACTCCCAGTTCCATCCCCAGGACCCGGGCGGTGAGGATGATGGCGAGCACGTTGATGGCGGGCCCGGAATAGAGAAAGGCCGTGGCCGGGGCGATCCCCGCCCCCCGCCGGTATATCCCGGAAAAAAGGGGCAGGACCGTGCAGGAGCAGACCGCCAGGATCGTCCCCGAGACCGAGGCCACCCCGTAGGCCAGGACCTTGTTGGCCCCGGCCCCGAAATACTTGATCACCGCCGCCTGGTTGACGAAGACCGAGATCCCCCCGGCGATGAAGAAGGCCGGGACCAGGCAGAGCAGGACGTGCTCCCGGGCATAGTCCTGCAGTAGGAGCAGGGACTCGCCCAGCGGCCCCCCGATTCCGAGGGAAGCGAAAGGCAGGAAGTAGGCGAGCAGGAAAACCGCCGCCATGGCGGCAAAGACCAACCACTGTTTCATTTCCGAAAACCCCGGGTTGTTTATGTATGCCTATATAGACATAATTCTATTGAGAAGGTTCAAAAAAATCTTCATGCCCCGGGGCGCCAGGGGGAGAGTTTTTCCCTTTCCACTCTTCGGGCCCGCTCCTTGTCCGCCCGGAAGACGGGGTCGTCGTTGCCCCAGCGGCGCAGGCCGGTCAGGAGGGTGGCGACGGTGTCGTCGGTGCTTTGGGAGAGCGAGTAAGTGACCCAGAGCCCGGTTTTTTCGTCCGTGATGAAACCCGCGTCCCGCAGAATCCCCAGGTGGCGGGAAACGCTGGGCTGGGTGATCCCGAGCACCGCGGTGATCTCGCAGACGCACAGGGGCCTGGCCTCCAGCATTTTCAGGATGCGCAGCCGGTTGCCGTCCCCCAAGGCCTTGAAGGGTTTTTCCAGCTTTCTCATCAGCACGTCATATATCTGCTTTCGGCTATATAGTGGCACGGCGGCCGGCTTCGGTCAAGGCTTTCGCGGGAATCTTGCCGCTCCGGCCCTATTTCGGGCCGGGTCGGGAGGAGAATTCCCTCTTCGAGATCCGGTAGTAACCCAGTTTGCGCTTCAGGGAGCGAAGCGGGCAGGCCAGTTCCCGGGCCGCCTTGCTGACGTTGCCCCGGGTCCTTTCCAGGGTTTCCTCGATCAGGTATTTCTCGAAGCAGCCGATCTTGTCTTTGAGGGTATCTCCCCCGGAAAGGGCCGGTCGCCGGGGCTTCTCCGCGCCGCGCATACACTCGGGCAGGTGCTCCGGGGAGAGCACGCCCCCTTCCAATCCCGCCGCGGCGCTCTTGAGGACATTCTCCAGCTCCCGGATGTTTCCGGGCCAGTCGTGTTCGAGCAGGAGATTCATCGCTGCCGGGTCGATCCGCGCCCCGGCCCGGTTCGCTTGCCTGAGAAAGTGTTCGACCAACAGGGGAATGTCCTCCTTGCGCTCCCGCAGCGGCGGCACCCGCAGGCTCAAGACCTGGAGGCGGTAGTAGAGGTCCTTGCGGAATTTTCCCGCCTTCACCGTCTCCCCCAGGTCCTCGTTGGTGGCGGCGATCACCCGGATGTCGGACTTGACCGGGGTGTCGCCCCCGAGGGGGTCGAATTGCTTTTCCTCCAGGGCTTGCAGGAGCTTGGCCTGGGCGGCGAGGCTCAGGGTTGCCACCTCGTCCAGAAACAGGGTGCCCCCGTGGGCGGTGAGTATTTTTCCCTTCCGCTCCTTGACCGCCCCGGTGAAGGCCCCCGGTCGGTGGCCGAAGAGCTCGCTTTCGAGCAGGGTCTCGGGCAGGGCGCCGCAGTTGACCAGGACGAAGGGTCCCTTTTTCCTGGCGCTGCCCCGGTGAATGGCCCGGGCAATCAGGGATTTTCCGGTCCCGGTCTCGCCCGTGATCGAGACGCCGAGCTCGCTCCCGGCGGCTTTTTCGATGAATCCGTAAACTGCCCTCATGGCCCGGCTTCTCCCCACCAGCCCCGAATCGGCTAATCCCCCCCCCAGCTCCCGGCGCAGGGACTTCACCTCGCTGACCAGCTTGCGGTGCTCGGAAATCTTTTCCAGGATGGCAAGCAGCTCGTCTCCGTCCACGGGCTTGGTCAGGTAATCGAAAGCCCCTTTCCGCATGGCGCTGACCGCGTCCTTGATACTACCGAAGGCGGTCATGAGCAGCGTCGTCACATCAGGGAATTTTTCCCGCACTCGTGCCGCCAGCTCCAGCCCGTTCATTTCCGGCATCCTGACGTCGGTGAGGAGGACCTGGAATTCCCCGGATTCCAGCATCTGCAAAGCCTGCGAGGGCCTGTTTGTGGTTTCCGCCTCGTAATCGGACATCTCCAGGAAGGCGCCAACGCTTTTGAGGATGTTTTCCTCGTCGTCCACGACCAGTATCTTCAGATCTTTCATCCGGTCCTCTTCCGCATCAGGCTTGAGACTTTGCTGGCTATTTTCACCACAGAGCGCACAGAGAGTTATTTTTTTACCATGAAGATCATGAAGAAGCATGAAGTTCTACATGGCCTACATGTGAAACGGAGGAGCTGAATTCGCGAGATTCGCGGTTAATCTGCTCAGCTCCGAACCGGAAGTTCGATGGTGAATTTGGCGCCCTTTCCCGGGGCGCTCCGCAGGGATATGCTCCCCGAGTGGCATTCCACGGTGCGATGGACCTGGGAGAGGCCGATGCCGCTCCCGGTGCTCTTGGTGGTGAAAAAGATGTCGAAGATGTTTTTCTGGATAGTGGGATCGATCCCGCAGCCGTCGTCCTCGAACTCCAGGAGTATTTGTTCCCCGTGCCGCGAGGTTGCCACCCGGATCCGCCCGCCCGGGGCCACCGCGTCCATGGAGTTGAGAAAAAGGTTAAGAACGGCGTGATGGAATTCGTCCCGGTCCAGGTTGATCTCGGGCAGGTTTTTCGCCAGGGACCTCGTGAGCCGGATTTTTTTCTCCGCCAGGGGCGCTTTCAGGCTCCGGGCCGCCTGGTTGATGACCGCGTTGAGGTCGCTCTTTTCGAACCGGGGGGTTCCCGGCCGCCCGAAAGCGATGAAACGGTTCACCAGACTGCTGAGCTTTTCGATTTCGGTCTTGATGATGCCGACGCTGTCCCGGCAATACTTTTCCGCCCGCGCCCGGTCCAGTTCCGGGCGCAGGCTTTTCTCGATCACGGCGGCGGAAAAGGACATCGCGTTCAGGGGGTTCTTGATCGCGTGGGCTACTCCGGCCACGAGCTTGGAGGTGGCGGCCAACCTCTCGGTCTGGACCAGCTTGAGCTGGGTTTCCTCGAGCTCGGCCAGGCTCTTTTGGAGTTCGGCGGTGCGCGCGGATACGCGGGCCTCGAGTTTTTCGGCATGCTCCCGGAGTTTCCGGTAGAGCCGGGCGTTTGCCAGGGCGACGGCAATGTTGCCGCAGATGTAACCGAGGATCTCGGCGTCTTTTTCGCGATAGGCGCCCTCTTCCCGGCTGCCGAGATTGAAGGTGCCGATTACCTTGTCGCGGTAAACCAGGGGCGTGACGATGCCGGACTTGACCCCGGTCTTGACTATGTACTCGTCTTCGCGGAACCGCCGGTTCCCGGCGTAGTTTTTCCGGATCAGGGGCTTGCGGTTCCTGACCACCCATTCGACCCCGGTCCCTTCCATCGGGAAAACCCGGCCTTCGGCCACTTTCTCGCTGGCCTCGGGTTCCAGGAAATAAACGATGTTGATTTTTCCCGAGTCGTCCACCAGGTCCAGGCTGGCCCGGTCGAACTCGATGATCTTCTTGGTTTCCCGGAAGATTATCCCCAGCACTTCCTTGAGGTCGAGGCTGGAGGTGATCGCCTTGGTGATTTCCCCCAGGATGGCCAATTGCCGGGACTCGGTCCCGCCGTTTTTTTTCATATCGTTGAACCGGCTCTATCCCGCAGATTACACGGATTGGACTATAGGCTGAAGGCTGAAGGAACTGCCGCCGCATTCACATGTAGGCATGTAGGACATGTAGAAAACCCACTTTTCTCACGCAAAGGCGCCAAGACGCCAAGAACCGTATCGTTTACAGATTTTTCTTCATGCTCTTCATGGTCTTCATGGTGAGAAAATTTATTCTCTGTGGCCTCTTTTTTCTCTGTGTGCTCTGTGGTGAAATGGCGGGCCCCGGCGATCATATCCCGATTGCTATTCACACGGAATGGAATAGAGTCCGGTAATTAAATCGTATCAGTTTTCGGAAGATTTCACGAACTTGAGTTCAGCCCCGGCCGCCCCGGTCCTGAACCCTTGCCGGTCGGGGCGAGTTGTCCCATACTGATTGCCAGGGCGTTCCTATGCAGCCGGTCCTGACAACCTGGTTCCGGGTTTCCCGGGCCAACTTTCTTCTGTCCAGCCTTTTGCCTTTTGCGGCCGGGAGTGTTTATGCCGCCCGGGGCGGGGCTTTCCGGTGGGGTTGTTTTCTTCTCGGGATGCTGGGGGCGGCCCTGGTCCATCTGGCCGCCAACCTTCTCAACGAATACTGGGATTACCGCTTGGGCGCCGACCTTCCCGGCGGGGATTACCGGCCTCATTCCGGCGGGTCGGGGGTTCTTGCCGAAGGTCTGATTGCTCCGGATTCAGTCCGGTTCGCCGCCGGCCTCTGCCTGGCCGCGGCTTTTTTCATCGGTTTGTTCCTCTCTTGGCATCTCCGGGCTCCGATTGTTCTCGGGCTCGGTTTCCTGGGCGCTTCGATCGCCTGGGCCTATACCGCCCCGCCCCTGCGCCTGGTCTACCGGGGTTGGGGCGAGGCGGCGTTGTTTATGGCTTTCGGGCCTTTGCTGGTCGGGGGAGGGTATTACCTGCAGGCGCTGCGGTTTTCGTCCGGGTCCGCGCTGCTGGCCGTCGCCGGCGGGTTCCAGATCGCGCTTCTCCTGGTTTCTAACGAACTGGCCGACGCCGAGAGTGACGCGCGGGCCGGGAAACGCAACCTGGCCGTGCGCCTGGGGGGGCGGAAGGCCTGGCGGTTGGTGGCGGCCTGTCTGTTCGGAGCTTATGGGACGGTGGGGGCGGGCATTGCCCTCGGGCGCTTTCCTCTCTCTGCTTTGGCGGTGTTCCTGGCCCTGCCGGTCTCCCTGGCCGCTCTGGCCGCCTTGGCCCGGGCCCTGGGGGGGCGCGGGGATTTCCGGGTTTCCAGCGCCCGGATGATGGTTGCCTATCACGTCTTTCTTAGCGCCCTCATCCTGGGGCTCCTGCCGTGAAAGCCTCCTCCGGCGGAGATCTGAGCGAGCTCGAGGACAGGATTTCCGGGATCCTGGGGGAAATCCCCGCCCCGCTCGGCTTTCTGAAAAAACATATTCCGGCCTTTTCCGGAAAACGCCGCCGGGGCCGCCTTTTTTTCATCCTTGCCCGGGAGTTCGGCGTTTCCCGGGAAGAGATGCTCACGGCGGCGGCCGCGCTCGAGATCGTTCACCTTTCCACCCTGATTCACGATGACATCCTGGACGGGGCTTTCTTCCGCCGGCACGCCGCCGCCCTGCACCGGGCCTGCGGGACGGCCCCGGCCCTCCTTTTCGGGGATCTCCTGCTCGTCCGTGGGATTGGGGCCGTCACCGGGCTGGGTATTCCGGAGTTAACGGCGCTGCTGCTGGAGACCGGGGAGGCCCTCTGCGCCGGGGCCATCCTGGAAGCGCGGGCGCGGGGGGGGTTCCCCTGGGGGGAAAGATTATATTTCCGGATCGCCGACGGCAAGACCGCCTCTCTCTTCAGCTTTGCCTGCCGGGCCCCGGGACTCCTGGGGGGCTTGCCCCCGGAGAGACTGAAGGTTCTCTCCCGGCTCGGGCGCGACCTGGGCCGGGCCTATCAAATCGCCGACGACTGTTTCGATTTCGCCCCGGGATCGGGCAAGGAGCCCCTGAGCGATTTGAAAAACCGGTTGCCCAACCTGGCCCTGATCCTGGCCGGGCGGGAGCGCTCGGTTTTCACCCGGCTGGACAGGATTTTGCGGGCGCCGCCCGGGGAAGCGAGCCTGGAAGAGGCGGCCCGGCTGGTCCGCCGCGGCGGGGGGCTTGAGGCGGCCTCCCGCCGGGGGCTATACTACCTGCGGAGTTCGCTCCGGCTGGCCGCGGAGATTTCCTCCCGGGGGGGAGGGGATCAGTTGCGGGACTATCTCCGGGAAAGCCTTTCCCGGCTCCAGAGCTTTTCTCATTCACAGTTTCGGCATAGAGCATAGAGCATAGGGCATAGAGTCACCCAGGGTTCAGGGTTCGGGGTTCAGGGCGCTGTCCACAGAGTTCACAGATTTTTCCTTCATGTTTCTTCATGCCCTTCATGGTGAGAAAGACAGGCTGAAGGCTGAAGACTGAAGGCTGAAGGAACTGCCGCTTTACTCACCATGTAGACATGTAGGACATGTAGATAAATTCGAATGACGAAACTCGAAATTCGAAACCGCCAAACCGGCGAATAGTTTTGGGAATTCGAGTTTTGAATTTATTTCGAGTTTCTGACTTCGAATTTCGAGTTTTAATTAGTGCCAAGCCTCAGGCCGCACGCCGGGAACGTGAACGAGTACGTGAACGGACCAAAGAAAAGGATCGTCATCGTGGGAGGGGGCTTTGCCGGCCTGCGCCTGGCCGCTGCGCTGCCTGGCCGCTCTCGGGAACTCGAGGTGGTCCTGGCGGACCCTCGGCCGGAAGCGGTATTTCTCCCTCTCCTGCCCGACGTGGTCGCGGGCAAGGTGCGGCTGGAGAACCTGCTTTTCCCCCTGGAAAGGTTCTGCCGCCGCTCCGGAGTCAGGTATCTTCCTCTCCGGGCCGCGGCCCTGGAGGGGAAAACCCTGGCCTGCGGCGGGACGCCCGATTTTCACGGGAACGCCGCGGCCGAGCGTTACGCCTTCCCGCTCTATTGCGCCTCCGACGCTTCCGCTCTTGTCTCTCGAGCCGGGGAAGTCATCGCCTCCGGGCGCCGCCACACCTTCGTGGTCGCCGGGGGCGGTTATACCGGGGTGGAAACAGCCTCGGCTTTGGCCTGGCGGATCGCCCGCTCCGGCGGGGCTCCGGGCCTGAAGGTCCGGATCGTGGAACCGGGTCCTGCCATTTTGGGCGGGCTTCCCGAGCCGCTCCGGTGCGACGGGAGGTAGCGCGCTTGGGAATCGAGGTCGTGACCTCGGCCCGGATCGGAGAGATTGGGGAAGGGCTGATCGAGGTGGACGGGGAGAAGATTCCCGAATGCACCGTGATCTGGTCGGCCGGAGTCCGGCCCGTGGATCTTATTCGAGAGCTTCCCTTCGCCAAGGACCGCGCGGGCCGGCTCCTGGTCAAGGCGGACCTGAGCCTGCCCGGAGAGAACGGAATCTTCGCCCTGGGGGACTGCGCCGCCTGCGCCGCCCCCGGGGGCGGTTTCCTGCGGGCTGCGGTCCAGTTTTCCTGGGCCCAGGGCCCGGCCGCGGCCTTGAACATTCTCCGCCGCCTCCGGGGCCTTCCCCCCGTCCCTTACCGGCCCCGCGATTACGGCTACCTGGTCCCGCTTGCTTCCGGGAAGGCCTGGGGCGAGGCCCTGGGCCGGAGGGTCGGGGGCCGGCCGGGGTCGTTCCTGCACTATTTCATGTGCGTGCTGCGCACGCTTTCTTGCCGCCGTCGACTGGGGCTCCTGCGCGACCTGGCCGGCGGGCCAATCCGATCAACCGGGTCCATTCCCCGGAAAAGGAGGAGAAGATGTTGAATTTCTTCGGGAAAGGGTCGGCCTGGGCGCCGTTTTCCCTGCGCCTGGCCTTGGGAGCCGTTTTCATCTTTCACGGGGCCCAGAAGCTCTTCGGGGTTTTCGGGGGTTCCGGGCTCCATGGCTTCAAGGGGATGATAAGCCATCTGGGGCTCGAGCCCGCCTTGGCTTGGGCGATCCTGGTGGCGGTGTCGGAATTTCTGGGCGGGATCGGCCTGGTCCTGGGCTACTTCACCCGGCTCTGGGCGTTTTTAATCGCGGTGATCATGTCGGTGGCGATCCTGGCCGTTCACTGGGGTAGCGGTTTCGCCGGGATGGAATTCCCGATCGCCTTGCTGGGAGGGGCGCTCTCCCTGCTGCTGAGCGGCGGGGGCCGGGGCGCCGTCCGCGAATAGCCTTACTGCAGGCTGGAGGCTGAAGGAACTGCAGCACCGATTGAACCGCGAATCTCGCGGATCCCCACAAATCAAAGCGACGGATTACGGATCACTGGTTACGGATTACGATTCACGGGGGCTGCTTAGGTTTTCCTGAACCCTGAACCCTGAACCCTTCTACATGTCCTACATGGTGAAAAAAGGCGGAGGGTAATCAGAGGAATCAGAGTGAATCAGGCGCGAAAAAACGCGCGGGCTGAAGCCGGGACCGGGAGGAGTCAGCGGGGGAGGCGGCAGGTGTAGATCAGGGAAGGGGGCAGATTTTTCAGGGTCAGGGAGCGTCGGACTTCCCGAAAGTAGAGCTCGAGGACTGGCCGGGCGCGGAAGCCCTTGAAGGCCGAAATGGTATGGGTGTATTGAATGAAAACCCCCGGCCCGGGTTCCAGACGGGGGAGCACCGCTTCCCGCACCAGCCGGTCGAAATCCAGCGAGGAGCAGGGTAGGGTGGAGACGATGCAGTCGGCCTTGGCGGGGGTCTGATCCTGGTCCGGGAAAGCGCCGGGCTCGGCCTCGAGAACGTCGGCGTTGACCAGGAAAAAGTTCTCGGCCCGGATTTTTTCGGAGAGTCTCCGATGGAGATTCCGGTTCTTCTCGAAGGAGACCAGGATCGAATCCGGGCGCTTGAGGCGGAGGATTTCCCGGGTTACCTTGCCGCTTCCGGCCCCGTATTCGAAAATCACCCGGGCCGAGCCGAAAGGGATGCCCTTGAGCAAAGCCCGGCAACAGGCCCCGGAATCGGGGACCAGCGAACCGATCTCCCGGAAATGCCGGAAAAACTCGATTGTCAAAGCCGCGCTTGCGCCCATGTTTCCTCCTTAAAAGGGCGAACTTTACACCACTTCCCCGGATTTAGCCGCAAAATTTTTCCCGGCGGGCCGATCCCGGCCGGGGATTATATAGGCTGAAGGCTGAAGGAACTGCCGACTCATTCACATGTAGACATGTAGAACCGAGTGGACGATATGGACGAAGTGGACTTAGTGGACCAGTGCCTGAACCCTGAACCCTTACTCTATGCTCTCTGCTCTATGCTTGAACACGACAACGATAGCGAAACAATCTGTGAAAATCTGTGCAATCTGTGGAAAAAAAGGCGGTTTAAATCGTGAAAAACAGGCGGCCTGCCCCCGGAGGGGGGTCAGAGGAGCTTGATCTTGCGGAACCAGTAAAGCAGGGCGCTGCCGGAAAGAACCATGACCGCGATCAGGATCCAGAACCCGAGCATGCTTTCGCGGAGATCGAAGGGGAAAAGGACGTTCATTCCCCCGATCCCGGAGATCAGGGTCAAGGGCATCATGATGGTGGCGATCACGGTGAGAATTTTCATCACGTCGTTAAGCTTGAAGGAAAGGGAGGAATGGTAGACGTCCAGAAGGGACTTGCCCATGTCCCGGAGATTTTCCACCAGGTCGGAGATTCGGATCAGGTGGTCGTGGATGTCGCGGAAATAAATGATTTCCTCGGGCCGGACGAAGGGGATCTTGCCGTGGGCGAACCGGTAGATGAGTTCGGTCTGGGGCAGCAGCACCTTGCGCATGGTCATGACGTTGCGGCGCAGGCAGAGAATATGGTTGACCAGGTCGGGCTTGTCTCCGGCCAGAACGGCGTCTTCCAGGGCTTCGGCTTTTTCGGAGAGGTTGTGGATGATGGTGATGTAATTGTCCACCATGGCGTCGATCAGATGGTAAAGGAGCCGACCCGACCCCTTGGCCATGATCTTGCCGGAGGTTTCCAGGAGCCGGCGGTTGGTGGTGACGGACTTGATGTGCCCGGCGTGGACGGTGACCACGTAATTGCTCCCGGCGAAAATGTCGATTTCCCGGATGCTGAGCGCTTCCTCGTCCGCCTTTTCCAGGTAATAGTAAATTGAATGCAGGACCAGGAAGATGTAGGCGCCCATATCGTCGCACTTGGGGTAATTCTGGGGGTTGATGCAGTCGCGGACCAGGAGGGAGTGGAAATCGAACTGGGTTTTGAGCAGCGCGTATTCCGCCTCGTCGGGGTTTTCCAGGTCCAGCCAGAGGAGTTTTTCGGGATCGGCCAGGACTTGGCGGATTTGGGCCGGATTGATGTCCCGCCGGAGTTCTCCGGTCCCGCGCTCGTAGAGAAAAGTGGTGATCACGTCATTTGCCCGTTGTGAGCTTCCGACTGAAATATTTTATCGCCTCCGCCGACCCGGCGCCAATGAGTTTCTTGCCCGGGGCCGCGTACTCCTGGGGGAAAAGCTCTTGCCCGGGAGCCCGGGCGCTCATAAAGTAACTTTTTTGGTTTTGCTCGAAGGGAGGGGGAGAGTGGGGATACTGGCCCGAGAAGGAGCGATTTTCATTTTCAGCCTGGCCGTCCTGATTTTCTGGCTGACCCGGGCTTTCAATCTGCCCCGGCGCCTGCGCCGCGACCCGGTTCTTTCCCCCGATCCCCCGGAGGTCGGGGAGGTGCCTCTGGTCTCCATCCTGCTGCCGGTCCGGGACGAGGAGAAAAACGTCGCCGAATGCGTCCGTTCCCTGCTTGAGCAGACCTACTCCCGTCTGGAAGTAATCGTCATCGACGACCGCTCCTCGGACCGGACGGCCGAAATTGTCTCCGAAATCGCCCGCCGCGACGGTCGGGTCCGGTTGGTCGCCAATGCCGCCGAGCCCCCCCCCGCCTGGAGCGGCCAGGTCCACGCCAATGTGGTCGGGGTCCGCGAGGCCAAGGGCGAGTGGCTGGTCTTCACCGACGCCGACACCCGCCACCACCGCGCCCACCTGCAGGCCGCCCTGGGTTACTGCCTGGCGCGCGGGGTGCGCCTGCTCACGGTCTTCCCCGGGATGCTGGGAAACAACTTCTGGGAACGGACGATCCAGCCCTTCATCTTCTGGCTTTTCTGGGACTACTATCCCCCCGCGAGCGTCAACCGGCCCGGCAGCCGCCGGGGGGCGGCCAGCGGGACTTTTATCATGGTCGAGCGCTCCGCCTACCTGGATCTGGGCGGGTGGGAGAGCGTGGCCAACTGCATCCCCGACGACGTGGCCATCATGGAACAGGCCCAGGCTCGCGGCGTCCCCGCCCATCTCGTGGTTGCCACGGAAACGCTCAAGGTTCGGATGTATCCGACCTTGCGGGAGAGTTTCGCGGGCTGGAGCCGTTACATGCTCAGCGGGGCGAACAACAATGTCTTTGTCGCCGGGCTGGAGATTTTTTTCGCCCTCGCTTTCAATGTTCTTCCCTTCCTGTTCTTCATTTTCCTTTTCTCCCATCCGGCCTCGGCCGGAGCCCTGGCGGTTTCGACTCTGCTCATTCTATTGGTGCGGGGCCGGGTCAACCGCCTCTTCGGGGTGGGGCCGAAGTGGGCGGCCACCCATCCCCTGGGCGCCCTGGTCCTGGCCGCCGCCGCGGGTAACTCCCTCTGTCGGCGCTTCGCCGGGAAGGGAGTGGCCTGGAAAGGGAGAATTTACCTGGAGGAGGGGCGGGGGATCTTCTGGACCGGCAAGCGCTATCGGCTCAAGACCGTGCCAAGGGATAAGGAATAAGAGGCGAGGCGGGTGAACCCGGGATCCGGCGGCGGCGATGCGCGATAATCTTCTCGAGGGTTTTTACCTGCTGGCCCGCCGCCGGCGCCGGGCGGTGCTGTGGATTATGGCCGCCCTTACCCTGGCCTGCGGTCTGCTGATTCCCGGGCTCAAGATATCCTCCTCCTACAACGACCTGGTCTCCGGGGACGACCCGGAACACGCGCGCTTCCTCGCCTTCATGGAGGAATTCGGAGCCGCCGACGACCTGGTCGTGGTCCTGGAGGGCGAGCCGGAGGTCCTGGCTTCCGCGGCGGAAGACTTTGCCCGGGAGATCGAGGCGGAAAAGGCTTGGGTGGAGAGCGTCTTTTTCCGGGTCGATCCCCGGCCTTTCCTGCTGGCGGCCCCGCTTTTTGTCCCCGAGTCGGCCCTGAAAGAGGCACTGGCTTTCGTCGCTGGGGAAAGGGAGCTGATTGCGGAGCTGGGGCGGCTCGATGGGCTCCCCGCTGTTTTGCTGGCTGCTTCCGGCTTGATGGGGCCCGCGCCCGCGGGGGCCGTGCCCGACCCGGGGGCCGCGGCCGGGTTGCTGCGGGGGCTGGGAATGATGTTTTCCGAGTGGTCGGCCTGGCTCCGGGATCCCGGGCGCGAGCTGGATCTCGAGCGGCTCCTGGGCGAGTTGGGGGGGGAGGAGGCCGGGCAGCTTGCTTCCGGCGGGTATTTGCGCAGCCGGGACGGCCGGCTTTTTTTCCTTTTCGTCCGTCCCGGCTCCACCTCCGACGAGGTCTCCTTTCTCGATCCTTTTGTCCGCTCGGTCCGGGAGGCCTGCGAGCGGGTTTCCCAAAAGCGGCCCGAACTGCGCACCGCCCTCAAGGTTTCCTTCACCGGGATGCCCGCCCATGCCCTCTCCGAGATGGAGATCATCTCCTCCGACGTGGCCCGCACCAGCGCGATCTCGGTGGTCCTGGTCCTGCTGCTGCTTCTGCTCGGCCTGCGTTCGCCCCGCAACTTCATTCTGGCCGCCATTCCGCTTGCCTGCGGGATGATCGTTACTCTGGGGTTGACCCGGCTCACGGTCGGGCGGCTCAATCTGATCAGTTCCTCGTTCCTGGCGGTCCTTTTCGGGATCGGGATCGATTTCGGCATCTACCTGATCCAGCGCGCCGCCGAGGAAAGGGGGAAAGGGGCTTCCCCGGACGAAGCCGTCCGAATCTCGGTGGTCTCTTCCGGCCGCAGCGTCCTTACCGGGGGCCTGGTCACCGGGCTGGCTTTCCTGGCGGTGGGGTTCTCGGGGTTCTTGGGTTTTTCCGAGCTGGGGGTGATTGCGGGGATGGGGGTCCTGGCCGTGCTCCTGACCACATTTCTTATGCTCCCGGAACTCCTGCTCGTCATTCCGCCGTCCCACCTGGGATTTGCTCCGGCCGCTTCCGGGCGCGCCAGCCCGCCGCGGCGCGCCGTTCTTTGGGTGCTGGTGATCGGGGGGGCGATCCTGGGGGGGCTGGGAATCCTGGCCGCCGCCGGGATGCGCTGCGATTTCAATGCCCTCAACCTCCTGCCCCCGGAGACCGAAGCTACCGTTTACCAGTTGCGGATGCAGGAAGAAAGCGATTTCCAGATGACCTGCGCCATGGCCGTCGCTGCCGACCTGGAAAGCCTGCGCGAGCTCACGGAGCGCCTGGACGCCCTACCTTTGGTCGGCCGGGTGGATTCCCTGGCCCGGATGATTCCAGGGGGGCAGGGGCGCAAGCTCGAGTTGCTGGCGGCCTTCCGGCCCTACCTGGAAGGGTGGAGGATCTCATTTAAGCCTCAGGAGGGGGTCGATTATTTGTCTCTGCTGGACTCTCTCCGGGACCGCCTGGAAAGCGTCCAGGAAGCGGCCTTCGGCGCCGGGATGGCGGATCTGGTGGCGGAGATCGAAAACCTTTTTCCGCCGCTGGCTTCCCTGCGTTCCGCGCTGGCGGGGGAAGGGAGCGAGGCCGCGCTTTCCCGCACGGCGGATTTCGAGCGGGCGCTTTTCGGAGGCCTGGAAGAGTTGAGCGGCCTGGTCGAACAGTGGCTCCGGGCCGAGCCTTTTACCGAGGGCTCCCTTCCTCCGGATCTTTTGCGCCGTTTTCGGAGCCCCCGGGGGAACTACGTGGCCTATGTCTACCCGGAGGGGGCGATCTGGGACGTGGATTTCCTGGAGGAGTTCGTCGCCGAACTCAGGACCGCGGCCGAGAATCCCACCGGCTTTCCGGTCACCCATCTCTGGACCGTGCGCCGGATGACCCGGGGCTTGGTCGAGGCCCTGGCCTACGCTCTGGCCATCATCGTGATCCTGCTTGCCCTCGACTTCCGGCGCCCTCTTCCGGTGGTGCTCTCGCTCCTTCCCCTGGTCCTGGGCGCGCTCTGGGTCCAGGTCTGGATGCATCTGCTCTCGAGGTGCTACGATTTTGCCTCCCTGCCCGCGCTCCCTCTTCTGCTCGGCCTCGGCGTGGTCTACGGGGTTCACCTGGTCCGGCGCTGGCTGGAGGAACCGGGCTTGAGCGCCTTCGCGGCCGTCTCCACCTCGGGCCGGGCGGTGGCCTTCGCCGCCCTCACCACCATCGCCGGGCTCTTCGGGCTGCTTTTTTCCCGGCACCGGGGAGTGGCTTCCTTCGGGATCGTGCTCATGCTCGGGATTCTCTCCTGCCTGCTGGCCGCTCTTTTCGTCCTCCCGGCTCTCATCGATCTGCTGAAAGGCAGGTCGAAGACCCCGCCGCCTCCTTCACATGTAGACATGTAGGACATGTAGTAAATCTGCTTTTCTCACGCAAAGGCGCAAAGGCGCAAAGACGCAAAGAAAACCGATTCGCCTACGGATTAACCGCGAATCTCGCGAATCTACACAAATCAAGGTGACGGATTACGGATTACTGATCACGGATTACGTTGGTTCTCCTGACTCCTGTTTCCTGTATCCCGGGTTTTGACGGACCACGGATCACTGATTACGGATTACGGTTTTTTCCCCTGTTTCCTGTATCCTAATATTCTTGGAGCTGTCCTATGCCCCATGCCGTAAAAACGCTGCTGATCGCTCTGACGGCCTTGCTGCTTGCGGCCGCGCCGGCCCGGCCTGCTCTCACTCCGCCCCCGCCCGCGGCGGGAGGAATAAGCGTGGTGGTCTACTATCCCGGGGGCCTGGAGGAGGGTCCCGAGGTCGAGAAAGCCATTGGGGAGTTCGCCCGGATCCTGGCCCGGGGCGCCGGGCTGGAGCCAGAATCGGTCCGGGGGCGCTACTTCAGCGAACTCGAACCCGCGCTGGCCTATCTCCAGGATTCCCCGGACAGCTTCATCGTCTCCTCCCTGGGTTTTTATCTCGCCCAGCGCTCCCGGCTCCCTCTGGCGCCCCTGGCCGCGGTGGAACAGGCCTCCGGCCCCAACGACCGTTACTACCTGGCGGCGAAAAAGGGGCGCTTCCCCGCCGCTTCCGCCCTTCGGGGGGAGACGGTCTCCGGCAACACCCTTTACGAGGACCGGGACTTCCTGCTCCGGGTGGTCTTCGCCGGCCTTCCCGCGGCTTCCGGTTTCGAGTTCGTCCCCACCTCCCGCCCCCTCACTGCCCTGCGGCGGGCGGCCCGGGGGGAGATCGGGGCCGCGCTTCTGGACCGGGCGCAGTACCGGGCCCTGGAAGGGCTTCCTTTCGCCGGGGATCTCGAGGTCCTTTATGTCTCGGCGCCGATCCCGGAATTGGGTCTGATGATGGTGGAGACCGAGACCACCCGTAAACTCCAGGAACGCTTCCTGGCCGGGATCCTGGCCCTGTCCGGCGAAGAGGAGGGCCGGAAGGCGCTGGAGGCCTTCGGGGTGTCGGGCTTCCGGGCGGTTTCGCCGGGTGACTTTTCCGCGGTCGCGGCGGCTTACGCCGCGCCCCCCCTCCCGGAAGCGGCGGGGGTTGAGTGAGCTTATCCCGGCGGAACCTGTTCGCGGCTCTCGCGGGCGCGGTGGCATGCGGCTGCGCCCGGCTGCCCGTCTCCGGCCCCCCGGTGGCATTGGAGGCCGAGGTCGAGGTCCTGACCGAATCCGCCGATCCCGGGCAGATGCTGGCGGCCGCGGAAGCCTGGTGCGACTATTCCGCCCCCCTCCCGAAGCAGTTGGCCGCTTTTGCCCTCATCCAGGAGGTTTACCACCGCCCCGACGCCCCCCCGGAGGCAGCGCTGCTGCTGGCGCGCTCGGCGCTGCTGCTGACGGGCTTGCTCGAGGAAGGCGAATTCAAGCAACTGGTGGCGGCCAAGGGCTATGAGGCCGCGTTGCGCTCAGGCGGGGAAGGGGAAGATCCCCGGGCCGCCTATTACGGCGGAACGCTCCTGGGCGTGCTGATCGAGGCCGCGGGCTTTGCCGGCGCCGGCGAGCTCTCCCGGATGGAGAGGATTCTGGAAAGTTCTCTGCGGGCGTCGGGAACCGATTACGGCGGGCCCGCGCGGGTGCTGGGGATGCTTTATCTGCGCGCTCCCGCCTGGCCGCTGGGCCCCGGGGACCCGGACCGGGCCCTGGAACTGCTGGGGCGGGCGGCTTCCGAACATCCGGAGTATCCCGAGAACGGTCTTTTTTACGCCCGGGCCCTGTTTGAGGAAAACCGCCGGGAAGATGCCGCCCGGGCGTTGGCCGCCGCCGCCGCGGCCCTGGCCGCGGGAGGGTGGGGGGATTACGCCCCCCTCTGGGAAAAAGAGCTTGCCTCCCTCCGCCTTCTCCTTTCCCCCTGATTTTGCATTTTCCACCTGGAAGAAAAAGTGAAAAATGGGCTTGGAAAGCGCAAGCCCAGGCAGAAGAAGGTTGACTGACCAGGGGGCTGTCGTATAAAAAATATCTGGAAGTTTTGTTTCCGGATCGGGAATTCAGGGAGGGATGCGCGATGACAAGAATGTTTTTCCGTCGCGTCGCGGCTTTCTGGGGCGGCGCGCTGGCGGCGGGGGTCCTGGTTTCCGGGGCCGCCGGGGACGAGGGCGGTCCCGGGGTGGGGGGCTGGTATAACTGGCTGGACAGCAACGCCCCTCCCCCCTCCGAGACCTACTACTGGAGGGAGATCGCCGGGCCGGCAGGCGGGTCCGGGACCGAGATCGACCGTTCCGGGTGGGACCTGGATGACGGCTGCTTCAATATCCCCGCCATCGGTTTCGACTTCCAGTACTACGGCAACGTCTATTCCGACATCTATGTCTGCACCAACGGCTTCATCAACTTCGGCTCCTGCGCCACCGAATCCGCCAACCGGGAGATCCCGGGCCAGAGCGGCGGCGGAGGCGCCGACAGCGGCTTCCACGACTTCATCGCGGCTTTCTGGGACGATCTCGATCTCGGCCACTTCGCCGGGGCGACGGTTTACTACGCTCTCCAGGGCGACTCCCCCGAGCGGGAGTTCATCGTCGAGTGGTATCAGGTCCCCCACATCGACGATGCCGCCAGCCGCCTCACTTTCCAGGCCGTTCTCTTCGAGGGGTCCAACGATATCCTCTGCCAGTATAATTCCATGACCGACTCCGGTGGGGGCTTCTCCACCGGACTCTCGGCCACGCTGGGGATCGAGGCGGGGAACCGATTCCAGGGGCTGGAGTATTCCTACGACCAGGCCAAGGTGGTCGACGGGCTGGCCGTGCGCTATTACCAGTTCGAGCAGCCGGAAATCCTCGTTCTCCAGGAGACCTGCAACGATTCCCCGCCCCGCCCGGCCCAGGCCCTGAACAACCTGGGCTACACTTACCAACTGGTCGGGGATCCGATGGATTTTCTGGACAAGCTGGTCTGGGCGGGGCCCTGGCGCCTTACCGTCCTGGACGAGTATTCCGATACGCTGGGCGCGGATGTCGGCGTCCCGCTCGATGAATACATCGCCGCGGGCGGGCGCTCCCTGATTTCCTACTGGGGCTGGTATGACGAGCCCGGCCTGGCCGGCACCTTCGGCGCCGCTTACGCGAGCGACTATACCGTCCCCCAGAATCTCTATCGTTGGGAGACCGCCCACCCCATCTTCAACAATCCCAACGCCGTCCCTGACTTCAGCGAGTTCTCCGATCCTTGCGATCGCGACGGGGCCAAGTTCAACGCCGCCGGCGCTTCCGTGGCCCTGGGGGGCTACACCGCTTTTTCCCAGGCCGACGAGCACGGCATCATCCTGGGCAACTCCGGCCGCACCATCTTGAACGGCGAGGTATTCGGCGTTCTTCAGGGGGAAGACCCGGGCGGGAAGCCCTACGTGGTGGGCCTGATCGAGAACGAGATTCTCTTCCTGCTCGCCACCACCACGACCACTACCACGGCCGGTTCCACCACCACCCTGACTCCGACCACTACCCTCGCCCCGACTACCACCCTTTCCCCGACCACCACTCTTCCCGTCACTACCACCAGCGCGGCCTCGACCACGACCACGGTGGCCACCACTACCGCGACCACCACGGTTCCGCTTCCGGAATACCTGGCGCTCGCCCCCGCCGATTACAACGGGGACGGGCTGGCTGACATCGCGGTCTATCGCCCCGCCCTCGGCCTCTGGACGGTCCGGGGCCTGGGCCGGACCTATTACGGCCGGGCGGGAGACATCCCCGTCCCCGGCGATTACACCGGCAGCGGGGTGGCCGATATCGCCGTTTTCCGCCCCGCGACCGGGCTTTGGGCGATCAAGCTGGTGACCAGGCTCTACCTGAACGCGGGCGGTGGGATTCCCGTCCCCGGCGACTATCTGGGCGCCGGCTCGGTGCTCCCGGCGGTTTTCGAACCGCCTGCCGGGCGCTGGCTGATTTCCGGGGTCGGGGAGCTTTACTTCGGCCGGGAAGGCGACCTTCCGGTTCCCGGCGATTACCAGGCGTCCGGGACCTGCCTGCCGGCGGTATGGCGCCCCAGCAACGGGCTCTGGGCGGTGCGCGAACTGACCCGGATTTACTGGGGCCGCGAGGGCGACATTCCGGTTCCCGGGGGCTATTTGTGGGAAGGCACCGGGTTGAGCCCGGATCGCCCCGCGGTTTTCCGGCCCTCCACCGGAACCTGGTGGATCCGGGGCTTGCCCGCCTTCTATTACGGAATTGCCGGGGACTTCCCGGTCCGCGCCGACTTCACCGGGGGCGTTCTTGATCATCCCGCGGTTTTCCGGCCTTCCACCGGGGCCTGGCTGATCCGGGCGCTGACCCGGGTTTATTGGGGGCAGGAGGGGGATTGGCCGGTTTCGCGGTAAGCCTTTGCCTCCCCGGCCCGGGCCCGGGAGGATAAAATTCGAGAAGTCCCACGCCGGGGAGGGAAGATGGATCCGGATTCCGCCGCAAGCGGGGAAATGAAGAGCGGCGAGCTGGAGACCGGGCACCGGCGGCTCTTGGAGGAGATTCGGGAGAGCGAAAGCCGCTTGGCTTCCCTCCTGAGCAGTCTTCCCGGGATGGCCTACCGCTGTCGCAACGATCCCGCCTGGACCATGGAATTCGTGAGCGCGGGTTGCCGGGAACTGACCGGCTGGTCCGCGGAAGACCTCCTGGAAAACCGCCAGGTCGCCTACGCCGACCTCATCCACCCCGACGACCGGCAAAAGGTTTGGGCTGATGTTCAGGCCGGGGTCCGGGAAAAACGGGTTTTCCGGCTTAACTATCGAATTCGGGCCGCCGACGGGACCGAGAAGTGGGTCTGGGAACAGGGCCGCGGTCTTTTCGCCGCCGAGGGGGGTCTGGTGGCCCTGCAGGGCTTCATCGCCGACGTCACCGAACGGCGCCGACTCCTGGAAGAGGTCCGCTCGAGCCGGGAATTCCTCGACGGCGTCCTCAAGAGCATCCAGGACGGCATCAGCGTCCTGGCTCCCGATTTGACCATCCGCCACGTCAATCCGGTCATGAATTCCTGGTATCGGAAGAACCTCCCCCTGGAGGGGAAAAAATGTTTCCAGGTTTACCACAACGGCCGGGGTCCCTGTGATCCCTGTCCGACCTTGCGCTGTCTCGAGACCGGCCGGACCGAGAGGGAGGAAGTCCCCGGGCTTCCCGGTTCGGCGGCGAAGTGGCTGGAGCTGTTCTGTTACCCGATAAAGGATCCCGTTTCCGGGGAGATCACCGGGGTGGTGGAGTTCGTCCGCGACATCACCGAGCGCAGGCGGACGGAGCAGGAGCTGCGCCGCGAGCACGCCCAGGTCCTTTCCATCTTTGACAGCATCGAGCAGGTTATTTACGTGGCCGACATGGACACCTACGAGGTCGTTTTCGCCAATCGTTTTTGCCGGCAAGCCTTGGGGAAAGATCCGGTCGGGCAACTCTGTCACCGCTCCTTTCAGGGGCTGGATAAGCCCTGCGAATTCTGCACCAACGAGATCATCCGGAAACTGGATTACCGGCCCTATGCTTGGGAATTTTTTAACTCCAAGCTCGGGCGACATTACCAGCTCGTGGACCGGGTCATCCGCTGGCCGGACGGGCGCGATCTCCGCTTCGAGCTGGCCATCGACATCAGCGGGATCAAGAAAGCCGAGGAGGAACGCTTCGCCATCGAGCGCCGGCTTCAGCAAGCGCAAAAGCTGGAAGGGCTGGGAGTGCTGGCCGGGGGGATCGCCCACGATTTCAACAACATCCTAATGGCCGTCCTCGGGCACGCCGAACTGGCCTTGGACGAGATCTCCCCCCTTTCTCCGGCCCGGCAGAACCTGCGGGAGATCGCCCTGGCCGCCCGCCGGGCCGGGGATCTCTGCCGCCAGATGCTGGCCTATTCCGGCAAAGCCTCCTTCGCCCACGAGCCGATCCGGCTCAAGGAGTTGATCGAGGAGATGGTCCACCTCCTGCAGATCTCGATCTCGAAAAAAGCCGTCCTCAACCTCCGGCTCGATCCCGGCCTCCCCCCCGTTATGGGCGATCCCAGCCAGGCGCGGCAGGTGGTGATGAACCTGATCCTCAATGCCTCTGAGTCTCTCGGAGACAAGAGCGGGGTCGTCACCGTCTCCACCGGGGCCGTCCTCTGCGACGAGGCTTGCTTGAGGGGGATGGAGATTTTCGAGGATCTCGCCCCCGGGCTTTACCTCTGGGTTGAGGTGGCCGATACCGGTTGCGGCATGGACCGGGAGACGCGCGCGCGCCTGTTCAAGCCGTTTTTCAGCACCAAATTCACCGGACGCGGGTTGGGGCTGGCCGCGGTGCTAGGGATCATGCGCGCGCACCAGGGCGCCATCAAGGTTTACAGCGAACCCGGGAAAGGCACCAGTTTCCGGGTTTATTTCCCGGTTTCGGAGAAATTGGAGGAATCGGCCGGCTCCGGGGAGGATTCCGCCTCCGCCTGGCGCGGCTCCGGCACGATTCTCCTGGTGGACGACGAGGAAACCCTGCGCGCCCTGGGAACCAGGATGCTGGAGCGGCTGGGTTTTTCGGTCCTGACCGCCTCCGACGGGGAGGAGGCCCTGGAGATTTACCGTCGCCGCGGCCGGGAGATCGCCCTGGTGCTGCTCGACCTGACCATGCCCCGGATGGACGGGGCGGAAACTTTCGCCGAGCTGCGCCGGCTCGATCCCTCCGTCAAGGTGGTGATGGCCAGCGGCTACGGGGCCAAGCACGTGGCCGAGCAGTTCGCGGGACGCAACCTCGACGGCGTGGTCCAGAAGCCCTACCCGGAAGCGGAACTCCGGGCGGTGCTCGCCCGCATCCTGGGCTGAAAATTTTTCTTCGGGAGCTTAATCCTCTTTCCCGTCGCCGGGGTTTAAGGAGTAACCGTCAACCCGGGAGGCGCAAAGATGAGGTTTTCCGTTCTGCTGTCAGGCGCGTTGGGATTTTTCTTCTTATTGGCCGGGTCCGGGGTCGCCCAGGAGGGCCCGGGGGCGGGGCGCGGGTTCCGTTCTTCCTCCACGCCCGAGGAGCGGGCCGCCCGCCTGACCGAGGAGATGAAGTCTTCTCTCAACCTGACCGAGACCCAGGCCGAAAAAGTGGCGGCTATCAACCTGAAATACGCTCAGGATTCCCAGGCGCTCCGGGAAGCCGGCGGCGGCCGTGACGCCCTCCGCCGCCGCCGGGAAGAGTTGAGAAAACGCCGGGACGCGGAACTCAGGATGGTGCTGACCGGGAGCCAGTTTCTGGCCTTTCAGCAGGCTCGGGAGAAGAGGGGCCGGGGC
>CAZIEA010000007.1:23216-33627 GCA_964538495.1 uncultured bacterium | reverse complement strand
CTCAGGCAGGGCGCGGCCAAGGTGGTCCAGACCGAACTCCTCCCCCGGCCCCCGGAAAAACGCTCTCCCGCCAACCCCTGGCCCCAGTGGCCGAAAATCCTGCGCACCTCCAGGTCCCAGGAAGAAGGCGGCGAGAGGCTCTGGGCGGTCGGGACCAAGGAATTCCTGGGCCGCGGGGACGCGGTCGCGGGCGTCTCCTGCGTACGGCTCGACTGGTCCGGGGGCGCGCCACGCGAGATTCCCGGGAGCGAATTCCGCCTCGAGGCCGACCTGGTCCTGCTGGCCCTGGGCTTCCTCCGTCCCGATCCCGGCGGGCTCTTCGCCGGGCTCGGAATCGAAACCGACGAAAGGGGAAATATTGCCGTCGGGCGCGATGGCGCCACCACGGCCAAGGGGGTGTTCGCCGCCGGGGACGCGGCGGAGGGCGCTTCCCTGGTGGTCAAGGCCATTGCCTCGGGCCGAAGCGCCGCCCGGGCCCTCGATGCCTATCTCCGGGCCTGATCAGGGTTCAGGTCGCGCGGATTTTGCACCTGATTAACTCTGATTCCTCTGTTTTCCAGCATAGAGCATAGGGCATGGAGCATAGAGTCCCAAAACCAGGAGTCAGGAGAGCAAAATTCGAATTTTCCTACATGCCCTACATGTCTACATGTGAATAAAGCGGCGGTTCCTTCAGCCTGTTTTTCTCACCATGAAGAACATGAAGAGCATGAAGGAAAAATCTATGAAATCTGTGAACAGCACCCTGAACCCTGAACCCTGGGTGACTCTATGCCCTATGCTCTATGCCCTATGCCAAAACATGCCTACATGTGAATAGCCTGAGGCCTCACTTCATGAGCAGCAGGCTCAGGGCCATCACCGCCATCCCGGCCACAAGCCCCAGCAGACTGTCGTGGCCCTTCCCGAAAGCCCGGCTGGTGGGGAGAAGCTCGTCCAGGCTGATATAGACCATGATCCCGGCCACCATTCCGAACAAGCTCCCCATCGCCTGGGGGGGGAATTGGCCGCCCCCGAAAATCAGCCGCAAGACCAGGTAGGCGACGGCGGCCCCCACCGGCTCAGCCAGGCCGCTCAGGAAGGAATAAAAAAACGCCTTCCGGCGCTTCCCGGTCGCGTAGTAGATGGGCACCGCCACGCTGATCCCCTCGGGGATGTTGTGCAGGGCGATGGCCACGGCGATGGCGATCCCCAGCTCGGGATTCTTGAGGGCGGCCAGAAAGGTGGCCAGCCCCTCGGGAAAATTATGGATCGCGATCGCCAGGGCCGTGAAAAGCCCCATCCGCATCAGCTTGTGTCGGTGGGTCCCCGGGCGGAAGGGTCGCGCAAGGGAGCCCGCTCGGCCCGGGAATGAGTCTCGTGGGGATTCGCGGCCGCCGGGATCAGATTGTCGATGATGCCGATCAGTAGGATCCCCCCGAAAAATGAGGCGGCGTTAATCCAGTGCCCCCAGGGCTCACCGTAGGCTTCGCAGAGGGACTGAGCGCCCTTGAGAAAAATCTCCACGAAGGAGACGTAGAGCATCACCCCGGCGGAAAAACCGGTCGAGATGGAAAGGAAGCGGTGGTTGGTGCGCTTGGCGAAAAAGGCGATGGCGCTCCCGATCCCGGTGGAGAGCCCCGCCAAAGTCGTGAGCCCGAAGGCGAACCAGAGGTTGTTCATCCCTTCCCTCCCGGAGACTAATTTCGTATATTCCTACCCCGTTGTCCACGAATTCCACAACCGGTCTGTCCACAGATTTCACAGATTATAAAACCAGGCTGAAGGCTGAAGACTGAAGGAAAGGCCGCATTCACATGTAGGCATGTAGGACATGTAGAAACCCCGCTTTTCTCAGATTTTCCCTTCATGTTTCTTCATGGTAAGAAAAAAATCTCTGTGGCCTCTGGTTTCCCTCTGTGCTCTCTGTGGTCTGGAGGTTAGGCTGAAGGAAAAGCCGCATTCACATGTAGGCATGTAGGACATGTAGGAAAATTCGAAATCCGAATGAAGAAATTCGAAACCGCAAAACCGTCAAGTGAGTTTGGAAATTCGAATTTGAAGTTTGATTCGAATTTCTGATTTCGAGTTTCGAATTTGAATTTTAGGGGCAAACCGCACACCCCATGCCT
Source organism: uncultured bacterium (assembly GCA_964538495.1). GTDB lineage: Bacteria > Auribacterota > Erginobacteria > Erginobacterales > DAOSXE01 > CAZIEA01. Next base: position 31,516 of record CAZIEA010000007.1, on the reverse strand, counting down.
CATACCACAATTACGACAACGATAACGATTTAATCCGGGGAGAAAGTTCTTAGAGACCGATGAAAGCCAGGGTCGCGATCACACGCTGCGCCGACTACTCCCCGGAAAGAGTCCGGGAAGCCTTGCGGGCGACGCTGGAGCCCTTGGGAGGGATGGCGGCCTTCGTCAAGCCCGGGCAGAAAGTCCTGCTCAAGCCCAACCTCCTGACCAAGGCCGCTCCCGAGACCGCCATCACCACCCACCCCGAAGTGGTCCGGGCCGTAGGGGAAGAGGTTTTGCGGGCGGGGGGCAAGGTCCTGATCGGCGACAGCCCCGGGACCGCCCTGCCCCACTCCGCCATCTCATTGCGCGCCCTTTACCGCGCCTGCGGGATGGATGCGGCGGCGGAAAGCCTGGGAGCGGAACTCATCCTCGACGCCTCCTACCGGATGGTTTCCATCCCGGAAGGAAGGGGGGTAAAGCGGATCGAGATCATGAACCCGGTCCTGGATGCCGACGTCGTCATCAACCTCCCCAAGCTCAAAACCCACGGTTTCACCCGAATGACCGGGGCGGTGAAAAACCTTTTCGGGGTAGTTCCCGGGCTCTTGAAACCGGTCTATCATGCCCGGCTCGACCAGGTGGGACGCTTTTCCGCCATGCTCACCGACATCGCCGAGTTCCTGCACCCGGCCCTGCACGTCCTGGACGGGATCGTGGGAATGGAGGGCCAGGGTCCAAGCGCGGGAACGCCCCGGAACATCGGCCTGCTGCTCGCGTCCGGCAACCCTCATGCCCTGGACTGGATTATGGCGCGGGTGATGGGGATCGACCCCGAGAGCGTCCCCACCTTAGCCGCCGCCCGCGGGCGCGGATGCCTGCCCCCGGAAGAAGCTATCGCACTCTCGGGAGTCCCCCTGGCGGAAGTCGTCCAGATGGGGATGGCGGTCCCCGACACGACCTCAATCGCCTTTCCCGGCTTCCTGCACAGCCTCTACCCGGTGGCCCGGCGCTTCTTCTCCACCAATCCCAGGATCACCCGCTCCTGCCGGGGCTGCGGGCGCTGCGCCGCGGCCTGCCCGACGGGGGCAATCCGAATCGTGCGGGGGAAGGCGCGGATCGACTACCGCAAATGCATCCGCTGCTACTGCTGCCACGAGACCTGCTCGGAATTCAAGGCCATCGTCCTGGTCCGCCCCCTGCTCCAGCGAATCCTGGCCTAGCGCATGCATGTTCACATGTAGACATGTAGGACATGTAGAAGGGTTCAGGGTTCAGGAGGACACAGAATCCAGAATCCAGAATTCGCGTAATTCGCGGAATTTGTAGTTCAATCGTTGCGGCGGTTCCTTTAGTCTAACTTCCTTACCACAGAGAGCACAGAGAGAAACCAGAGGCCACAGAGATTTTTTTTCTTACCATGAAGACCATGAAGAGCATGAAGGTAAAATCTGAGAAAAGCGGGGTTTCTACATGTCCTACATGCCTACATGTGAATGCAGCGGTTCCTTCAGTCTTCAGCCTTCAGCCTGATTTTATAATCCGTGAAATCTGTGGACAGAATCAATCCGCGGCAATCTGCGGAAACCGAGATTGAGTTGGCGAAGATTCGCGAGATTCGCGGTTGAATCCGCGGGCCCGGCCTGAATTCCTGCGTTCAGGCCAACGGGCGGGAGGAAATTGCTTCGGCCAGGGTGAGGCGGCCCGTATCCGCGAGCCTTTCGCGGGCGGCCCGGACCAGGACGGACTCGAGCAGGGCGGGAGGGATTTCCTCCGGCCCCCCGGTCGAGCGCAGGGAAGCAACGGCCGCCGCCAGGGTCAGGGAGGAGAGATCCCGGGCCGGAACGTAGGCCGCGCTCTTACCTTCGGTGCGGGCCAAGATCCCGCCCTGGCGCATCAGCTCCAACGCCTCCTCGACCGAGCGCACCGGGACCGCCAGCTCCAGCGAGATCTCCGCCGGGGTGAGCGGGGGAGAGCCGGAAATGAAGCCGCGGGCGATCTTATCCAGGATGTTCAGGGCCAGGACCTCGCGGTAGTTCCAACTCCGCCTCCGGGCCTCCCCCTCGAACTGGAAGGTGCGGAAGTTCTGGAAGGCGAACGAAAGCTCGGCCCCCAGCAGGACGATCAGCCAACTGGTGTAAACCCAGACCAGGGTGATCGGGATCTGGGCCATGGCCCCGTAGATCTGGGCGTAGCGGACGAAGCCGATCTGAAAATACACGTAACCCCAGAGGGCAATCTGCCAGATTATCCCGGCCAGCAATCCCCCCGCCAAAGCCGCGGACAACCTGACTTTGGTGTTGGGCATGAACATGTAAAGAAAGGTGAAACCCACGCAGATCATCAGGTAGGGGACGACCCGGACCAGGGAGCCCCAGGCGGTGGAAACGACTTCGTATTCCAGAAGACCCGCGGTGATGGCATTGGAGCGCAGGTAGGCCGAAAGGGTGGAACCGACAATGACCAAAAGCGGGGTGATCACGACCACGCTCAAGTAGTCGCTGAACCGGCGCCAGATCGTGCGGGGGGTAAGGATGCCCCAGATGTGGTTGAAGGAGTACTCGATGTTGCCCATCACCGAGATCACCGAAACCAACAGCAGCCCCAGGGCCGGGGCCCCCATGGTGGCGGCGTTGATGTTGTTGACGTAGTTGAAGATCTGGTTGCCGAGTTCGTAGTTCCCCAGGGCCACCTTCTGGATGATCCACTCGTGGAGCGGCCCCATCCCCACCCCGAAGCCCTTGGCCAGGGCAAAGGCAAAAGCCAGCAAAGGCACGATCGACAGCAGCGTGGCGTAGGTCATGGCCGAGGCGCGCAGGGGACAGGAGTCGCGCCAGAAGCCCCCGACCACCATGTAGATCACCCGGGCCGTCCCGAAAAGCAGTCTTCGGGAGCGGTTCAGGAGATCGAGGTTTACCTCCCAGAGGTCGCGCTGGAAAAAATCCAACCCTTTCGAGAGCAAGGACTGTTTGTTGGCGGAAGCGTTCATGTTTTGTATTTTATCAGACTCCCCCCCTCCTTCCAGCTAAATGCCGGGGGCCAGGGCTCAAGGTGGAGCATAGAGCATGGGGCATAGAGCAAAAACCGTAATCCGTAATCAGTGGTCCGTAATCCGTCGCCTGGATTTGTGTGGATTCGCGAGATTCGCGGTTAATCTGTGTAATCTGTGGACAGCGCCCCGAACCTCGGGTACCCGGTTCGCCTGGACAGGGGCATGAGGCCGGCGATAAAATGTAATCAATGGTTGTGGTTACATCATTGTTCTAACCATTGCGGAAACCGGCTCAAGCCCCGGGGAGGGAAATCGCGATGCTCAAGAAAATGCTCTTGTCGGCGACGCTCTACGCAGTTCTGACCTTCTCGGCTTTATCCCAGGATGCGGTTTCACCCCAGGAATGGACCCTGGCCACCGAACTGGGGGGGGGATACGTTTACGCCCTGGCCGCCGGGCCGGGCGGACAGGCCTGGGCGGCTCCGGAAGACCTGGGAAGCCTGGGCCGGATCTTCCGCTGCGACGGGGAGAGCTGGTCCCTGCAGACCCTGGTCTTTCCCCTGGATCACGGGCAATTCTTCGGCGCTTTCGCCCTGGACGGAGAGCACGTCTGGATGGGAAGCGACATTTCCCGCTCGAGCCCCAGGCGCGGCACCAGCGAGGGTGGGATCTTCTTCTCCAACGGGAGTTCCTGGTCCCAGCTCACCATCCTGCCCAACGGGATCAGCAGCCTCTACGCCTCCGGGCAGAACCTCTGGGCGGGAGGCCACTCGGCCCTGCTCTGGCACTCCCCCGACGGGGGGGCAAGCTGGTCGCCGGACACCCTCCCGGAAATAGAGAACCTCTCCTCCCTGAGCGGAACCGACCCGCAGCATCTTTGGGCGGTCGGGATGGGCATGGGAACAACCTACTGGCTGCTTCACTTCAACGGGTCTTTTTGGGCGGTCCAGACCGGCCCCTGCGAGTATCTCAATCCGGTCTCAGCCGAAAACCCAAGTTCGGTCTGGGCGGGGGGCAAGGGTGTTTTCCACTACGACGGGAGTTCCTGGACTCTCTCCACCAACCTGCAAAACGTCTCCGCCATTGCCGCTCGGGATGGCTTGGTCTGGGCCGGGACCCAAACCGGAAGCATTTTTCATTACGAGGGTACGGGCTGGACGCTGCAGACCTCGACCGGTGACCTGATTTGCTATCTGGACGCCTCCCGGCCCGGCCACGTCTGGGCGGGGGGCAACAACGGCCGGGTCTATCACCTCTCCTGGCGGGCCGGCCGGCGCTATCACACCGACTACGACGGGGACGGCACCAGCGACATCGGGATCTTCCGCGCTGCCAACGGCCTCTGGGCCATCCGCAACGTGACCCGGATCTATTTTGGCAGTTCCCTGGACCAGGCCGTCCCGGCCGACTACTCCGGCGACGGGACCACCGACATCGGCATCTACCGGGGGCCCACCGGCCTCTGGGCCATCCGGGGACTTACCCGAGTTTATTTCGGGCAGGTAGGGGACATCCCCAAGCCCCTGGATTACTCCGGCGAGGGCACGGCCGACGCGGGCGTCTTCCGCCCCGCCACCGGACTCTGGAGCATCCGGGGAGCAACCCGCTTTTACTGGGGAACCGGAGGCGACCAACCAGCTCCCGGCTGGTACCAGCCCGGCCCCGGCGCCGACGCGGGCGTCTTCCGCCCCGCCACCGGGCTCTGGAGCATCCGGGGGGTAACCCGCTTCTTCCACGGGTCGTCCGGCGACACCGCCCGCCCCGGGGACTACACCGGGGACGGGACTTTCCAGGCCGGGATATTCCGGCCCGCGACCGGGCTCTGGTCCGTCCGGGGGGTGACCCGCTTCTACTGGGGAAGCGGAGTGGATTCCCCGGTCCCGGCCGACTATGAAGGCTCCGGCACCGACCAAACCGGAATTTACCGCTTCAGGTCCGGGCTCTGGTCCGTCCGCGGCGTCACCCGGGTTTACTTCGGTTCCAGCAGCGATATGCCGGTGACGCGATAACCCCGCGGATAAAAATCCTGATCAGCAGGGAAATCCCCGCCACCGGGGAGGAACTCCTCCGGGAAGCCGGTTTCGCGGTCTTCGTCAATCCCGAGGACCGGGTTCTGCTTCCGGTGGAGCTGGCGAAGATGTGCCGGGGAATGGACGGGCTCCTCTGCCTCCTCACCGACCGGATCGACCGGGATTTTCTCGAGGCCGCCCCCTCCCTGCGCGGGATCGCCCTGATGGCGGCGGGCTACAATAACGTGGACCTGGAGGAATGCACCCGCCGGAAGATCCCCCTCAGCAACACCCCCGGGGTCCTCACCGACGCCACCGCCGATTTGACCTGGGCGCTGCTGCTGGCGACGGCGCGCCGGGTCCCGGAAGCCGAGCGCTTTCTGCGGTCCGGACGCTTCACCGGCTGGTCCCCCACCCTCCTGCCGGGCGCGGCGGTGGCGGGCAAAACCCTGGGAATCGTGGGGGCCGGGCGGATCGGCGCCGAGGTCGCCCGCCGGGGCAGAGGCTTCCGGACGAGGATCCTCTACAACTCCCGCCGGCCTAACCCGGAACTCGAAGCCGAACTGGGGGCGGAGCGAAAGCCCCTGCGCGAACTTCTCTCCGAATCCGACTTCGTCAGCCTCCACGTCCCCCTCGCGGAGAAAACCAGACACCTCATCGACCGCGAAGCCTTCAAGCTGATGAAACCGGAAGCGATCCTGGTCAACACCTCCCGGGGCCCGGTGGTGGAAGAGGCCGCCCTGGAGGAAGCCCTCCGTGAGGGGAAAATCGCGGGCGCCGGGTTGGATGTCTACGAGGACGAGCCCGCGGTCCGGCCCGGCCTCCTGGAACTCGAGAATGTCGTCCTGCTCCCCCATATCGGGAGCGCCACCCGCGATTCCCGGAGCCGGATGGCGGCGATGGCCGCCGAAAACCTGATCGCGATGCTGACCGGGGGCGTCCCTCCCAACTGCCTTAACCCCGGCATCCTCCGGGCCTAAAGCCAGGCCCGTGATCCGTAATCAGTAATCCGTAATCCGTCGAAAATCAGGAGACAGGAAACAGGAGACAGGAGTCAGGATTCGCGAAAACCGTAATCCGTGATCAGTGATCCGTAATCCGTCACCTTGATTCGTGGGGATTGGCGAGATTAACGGTTAATCCCTGGACAAATCGGTTCTTGGCGTCTTTGCGCCTCTGCGTCTTTGCGTGATATGGCGGCAGTTCCTTCAGCCTTCAGTCTTCAGCCTTCAGCCTAATTTCCCACCATGAAGGACATGAAGAGCATGAAGTTTTAATCTGTGAACTCTGTGGACAGCGCCCTGAACCCTGAACCCTGGGTGACTCTATGCCCTATGCTCTATGCCCTATGCCAAAACCGCCGACATGTGAATGCGGCGGCGGTTCCTTCAGTCTTCAGCCTTCAGCCTGCTTTTTTCACCATGAAGACCATGAAGAAATATGAAGGGAAAATCTGTGGACAGCGCCCTGAACCCCGAACCCTGGGTAACTCTATGCCCTATGCCAAAACCGCCGACATGTGAATCGCGGCAGTTTACGGATTACTGACCACGGATCACGGGTTGGTCACGGGGAGGTCGCTGGAGGCCCCGTAATAGGCCGAGGTCACACCCCGGATGAGCCAGCGCCCCACGGAGGGCCGGAAGACCGCGAAGTCGAGCGTCCCGTCCCCGTCGTAATCCGCTCCCTGCACGACATCGGCGGAGGTCCCCCAGTAGGCGGAAGGCCCGTCCTTGACCAGCCACCGCCCGGTGGAAGGCCGGAAGATGGCGAAGTCTTGAGTGCCGTCCCCGGTGTAGTCTCCCGGAACCACCGTGTCGGTCCCCAGCCCGTAGAATACCTGGGGGCCGTCCTTGACCAGCCACTTGCCCAAACTAGAGCGGAAGACGGCGATATCCGCGGTGGAGTCCCCGTCATAATCCCCGGGCACGGTCGTGTCGGAGGCGAACCCATAGTAAACCTGAGCCACGTCCCGGATGAGCCACTTGCCGATGGCAGGCCGGAAAAGGGCGATGTCGGCCGAACCGTCCCCGTTGTAGTCGGCAGGCACGGGCAGGTCGGTGGCGACCCCGTAGAATACGCTGGTCACCCCCCGCACCATCCACTTGCCTAGCGTTGGCCGGTAGATCGCGAAGTCCCAGGCCCGGTTGCCCGAGTAGTCCCGGGGCACGGGCTCATCGGTTCCGGCCCCGAACCAGGCCTTGGTCAGGTTGCGAACCAGCCAGAGACCCGAGGAGGGCCGGAAGAGGGCGATGTCGCTGGTCCCGTCGCCGTCATAATCCCCAACCACGGCCGGGCCGGGGGTCGGGGTTTTTACCGGGATCGGGGTCGGAACCGGCGTCGGGAGAACGGGGGTAGGAACCGGGGTGATCTCGTAAAGCCAGAAGCGGGCGGAATCGGCCAATCCGCACTCGGCGTTGCCGAGAAAACCGCGCACGTAAAGCCGGGCGGAGACGGTCCCGGGGGGCGCTTGGCCGGACCAGGAAAGTTTTTCCCAGCCCGCGGCGCCGCTGTTGTAGACCACGGGCTGAAATTCCGAAATGGCGCCGTCCCACCAGGAGAGGGCAATCCCCGCCGAGTTCGGGGCGGTCGCGCGGACCCAGGCGGAAAAAGTATAGGCGCTCCCGGGCGTCACCACCGCGTCCTGATAAACCCCTTTGCCGTACTCCTCGGGGTTCGCCGTCGTGGAGAGCCTGGCGCTGTAACTCCCCTGCACAACCTCCAGGTATTCCTGGGACGTCGCCGCATAAGACTCGCGCTCCCAGGCCAACAGGGTGGAGACGTCTTGCCAGAGTTCGAATCCCCCGTTCTCCAACAGGTTGGGCGCCGGGCTCGGAGAAGGCGCCGGGGTCGGCGAGGGAGCGGCCAGGAGGAACAGCAGGGCGTCGTCGGCGTAGCCGCAAAAGGCGGAAGTTTTGAAACCCCTGACCATGACCCGGAGGTTCTGGACCCCGGCGGGGGCGGCGGCGCTCAGAAGCTCCACCCTTCCCCACTCGCCCGCAACCGCCTGCTTGACCGTGCTCCAGTAGGTGACGCTGCTTCCGTCCCACCAGCTCCCGCTGATGCCCATCCCGTAATTCTCGATCGAGCGGACCTGGGCCGAGAAGGAGAACCGGTCCCCCGCGGAGACGGCGTAAACGGTCTGGTATATCCCTTTCCCGTAGGAGCCGGGATCTCCCCCGGTGGTGAGGGCGACGCTGGAAGACCCGGAATACACCTGGGTTTGAGTTTGCGTCACCCAGGCCAGGGAACCGTTCTCCAAGGACCAGTGCTCGGGAAGCCCCCCGGACCAGCTTTCGAACCCGGAATTTTGCAAGAGG
>CAZIEA010000007.1:16726-23206 GCA_964538495.1 uncultured bacterium | reverse complement strand
CCCGCACCGCGACCCGGAAGTCCACCGCCATCGGCAGGTGGTCGGAGGCGGAGCGGGTATCGTCGTAATCGAGCCCGGCCGCCGTCCGCTGGTCGGAACTCATCGTACGGGTGTTGAGGATGAAGGAATCGGCAACCATGAGCACGCTGTCGGTGTAGTAGAGCCGGTCGAAACGCTGGTAGGGGCTCGTGCTGGGCCAGGTGTCGGAGTCCCCGTTGAAGGGGTTTTCCGGCGCCGCGTCGGTCAGGTCGCTTCCGTCCCAGTCCCCCTTGACCGGGGAGCCGTAGCGAGACGTATCTTGAATCTCTCCCGTGCGCACCGTGACCGCGGGTTGGGTCTCGGAGAGGAAGTTGAAGTCGCCCAGGATCGCTACCGGGGTTCGGGGGGTGAGACTGATGTAGTCGTACTTAGCCCCGGGGGCGTCGCGCAGGTCCCCCAACCAGCAGGCGATGGCATCGGCGCTGGTCTGCCGCTCCTCCTCCCCCTCCCCTTCGGTGTTGGACTTGAGGTGGACCCCCATGACGTAGAAGTCGCGCGGGTAGGTCTCGTCCGGAAGGTCCACCAGGGCCATGGTCACCCCTCGGAGAGAGGAAGCGGGGCTGGTGTCCCAGCGCTGCAATGAGAGGGACCAGCGGGAGGCAACGGCGTTGCAGACGTCCAGGACCTCGTCCCCCCCCACCCAGTAGCTGCTGTATTTCCCGGTCCAGGCCGACCAGGTCCCGCCCAGGATGGACTCCAGCCTGTCCTCAATGGCGGCGGGAGTGACCGTGTAGTAAATCTCCTCGAAGACGATGATGTCCGGGTCGAGAGCCGAAAAGATCCGCCCGTACTCTTCGTCGGTGGAGGGTTCGGCGATGAACTCCCGGTGGGTGTTGTAGGTCAGGACCCGAACGTCCGTGGGCAAATCCTTGGAGAAGTCGCCGGAGTCGGGGTCGAAGGCCGCCACGGCGGGAGGAAGGAGTCCGAGCAGAACCAAGCCCGCAACCAGGGAGAGTCGTCTCATTTCCGCCGCCTCCTCCCGGCGCCGGCGGCCGGGGAGGCCAGGGCGGCTAGGACGATTTTCACGATCTCGGGCCCGTATTTGCGCAGCCGGGCCGGCCCCATTCCCTCTACTTCGGCCAGTTCCTCCAGGGAGCGGGGGCGGTCACGCAGAATCCCCCGCAGGGCCCGGGAGGGGAGCACAGCCAGGCGGCCAATCCCCAACCGCTCGGCGGTGCGGGAACGCCAGGACTTGAGTTCCCCCCCCAGGACCCGCTCGACCTGGTCGGGGAAGCCTCTCCGGGCCGGACGCGGGGGCAGCGGGGCGTCCGCGGCCATCCCCCTTTGCACCGCTTCCTCCAGCTCCTTCCCGAAACGGTCCCAGAGCCGGGGAGTGACCCCCTTGATCCGGAGGTAGCCAGCCCGAGAAGAGGGCCGGAGCCGGGCGATCTCGATCAGGGCCGGGCCGCCGATAACCTTGAAGGGGGGTCGGTTGAGGGCGGCGGCGCGCTCCTGCCGCCAGAGGAAAAGCTGATTCAGCACCCGCAGGGCCGTCTCGTCCTCGACGGCATCGGCGCCTTTCAGGCTCCAGAGGTCGGCCCCGGCAAAAGCGGCCGAAAGCGCCGGGGTTTCCTCCAGGCAGATGAACTCCGCGGCCGCTTCCTCCAGGAGCGTTTTCCCCCGCAGTTCTTCCCGGAGGGCATCGGCCAGGTCGAAAAGAAACCGGGTGTCCTGGTAAAGGTACTCGATCTGGCCGGGGTTGAAGGGGCGCTGGGCCCAGTCGCAAGTGGTGTATTTTTTCTCCAGGACCACCCCGCAGTACTTCTCCACCAGGGCGGCCAGGCCGACCCGGGGATGCCCGAGCAACTCGGCCGAGAGGGCGGTGTCGAAGATGCCGTGGAAGCTGAAGCCGAAGTCCCGCTTCAGCAGCCCCAGGTCGTAAACCCCGCCGTGGAAGATTTTCTCCACCCCGGGGTCGGCGAAAAGCTCCCCCAGGTAGTCCAGGCGCCCCAAGGTGATCGAGTCGAAAATGAGATGGGCGCGATCCACCGTGACCTGGATGGTGCAGGTCCGCTCCTGAAAGGCGTGCATCGAGTTGCTCTCGGTGTCCACCCCCAGGCGGGACGCCCCCCGCAAGAGTTTTTCGGCCGCTTCGCTCGCTTCCTCCGAAGCGATGAAGAGAACCGGGCGGCCCAGGTTGTCGACGCTGACTTGCATTTAATAATTATATACCCTATCCCGCCCCCGGTTCGCCATTATTCCCCTCCCCCCCGCCTCGGCATACATATCCCGGCCTAGAGTCTGGAAACCGGGCTATAGGGTTCAGGGTTCAGGGTTCAGGAAATCATGTGATCCGTAATCAGTAATCCGTAATCCGGCTCAAACCAGGATACAGGAAACAGAAGTCAGGATTCGCGAAAACCGTAATCCGTGATCAGTGATCCGTAATCCGTCACCTTGATTCGTGGGGATTGGCGAGATTAGCGGTTTCCTTCAGCCTAACTTCCTTACCACAGAGAGCACAGAGAGAAACCGGAGGCCATAGAGATTTTTTTTCTTACCATGAAGAACATGAAGAGCATGAAGTTTTAATCTGTGAAATCTGTGAACAGATCGGTTCTCTGCGTCTTTGCGTCTTTGCGTGATGATGGCGCGCTCGATAGCGATTCCGATACCGATACCGACCCCGATTCGCTTCCGCACCCCGAACCCTGAACCCTTCTACATGTCCTACATGTCTACATGTGAGATGAGGCGGCGGTTCTTCAGGCTTCAGCCGGGGAGGTGGTTAGTGTATGCTGTAAAAAAAGTTCCAACTGGCCCGCGGGGCCCAAGGAGAATCCGATGAAAAAAGCCAGGATCTGGTCCCTGAGCACCTGCATCCATTGCCGGAGGGCGCGGCAACTCCTGGATGAACTGGGAGCCGACTGCGAAATTCGGGAAGTGGACAAGCTTTCGGGAAGCGCGCGGGAGGCGGCCCTGGCGGAAATGGTCCGCCATAACCCGGAGCGCTCCTTCCCCACCATCCTGATCGGGGACGAGGTGATCGTCGGGTTCCGGCCCGAGCGGATCCGGGAAGCTCTCGCCGCCGGGGAAGAAAGCCGATGACCCCGGAAGAGCTTTACCTCCAGCTCGAGAAGATCCAGCGGCCCCGGGGCTACTTCTTCAACCCCGACCGGGAAAAGACCATGGAACTCCTGCAAGCGCTGCTGGTGAACCGCGAGCGCTACGGTTACATGGCCTGCCCCTGCCGCCTGGCGGCCGGAAGCCGGGAAAGGGACCGCGACATCATCTGCCCCTGCCTGTACCGGGAACCGGACGTGGCCGAATACGGAAGCTGCTTCTGCGCTCTTTACGTCTCGGAGGAAGTCGCTTTGGAAGCCCGGGAACCGGGGTTCGTCCCGGAACGCCGCCCCCGGGAATTGATCGGCTTCTAAGGCCGCCGGTGAAGGAAGTTTTCGGCATCTACGTCGTCCTCACCGACCCGGTCTCCGGCTACCGGGAGGCGGCGGCAGCTTCGGTGCGGGCGGGGGCCCGCTACCTCCAACTCCGGATGAAGGAGCGCCCATATTCCGAGGTGCTCCGGGTCGCCCGGGAGATCAGGGCGATCACCCTCGGCTCCCCCACCCTCTTCATCGTCAACGATTGCCTCGAGGCGGCCATGGAATCCGACGCCGACGGGATCCACCTCGGGCAGGACGACCTCAGCCCATCCCGAGCCCGGGCGCGCTGGAGCGAGCCGGGCAAGATCTTCGGGCTCTCGGTCGCCGACGAAAGGCAGGCGGAGGCAGCCTTGAAGGAAAACCCGGATTATCTGGGGGTGGGGCCGGTGTTTGCCACCCCGACCAAGCCCGGGCACGCCGGAGCTTTGGGCCCAGAGCGGACCGGCCGGATCGCGGCCCAAAGCCCCCTGACCACGGTGGCGATCGGGGGGATCGACGCCCTCACCCTGCCCGAGCTGCTCAAGGCCGGGGTGGAGAATTTCGCCTGCGTCCGCCCGGTCTGTTCCGCCCCCAACCCGGAAAAGGCCGTCCGGGACCTGATGCAACTCTGGGCCCGCCTCCGCGGGTTCAGGCATGGAGCATAGAGTCGCCCAGGGTTCAGGGTTCAGGGTTCAGGAAACCACGTGATCCGTAATCAGTAATCCGTAATCCGGCTCAAACCAGGATACAGGAAACAGGAGTCAGGATTCGCGAAAACCGTAATCCGTGATCAGTAATCAGTAATCCGTCACCTGGATTGGCGGGGATTGGCGAGATTAGCGGTTAATCCCTGGACAAATCGGTTCTTGGCGTCTTTGCGTCTTTGCGTCTTTGCGTGATGAGGCGGCAGTTCCTTCAGCCTTCAGCCTGCCTCTTTAGCGCCGAGCCAGGGCCGCGGCCCACGCTCCGGCCGATCGCCTCGATGCGGCCGCGCGCGCAATCTCGGCAGTCGGCGGCGCTTTCGCGGAGGCAGGCCTTGTTGGGATAGATCTCGTAGTGGACGCGATACGGCTCCGGGGTGAGGTTGGGCATAAGAACGTTGGCCCCCCGTTGGAGGCCGAACTCGCGGCCCGATTCGAGATTGAGGGTGGCCAGGGCAGTGGTGCTGGGGATGTTGGCCCGCGGGCAGACCAGCCGGGACAGGGCTACCATCTTGTAAGTCATCAGCTCGGTGTTGGGAGCCTGGTCTTCCGAAACCTTCCGGGAAGCTTCGCCCCCCCGGGCCAGTGGAGTCGCGGAATGCGGGATGTAGGGGCCGACGCCGATCATGTCGAGGTCCAGATCCCGGAAGAGTTCCAGGTCGGCGGCCAGGTCCTGGAGAGTCTGCCCGGGAATTCCGACCATAACCCCGCTGCCGGTCTCGTAGCCGAGTCGCCGCAATTCCCGCAGAAGCCGGATCCGGCCGGGTTCTTCCCGCCCGCGGCGCGGAGGATGAATCCGTCGGTAGAGAGCGGCATTGGAGGTTTCGAAGCGCAGCAGGTAGCGGTCGGCGCCGGCCGCGCGCCATTCGGCCAGCTCATCGAGGCCGCGCTCGCCCAGGCTCAGGGTGACGGCCAGGCCGGTTTCGAGCTTGATCCCCCGGACGATTTCCGACACCCCCTCCCGGGTGAGGCCGGGATCCTCCCCGGCTTGGAGCACGACCGTGCCGTAGCCGAACCGCAGCGCTTCCCGGGCACAGTCGAGGATCTCCCCGGGAGCCATCCGGTAGCGGGTCAGAGAGCGGTTGCCGGCGCGCAACCCGCAGTAGCGGCATTGCCGAACGCAGCGGTTAGAGATCTCGATCAAGCCACGCAGGTGAACCACGTCGCCGACCCAGTCGCGCCTGGCCCGGTCGGCCCGACGCCAGAGTTCGCGCAAATCCTCAGCCCGGTCCTCCTTCAGCCAGGCAATGATTTCCTCCTTCTTCATCCGCCTTTATCCCGTCCGCTGTGCAGATTGATTCTGTCCACAGATTACAGAGATTTTACCTTCATGTTCTTCATGGTCTTCATGGTAAGAAAAAAATCTCTGTGCCCTCCGGTTTCCCTCTGTGCTCTCTGTGGTACGGAGGTTAGGCTGAAGGCTGAAGGAACTGCCGCCGCATTTCACATGTAGGCATGTAGGACATGTAGGAAAATTCGAAGTCCGAATGAAGAAATTCGAAACCGTCAGCGGATCCAGCCTCTTCCCAGGACCAGGTCCCCGGCGGAGAAAACCGCCGCCTGCCCCGGCGTAATGGCCCGCGCCGGGCGCCGGAGGACGACGCCGGCCTCGCCGGACGGGAGGGGTTCGAACCGGGCGGGTTCGGCGGGGGCCCGGGACCGGATCCGGACCTCGCATTCCATTCCGCCCCCGGACAGGTCCCCCCCGAGCCGGTCGAGGCCGCTCACGACGAAGCGGTTGCCGTCGAGATCGGCCTCGTTTTCGGTGGTCACGACCGCGGAGTCCCCGGCGCGGATCTCCTTCACCCAGCGCCGGCCCGGGGCCGGGATCCCTTTCCGCTGGCCCACCGTGAAGAGATGGATGCCCCGGTGCCGCCCCAGCACACGCCCGGCGACATCGAGGACAGGCCCGGGCCGGCTTTCCCCGCCGAAGCGCTGGCGCAGCATTTCCGCAAACGGCGCCCCGGCCCCGCCCAGGCAGTCCTGGCTGTCCGGCGCTTCCGCCGAAGGCAAGCCCAGCGAGCGGGCGCGGGCGCGGACCTCCCGCTTGGAGAGCTCCCCCAGCGGGAAAACCGCCGAAGCGAGCTGACGGGCGCCGAGGCCGGAAAGGAAGTAGGACTGGTCCTTTTCCGGGTCGGCAGCGCGCCGCAGCCGGGGTTCGCCCCGGGGGGAAACCTCCTTCCGGGCATAATGCCCCGTCGCCAGCAGCTCGGCGCCCGGCCCCCGGGCCCAATCCAGGAGCGCGCCGAACTTGATGCGTTCGTTGCAGAGCAGGCAGGGGCTGGGAGTCCTGCCCCGGTCGTATTCCTCCCAGGCGGGCCGCAGGACCTGCTCGGAGAACTCGCGCGCGCAGTCGACCGTGTAATGCGGAATCCCGA
>CAZIEA010000007.1:0-16631 GCA_964538495.1 uncultured bacterium | reverse complement strand
CCAGCCGATCCCCGGTCATGCCGTCCCCCGGAAGCCGAGCCCCCGGTAAACCGCCAGGTGGTCCTGGGCCTGGACCAGGGGCTGGCCCGGAGCCCAGAAGTTGTCGTAGACATATTCGGTAATCTCGCGCCGCTGGGCCGGGGTGTACTTATGCACCTCGGGATAGAGCATGATCATCCAGACCACCGCCATGAACTTCCCGAAGTCGTCCGCCCGGAAATCGACCCGGTCGGTCCGGGACAACACCTGGGCGCCCCGAAAGACGGGATTCGCGCGCAGATGGCGCGCGAACGCTTTCAGGTCCTGGTCGTTGCGGACGCCGAAGAACTTCCCCGCAAAACGGTTGTAAAGCCAGGTCGTGGTCGACCGGTCGCGGCTGCGGGACGCCATCAAAACCGCGTGAATCGCCCCTCTCGGGGCCAGGATCCGCCGGTAAAGATTCTCGTACATGGCGCTCCAGGCGTCCGCCCGGCAGTAATAGAGGGAGTGATGGAGGGTGATCAGGTCCATCCGCCTCCCGGCCAGAGCGGACTTCCGGAACGCCTCCGCCGAACCCGCCTCCAGGAAAAGACGGTCGAAATCGGCCCGGATGGTCCGGACCCGCCCGATCCCCTGGCGGCGGACCCTCTCCCGGACGGCGGCAAGCTCCCGCTGGTCGAGATCGAGCAGCCAGAGGCCGCCGCGGGCGGCGGCCTCCAGAATCTTGAACTGGGGCTCGGAGCCGGAGCCCAGCGAGAGGGCGGTCAGCTTCCGCTCCAGGGGCAGCGCCTTGAAGAGGTTTCGGATCACCCCCATCAGCCGGTCGCCGATGTCGGCCTTGTCGCCGCTGTGGCGGATCCAGATCTCGTTCTCGTCGTAGATGCCGGCGCGGGCGGCGGCCAAGCCGCGCCGGACCAGAACCTCCCTCTCGCTTCGCGATTCCCGGGCGCGCTTCATCTGGTTCTCGTATCCCGTGCCGCCGGCGCCCCTCTACCACAGGTCCAGGGCAAACCCCACGGCGTGAGCGATGCGTTTCATTTTTTCGCCCGAAAGCATTGCCACCCGCGAACCGATTTTACCCTTGGCCACGGTCTGGAGGTGATCGCAGTTAACGGCGCACGACCTGGGCATGCCGTCCCGATCGGACAAAACGACTTCGCTGGGAATGCCGCGGATAGTGGAAGTCACCGGGGCAACCGTGACCTCCCCCATGTAATCAAGAACGGAATCCCTGGTCAGGATCAAGACAGGACGTTTCTTGTCCGGCGGAGCGAACTTGTACCATCGGATCTCGCCTCGCCTCATTCGTCACCCCACGCCTGTTCGTCTTCCCAAACGCCGAATTCGGTTTTATCGACCGGATGCAGCTTGTAGCCTTGGCGGTGCTGCTGTTCAAGACGGGAAACGGCGACCTTCATCAGCGCGTCGCGAAGAGCGTCCCGGGCAAACGCCGAGCGCGTCGTGCGCAGTTTCTTGGCGACGCGATCCACCGATCTCACCAGCTCATCATCAAGCGTCATCTGCACCGTTCTCATTTCACCCCTCCGGCGGCCATGTGGATAATTATAGCTATAATATTCCACATGAGTTCGTTCGTCAACTCGCTTTGTTATCCCTTCGTTTATCCGGGGACCCCGAGATCCGAGCCCGGGATTCCATCCAGAGGTTCACCAGTTTAGCGATCAGGACGGCTTCGGCGGCGGTGAGCCCCGGGCCGATCCAACGGGTGACGCCGAGCGCTTCGAAGGCCAGCCGGCGAAAACCATAGCCGAAAAAAAGGCGGTAGGTTCTCCCGTCGCTGAGCAAAAAGATTATACCGGCGCCGCGATCGAAGGCCCCCCCAATGGAAAAGCTTTCACTTTCATCCCGGGCGCAAAACCAAAGGACATCTTCGAAGCGGTACTCGCGGCCCCAGGAGAACATACCCAATGCGCTCCGTTTCAGCCGCAGCGAATCGGGGGTAGCCAGCAGCGTCTCGCGGAAAGTCGCAAAGTAGAGAAACGGGCCCAGAACGGCCAAGGCCGACAGGATGACGGCGGGGGGAACGGCTTCGCCCCGGGGCAGGAAAAAACAAAAAGAGCCGAGCGCGAAACCGAAGATCCCGTAGTAGAGGATCCGCGCGGGCCAGACCAGGCGCGGATGAAAGACTATCCGCAGGTTGGGACCGTTTCGTTCAACCCGGTAAGCCATCCCGCCTCCGATCGGACCGATCCGGCTGCGTCCGCCCGCGCCGCTAACCCTTGCCCTCCCCTGAAGCCACCCGATCGGGGGACCCGGCCGGGGGCGCGGCGCGCTCGGATCCGGCGGCGGCGAAATCCTCCTCCGACCGGAAGCCGCCCAAACCCGCCACCAGGGAACTGGGGAAGATCTCGCCGAGGTTGCGGTAGTCGCGGACGTTGCCGTTGTAGAAACGCCGGGCGGCCTGGATGCGGTCCTCGGTGTTGACCAGCTCCTTCTGCAAGCGCAGGAAGTGGGCGTCGGCCTTGAGGGCGGGATAGGCCTCGACCACCGCCAGGAGGCGGCGGAGGGCTTCGCCCAGCTCGGTCTCCGAAGCCCCCTGCCGGATGGGGGCGTGCTCCAAGCTCATGCACCGCGCGCGCAGGCGCGTCACCGAATCCAGCGTTTCCCTCTCGTGGGCCGCGTAGCCCTTGACCGTCGCCACCAGCGCCGGGATCAGGTCGTAGCGGCGTTTCAGCTCCGTGTCGATGTTGGCCCAGGCGTCCCGGATATGATTGCGCAAGGCGACCAGCCGGTTGTAGACCGCGACCGCGTAAAGCAGCGGCAACCCCAGGCAAACGATCAGCAAAACCAGCGGCAGCATTCGCGGCTCCCGGTTCAGGGTTCCCCGAAAAGGTAATCCGGCATCAGTTCGCGCACGTCCGCCAGCAGGTCCAGGACCGCCAGGATGTCCCCGGGCCGCATCCTTCCGGAGCGCGCAGTGGCCAGGGCGTCGGCATCGATCTCCAGCGAGGTATCGGGCCGCTCCAGCAGGTACTCGATCAGGCGGGCGTGGCACACGTCGTAGGCGAACTTCTTGTCCCGGGAGCGCACGCAGAAGCGCCGGGAGAACTCGTGCGACTCGAAGTCGATGTCGGCGTAGCCGAGGGACTGGGCGATCTTGGAGAAAATGCCTTCCGGCGCGATCAGAAGTTCCGGGAAGGCGCGCGGCAGCGCCAGCACCCCGCACCAGAGGTAATGGTGATGGGTCTGGCGGCGGCCCTTGGAGTCGGTGCTGTGGGTCTCGTAGTGGTAGTCGAAAAGGGTGAAATCGAAAGAGCGGCGGCGGCCGCGCATCACGTTGAAGGCATAGCGGTTCGAGCCGCGAGCGAGTTTGTCGAGGAAACCGAGGCGGCCGGCCAGGGCCCGGTCTTTGTCGGGGCGGAACTCGAAGCCGTTTTGGGCGGCGAACTCCCGCAGGGCCTCGCGCCGCCGCTTTTCCGCCTGCCAGGACAGGACCCCGAGGACGGCAACTCCGGCCACAATCAGGATGACGACCACGATCGGCATTATTCAAGTCCCGCTGGCCCAGATCCTCCCGATTCCCAGTCCAAACCCATTGCCGCTTTCAACTCGGGAATATGACGATCCGACGAGTCGAGAACCGTATCGGACAGCTTGTCCCCGCTCAGACTTCCGCTTGCAATTCTTCCTGGGTGATTTCGCAATCCCGAAGAATCTGGGCCAGGAGACCTCGGCCGATGGTCTCGCCGCGATGGATGGGAACTACCGTACAACGGCCGTCCGGATGGCGGAAAAAGTGGTGGCTGCCCTTGATTCGGATCAATTCGAATCCGAGGCGCCGCAACGCCTTGGCGATCTGCTTGCCGCCGAACGCCGGGAAAGTGCTCATGCCGTGACGGCAACTCGTTGAACCCCGACAAAACGCTTGGCCACGGGCTTTTCAGTCTCCAGGCACAACTCGATGGCCTCTTTGATTCTCCGCATCAAGACATCAAGCGACTTTGCCTGGGTATGACATCCGCGCAAAGCGGGCACCGACGCGACAAAGTATCCGTCCTCATCCCGCTCGATAACGACATCGAATTCTCTGGTCATTTTTCGCCTCCGCAAACCGCCGCCCCCGGCTGAACTTATCGAATCCCTGCCTCTATTTCTTGTGGGGAATATAGCCCCTGCACGCCTAGTCTGTCAAATGGCGGCGCGTCTCCGGAACACAAGAGGCGCGCCGGCTTACAACGGCTTGGTGCCTTTGCAATTGGGGTATTTCGCACAACCCCAGAACCGGGAACCCGCGTGAGGCCCCTTTCTTGCGGTGCGCACCGCCATCAGCCCCCCGCAGAGCGGGCAAGCCGGGGGCTCGGCGCCTTGATCGGACCGATCCGACGGATCCGACCGATCCGACCGATTCAACTTTGCCCGCTCCCGCAGCCTCGCGGCGGCAAGCCGCTCGCTGTAGCCGCCCTGTGTCACGAACTGCCGTTCCAAAGCCTGAATTTGTCTATCCAGCAGATAGTTGGCTTGGTGGATGAGGCAGATAACGGCGTTGGCCACGATAGCGGGGTTATCGTGTGCAAGCCAGGGTCGATAGTCCGCGGCCGGCTCCGCCTCATCGGACCGTTTTTCCCGATCCGCCCGCATCCCCGCCACCCGGCGAACGGCGGCAGCCTCGGGGGAATCCTTGGCCCATTGCGCATACCCATGCTGGCGCAGGTGGTCCTCATAATCAAGGAGCAGTTCATCGAGGCTGGCGCGGGCGACGTTGATCAGGCGCAATTCGGTCTGACTGGAGATGGCCGAGGCGCGGCTCCCTTCCGCAATGTTCTGACGGCCGGACCGCGCCGCTTGCACCATTTGATCGCGAGTCCGCGAACGGCTGTCGACAAAGCGCGCGCAAAACGAAACCGTGGCATCGTAGATGACGGTCGCCGCCTGAAATGAACGCAGGTTTCGATAACCCCCGCTGGGCCGCAAACGCCGGCTCGGCCTTGCGGACGCGCCCGCAGCGGCCGAACCGTTTAATTCCTCTGAGCCGCTTGGTCTCATGCGTCCGGAATCTCCGCCGGCACCGCTCCCGGTTCACCCGGGACAAGGCTCACGTGAATTCTTCCTCCCCCCTCCTAACTATAAGCTTCCCCGGCCCAAGAAAAATCCCGCTTAGAGCTTTGAGCGCAAACTTGCCTTGAGGGCGATCACGGCCAGCCCGGCCTTGGCCGCGATTCCGCCTCTAAAACTCAGCGTGGCCATGCGCCGGTAGTCCGCCGCCGGCATGACCGGGGCGGCCAGAGCCGCCGAGGTTTCCTCGGCGATAACTCCTCCGGCCAGCTCGGCTCCCGCTCTTTTCAGGAGCCGGAACTTTTCCTTGAAGAGCCCGGGCACATGAGCCGCGCCGGCGGCCGGGATCAGCAGTTCCCCCGCCCAAACCCAACCCATGTGGTCGCAGACGATCCGGAAATGTTGCCTCAGGATTTCGAAGTTGCCGAACTCGGGGAACCCGCAGGAGGATATGAGCACGGTCTGGGGATGCCGCTCGAAACGCTTGGGGTGTTCGGTGTCCCCCCGGGGGGACTTGACCTGGGCCGGGGTCAAGGTGACCACGAAGCGATCGAGGACGTTCTTGACCGTGGCGGGCAGGTCGAAGACGTAGAGGGGGGCAGCCAGCAGAAAGTAGTCGGCGCGTTTATAGACTTCCAGGATTTGGGCGAAATCGTCCTTCCTGACGCACTCACCGGGGTTTTTCCGGCCCCAGCAGGACCAGCAACCGAGGCAGGGCCCGATGTTCATCCGGTGGGGATAGAACTTGTGCACCTCCAGATCGGGACCCATGCCTTCAAGGCACAAGTCCAGCATCTTTTCCGTGAACGAGGGCTGCCGCAGGGAGCCCGATATCGCCAGCACCACCGCGCTCATTCGCCTCCCGCTCCTCCATCACTCTTCCTTCTCATCCCCTCTTAGGAACTGATCGATCATTTCTCTATTTGAGCTGTCAGAAGTAATAACCAAGCTATTTTTATCTTTGGGCGCTCTTGGAGGAAGTTTACGTTTAAAAAGTCCACCGAGAATTATATTCTGTACCTCTACAGCTAAATCGATAGTAAAGGCGGTGAGTTGAATGTAAGAATCTGCACAGTTAGTAGCAAGCTTTTGAAACAATACCTCCTGTTCTTTAGTTGAGTGCTTCGGGATAATAATTTTCGGTAAACCCATAACTTTAGCTTTTCCCTCTTCAACGTCACATGGCAGAAATCTATAAGCCTCATCTAAAAATTCCCTAAATGCTTTTTGGCATATACCTAGCTGTTTTTCAAATACCTTTGTGAATACTTTAAATTGTGGAAGTGCAATTTCATAATTCTCTAGCATTGACATTAATTCTAAAACCTTACTCTCTACTGCACTATTCATATTAATTAAAGTTATTGCTCGTGTTTTAACTGGTTCTAGTTCAATTTTCAACTCATCAACAATTTTCCAGTAAGAAGTAATTTTTGATGGCAGCAATCTTACTTCAGTATGCATCTCAACTATTGCAAGACGCACATGAGACAACTGAAGCGCTAATTGCCCATACAATTGTAACTTGAGTTCTTCTTGGTGCTGCTTTATCTGCAAATCAAGGCTGCTTTTATGATTCCTCTTTATCTGTAACAAAACAAGCCAGATGCCAATAGCCATTGTAATAACTTGTATTGTTAGGCTACACCACGCTTGAACGGTAGCACCGATGGGACAATTTAGGTTATTCCCCTCTCCCCTCGGAATGGCCACGGTGCCCTCATAGCTTGCACCCTGCTCCCGGTACGTGTTCTCCAGTTTTCCGGGAACTTCGTTAATTGGAGTCTGGCCAGAAACTCTTTTTCCCCACGTCGCCAGACATATAATCAACGCGGCTAAGACAACCCGGCTCATTGCCCAATTCCTTTCAGCCCCTGTGGACTACCACCACAGTGGTGATCCTTACGGATTGCAATCAAATCAACAACACCCCCAACCTTGGCTTTTGCTTTGCTACCAAAATCTACCAAATTCCACTAGGTTCCCGTGAGTCGACTGTACGTGATGAGCCACTTCGTCATTGTACGTGCCCACTTTGCTGTGCAGTAAGCTTTCTTGCCCGAACTCATCTTTCAGATTTCTTTATCATGTTCTTTGCAGAGAATCCTTTACTCCTACCCCGTCGTTTGCCAAGGCCACCTATTAGGGTAGTCGCTACCCAGCTGCCATTCTTTCAGTATTTCTGATAAGGAACTACTATTGATAATAAAGACGGTTCGATCAAATTCATTATTTAATTCTTCTAAATCTTTAAGATTGTTTTTGGGCCGTATCCCAGTTGATAAATTCTTGCGGAATCTAATCAGGGGGACCTCATCAAACTTGGCTTCAGTGAGCATCCCATCTTCTAAGTTGATTCTACCCTTGTCAAAATAACACACTCTTAATTGAGCGTTGGTTATAATGACTGGAATGTAAATTTTAGCTTCTGCCATTGATATTAAATTCAACTCTTCCGCAGCTAAACTCTCGACCGAATGTAGTAAATTCCCACAAAGACGCTCTAACATTGGAGAATCATCTTCTCCTTGACCTCTAACTATACAAAAGGATGATTCCATAGAATTGGGGACAATAATAAACTCATCCCAGCCGCACAAATCTTTTCCTTCTTCTCCCTTATTAATCCACATTAACTTATTCCGTGAAATATCCTTGGCATTTTCATTGGGTATCAAGAATAACCATATTCCGTTAGTTACCCTTTTGCATTCAATTACCATCCGCATTATGTTCCCAGACTTCAGGATTAAATCTATAAAACCCTCTCTTGCAATCGAAGATTTTTCCCAGCGATGTTCACGAGCAACAACTTTCCATATTGAAGGCGATATAATTGATGATATTTCATGTTCAACGCGAAGTTGGAAGACATAACCTTGAGCATTTACATGCTTCAATAACTCTTCTTGGTTCATAACGTTCATTTCTCCTATGGTAGTAACAGATTTAAAAATCTCAGCATTTTGGTCAAATCGCTCTCTCCCCGTTTCGTAACCATATTGTGCTCTAGGGAATCCTGTGGTCCAAGCTCGTGATTCTTAACAAGTAGCTTGACTATGCCGGAAACTTCCGGATTCTGGATAATGCTGACTTTTTATAATTCCCTCTAATAGAACGTCTTCAGGCTTTGATTTTCAATTTTGCATAGTTTGAACATTGCCGGATAGTTCCGGAATCCTGCGTGCAGAGGATTTTTGATTCCGGAAAATTCCAGCAGAAACCTTTGGTTTCTGCTGATCTATTTCACAACCTAACTGTCTGTGCGACAGTTCATTGCAATATAGCACATTGGTGGGCATTCCGGCAAATTCAGGCAATTGGTTTCTCAGTGCGTACATAGAAGGTGTTCTTCCCCTTGCCTTGACGAGCCAGGAATCCAAGTTTCGTCAAACTAGTAAGATCGTTGCGGGCTGTTCTTTCGCTAATCTTTCCAATCAAATCAACTAAGAAAGTGGGCACATCGGTCTTAGAACCGGGGCGCATTTGGCGCAACAGATCGATCTGGCGTAAGTTAAATTGTTCAGGAATCTTGCCGGTAGCAGCCGTACTGCGCATTGTCAAAGAGATTCCACCCGCCACACTTTTCCAAGATGGTTCGGGTAAACTCCAACTCTTACACTCTTTCACAATCATTCGCGTCCCTCTACCAAGGAGATCGGTGAGGCCACGTAAAAAAACGATTTTAGCAATATCCTGATTAACAGGCATCGAGCGGTCGTTGCTCTTAAGGGAAGCAACCGTGAGTCCCTGCGGGAGCCCTCCAGGACTCCATATTTCAAATCTTCGTGGATAAACGCTAATCGAAATGCCACGGTAGTATGACGAATAGTCACGGTGCATTAGTGCATTACGAAATCCTTCGCGCAAGGCCCAGTAAGGTAAGATCGGACGATCATTTCTCTCCGTCTTAGTGGCGGAGAATTCAGATACTATAGCGATGTTGCGTTTAATGAAAGCGTCGTAGGCCTCCAGATGTGAGAAGAGGTGTCCTGAAAGCATCTGGTCATCAGCGACTGTCGCAGCAGTCTTTTCACTTAGATATACTGTGGCTCGAACCTGAGTCTGCGGATAGATACTACCAGCCTCTTTAGCAAAGAGAACCACTGCCGCATTAGTAAGACGACCATTATTAGTGAGATTCAAATTCTCCAGAATCGCCCACGGATCAAGTTGGTCGCGAAAGTGCCACCCTCGCTTTTCGGCAGCAGTTTTTGCTGTTTTTAGAATTTCCTTTTCGTCCAGATCATCAATCTTGACTTCTGCTGCCGTTTGGCGCTCCCAACGCGCTCCAAGTTGATATCGTTTCTCAATTAGCTTCCGCGTCTCTCTCCCTGACGCAGGCCGTGTTTGTTTTCCGGCCCGGATATAGATCACATCCCTAAATACATAAGGGAGATCCGCTCCTGCTTGGACGTCTATAATCACGATAGTTCCATCTCCTATTGTCTCCTCTGACACATGCCAAATGGCATCTGGAATAATCAAACTATCATCACCGCCTCCCGAAAGTGGCTGTAACATTTCCTCTATCTGCTCAGCCTTCGTATACCCCTCCACAGTGCCATCATCTTTAAGGCCAACTATCAACTGACCGCCACCAGAATTCAGAAAGGCACAAATAATGGACCCCAAGTTTTCCATATCCACAGAGGCCGATTTGAATTCGACATGTACGGATTCACCTTTCGCAAGTATTGTTCGAAGTGTTTTTGGAGTTTCCATAGTTACATCTCCCTGTTTAGATAACTTGTCACTCGTTTGGAATCACTGAATTGCGCCTTAATAAAATCTAGTGCTTCGAAATCATAATGATATTCATGGACCCAGTGATTCACCCTTTGAGACCAAGGTTTGTTGCTCTTAGAATCCGCAGCTAATTCATACATTTCAATCACACGAACATCGTCAAACTCTCCACGTAAAGGCATAAATTTAGTTTCATTCCTCGACCCATCTTTGTTGTAGAAAACCTTTTGCAAAAGCCGACGCATTTTGACAACGCTGCTGTGGGCTAGAACCCAACGTGGCTTTCTCAAATCAATTGCCTTCTCTAGCTCCAGATGGGTTATCGACTTGTCTCTCATTAAGTCGCGTCCTGAGCCATAGATTGGCCGGATGAAGGAAATAAAGATATTACACTCTTCAACCGATTTGAGACAGTTAGAAATGTTGGACTTATTCGGATTTACAGGCAACGCGCCTACGGGCGAGCAGAAAACTTCATATCCAAAACTTAATAGCGTCGCGTATGTTTGGCGCAACAAACTCTCCGCACCATATACACTGGATGAAATCATTAACTTAAGTGGCAGTGGCGTTGACGTCATCTTATCGCTCCAGTTAGAGTCGAGCTTGATAATCAATCATTGACAATCTCTACTAAGTATCGGCCATTTTTGCACTTGCTGGGAATGTAGCACGAATAGTTGCTTTCAGTTTCTCCAGGGCTTCATCAAGATTATTTTTATCCCAAATGATGGTTGTGTGATGTTCGGTATCAAAATGTGTTTTGAATTTATCAAAATGCGAACGCTCACATAAATATATTACAGGCTTTCCCAAGCCTTCAGCATATCCAGCTTCCCAATATGCGCCATTGTTATCATTTGTCAGATCCGCAAGCAATAGACGGGCATTCCTAATCTCTATCCTGAGTTGGTTATCTATGAGGCCAGCTTTGAGAATCTCATCTAGTCTTCGCAAATCAAACCCCGCTTTGGCCACGGCTTCCTTGAAGTGTATACTAAAAATTTTATTATGGCTACTATCACCATATTGCATAGCCATAAATGCAATGTTACCAGAATCAATGGAATTATTGATTTCTTCTACTTGATTCCAACCTTCGAATGTTAATCCTATCATTATATTGAACTGTCCACTATTACCAAATTCCGGTAGAATTCCATATTTAATATATCCCTTGCTTTTTAAGTGTTCGGCAATATATTGAACGCCAGCTTCGTCTTTACACCCAACAATCGATGCTAGTATTAGTGCATCTATCGTTTTTGTATCTTCAGGGTGTTTGAGTTCCCGTGACAGCCATTGTATCAAGTTGCTTGATTGTTCCTTTGGTCGCGGCAATCTAATATCACCGATTACTTTCATCAGCACATTGCGATCCACTTCCACGCGTTCGTTCTCTTTATAACCCCTTCTTAGCCAATAACTCAGTTTCCAACGCCAGTCATTCTCCGTTGCTTCAAGGGATTCCAATTTATGCTTGGCGGTTTCAGTCAAACAAAAAGAACCACATCGTGGACAATTTACATTAAATCTAAACTCATAATCCCATGTCTTTACATTTGACGGATAGTTACATACGGGGCAGGCTTCCATATTTAAAGCTCCTTTCCCGCTCATTTCTTTGAGCCAACCTTCACAGGCAGATAAAACGTTAAAAGCAAAGGCTTGTCTGCAGTTTGCCAACCTACATAAGGAAAATAGCACTTAATAATTTCAACTATTATAAAGGGGTCCATAATAGAACAGACGTAAATTAGGCAGCGTACTTAGTAGTAGTGGTATGAAACAAAGCACGAATTTTATCAGGGCGCTTGGCCAAGTGGCGAAGAACGGACAGTGTTTCGGATTTCATTTCCTTAAAGCCGAATATGCCCGCCCGTCCCATCCTATGAACTTTTACCTCGCGCCAGATTCCTTCATCCGGGTTCAACTCGGGGCTATAAGGCGGCAAGAGACACAGCCGCAACCTGCCTTCATAGCTCAGGACTTTTCTCGTCACCATCATCTTGGTTAGGTGCACTCCCCCAACACCAAGTGTCTATCGCGGCAGTTTTGTTATCCGTTCACCTAAAACACGTATCGTGCTTTTTTCACACTTACCAACAGCTGGAACACCTGAATTTATATGGCTCGTCGCAGCGACTGTAAGAATTGTCGCTATCCCTGACTCTCCTGATAGTGTGCCTATTTAGTAAATTTATCAATATCACTAAATGTCAGAATATAGAAAAGTTCGGCGGCTGATTCCACGCGAAAACCTGCTCCATTGCCTATATCTGAGAATTGTCCCCATGGAAGGAAGTTGCCTCTTAGGAAGCTGGACTTGACAGGTCTCCCCACCGACTTCGTCTCTATTTTGAGCTCACTTAAATCTTGCTCTTCCCGTAGAGTAAAGAGAGCAATACCTCGCCCCTTCGCCACTTTCATGGCACCATCTTCGTAACCAACTGTCGTGAACATGATGCCCTTATGAGCGCCTATGTCGTCCAACTTAGAGTGAAATTCTTCTACGTCGCTTACTTCAACGCGACTTTTGTAACATTTACATTCACCAAGACCAAAAATGTGGGCACCAAGCATCTGCGTCTCGAAGGAAATATCCGTCTTGATTTTCCGCCCAGACCGTCGGCCAGTGTAAACCTCGTTACGATGGACAATAACCCCCTTCGATTCGCCGAGGGCTTGGCAGGTGCGATATATAAAATCTTCGTAATTATTTGATCTTAACATGGTTCTCTCAACTTGTTTCTTCATTACTTATTACCTTTGAAGCATTCAGTGCCCATATGGCAAACTTCTGCCGATTTCTCTCTCTTCCGCAACAACATAGCTGCTCGTCTAAGTTTCAAGATTTCCGCTTTGAGCTTAATTTGTGCGGTTCATAGATGAACTAATAATTATAACTACTGCTTGAATTATAAAACCCAAGGATAATAGTATAAAACTAAATAATACTTTATTCCTATCTCTTGTCTCTTTACTCGTATCTTTTTTAACCTCATCTGACTTTGAAGAAATATCTTTGAGCACTTTAGGCAATCGATAGAATAAAATATCTCCTATATAAATCGAAAGCCGACTAAAATATTTTTGTTTTGATTGTAGGTGCGGCGGAAGACTCGCATTGAAATATCTTTCAAGTCGATTTCCGAAAATTTCAATTTTTAGCTGTTTAAGAGCTAACAAATAGGCACCTGACAACTCAAACACTAGCCCGATTATTGCAAGCAGAATTATCATTGCCAATTATCTCCTTTTGTTGCTTTAGCTGTTGAACGCTCTGAGCCTGGATCCCGGTGCGGAATAACAAAATTAAAACCTCACTGCCGATTGTTAAAGCACTTGCTGGGACAGGTCCTTTTTGCCATAATTTTTACGGGTTTTCGGGGTACGATTTTGCCCCTGCCGTCGGTTTGGCAACGGCACTTTTAGGCCTCTGATCAATTCTTTACAAACTGGATATCAGAAACGGCTGATTTCTTACGCCTCCTGACTAATCCGGGATCGATTTGATTAACGTAAAGAATGAGAAGACGGTTTATCCAGCAAAGTTACGCACACTCAATTCGATGGGTAGACGACCTCTATTTGTCTTCCCGGGATTCAATATCTGAACCGTCTCTCGTGATCTTGCAAGGATCACTCGGGGGCGGGGGTGTGTCCCATTCGCTGTCCGGGGATGCTGGTTCTTCATGACCCTGGCTATCACCCGGTATTTCCTTGGGATCATCTCTCATGTGTCCCTCCTCTAGATTGGCATGACTCGGCTTGCGATCATTAGGACATACGCACATACTCCAACCATTAGGGATGCAATCAGAAACTTGGTTGCTTGCTGTAAATGGCGTGATTTGTCCCTGTTGTTCCTTCGGAAGCTATTCTCCGCTATTGAGATGGTTTTGATCATATCCTTGAGTAAACGCCTCCTTCGAATGCCAATTGTCCCTAGGGATCTGTAGTGCCTGATCATGTCTGAGATGGTTGTTGGGTTTTCAATTTGTCGGGCACGAAGCACAAGCATGCAGAAAAGAAATGAGGCTGCAAGCAAGAGTAGAAGTATAACGTAAAGAAAAAACGCAGCTACTGACAAGAATGTGGAGAGTGGAAAGTCTATGATTGAGTCTGTCCTTCCTGCAGCAAGAGCTATAATCACACCGACAAATCCCGCAAGAGTTGCAGCTTTTGAGTCGAGTTTGTCGAAATTATCAATGTGTCTTCTGTAGGATTCCCATGAATAGCTGAGAAGATCCTCGGTACAGTGGTTATCCTCTACATCGTCAGAATATTGTTGTTCAATCATCTTTCTCCCCTCCCCAAATTCAATGTTCTTCGATGGCTATTTCTGTCTGCTACAGCATCATTTTGGGTGGTATCATTGGCCGCATTCACCTTCCACGATTTTGATTTCCTCTTCCGTCAGGCCGTAAAGTTCGTACACCAGTCGGTCGATCTCCGCATCGGTAGTCGTTATCGCGTTCTGCAATGCGGCCTTTTCGGATTCTGATGTGGCCCCGCGCAACTTCGGCGTCAGCGCCAGCATCTTCTCCACCAGTGCTACCAGCCGGCCGTGGAGGGCGCACTCGGAAGGTCTGGTAACATCCACCTTCCACACCGGCACTTGAGAGAGGCTAAAAATTGTGACCTGCGGAAAAGAAGTTTTGAAGTCGGCGAACATGATTCGCCAAAAATACGCTGTTAATTTTGAGTTGATTACGGCTACCAGAAATTTCTCTTCCGCCAGAGAACTCGCCCTCGCTGTGAAAATGTTTCCGGTCACCGCAATTGGCTCGGTAACTATACTGGCCATTGGGGCAATCCCGATTTGGCGGATAACTATTTTATGAGGAGCAAGATGCACGTCGGCATCCCAGCATCCCCCTGAGGTTTTTGGTCTTTCAAACAAGACAAATTCGGAGGGCGGGTTTGTCACATAGCGGTGAACATCAGCTCCTGCAAGGATGGGATAATGCTTGAAGGTAAGCTTCCGCGATGAGAAATATTTCTCTCTGTTGCCTGTAATCAGACCGCGATTGATCCTGGCGACCTTTTCTAAAGGGACGCAAATCACGTTCAATTTTTGCAGCAATGGTGCATTTTCCTCGTTCAACAGGATATTCCAAGTCGCACCGCGCAACGCGGAAAACCTCGCCTGCTTAGTACGAGAAAAACCCGATGGTGCGGCGGCAAATTCAGCACTGAGAGAGGTGGAAGTAAGAACATCATGTGCGGCGCGGGATTTCGGATTCGATTCGGCCTTGAAAATTACCACAGAGGTATGAACATCCGCGCCCTCAAACACACGGCCTTGGGCAACTGAAATATGCTGGATGGCGCACCTTTCCATCAGCCAACGCCGAAGATTCTCTGCATAGACGTTGTTTAGTAGCGTGGTGGGGACGATGTGTCCGTGGAAGCCGTTTCTCCTCAATAACGACACTCCCCTTTGTAGAAACAGATGGAAGAATTCGATCTTGAATTCAGCCGCAACGTAGTGGGCTTTTAGATAATCCAACTCCTGCCGTTCTGTGTTGTGTGGTTGCAGCATTCTATATGGCGGATTACCGATGATGGCGTCGAAGCCGCCGGACTTCATGGCGTCGGGGAACTGCGCGGGCCAGTCGAAGGCGCGGACGCGGACGAGGTCTTCGGGGATCAGGGAAAAGTCGGAGGCGATCAGGGAGTTCCCGCACTTGATGTTATTGGAGAGGTTGGGCAAGGCGCGTTCGTGGAAGAGGAGCATCTGCTGGGAGAGGGTGGAGTCGTTTTCGCCTTCAAGGGCCTTTAGCAGCAAAGAAAGCTTGGTGGTTTCGACGGCTTGGCGGTCGATATCGACACCGTAGATGTGGGTGGTGAGGATGCGCTTGCGTTCGGCGATGGTGAGACACAGCTCGCCTTTGGCGTTCCGGTAGGTGGCCTTGGCATATTTCTTGGTGGGGTTGTCCTGATACCACTTGAGGCAGTGCTCGATCAGGAACTGATAGGCGCCGAGGAGGAAGGAACCGCTGCCGCAGGCCATATCGAGCACGCGAAAAGGCGGTTTGCCCTTCCCTCCCGCCAGGGCGGAAGGGCTTTTGCCTTCAATCTGCCGGCCGACCGTGTTTTTTACGATGTAAGCCACGATGTAAGCCGGGGTGTAGTAAACGCCGCCGGCCTTGCGCACTTCCGGTTTTTCCTCGATTTTGGCCTGGTGCCCGGCCGTCAGCCGGATGACCTTGCCCAGGAACCGCTCGTAAACCGTGCCCAGTATCTCCACCGGCAAGACGCCGAAGTGGTACGGGCAACCGTACTCGAAGTAGAGGCTTTGCAGGATGGGTTTGAGGACCTTGTCGTCCACGGCCAGGCGCGGCGTGAGCGTGTCCGGAACGTCGGAAACTCCCGGCTCCTTCTGGAAGTGAAACAGGCCGGAGTTATATTTCTCGTCGGCTTTCCGGCACAGGTTGCTCATAAAGCGACCGTAGATGTCCGGCCGCTCGCAGAGTTTGAGCAACTGCCCGTTGGGCTCCAGGCCGCGATCCTCGGCCATCCGCAGGAAGATAATCCGGTCGATAAGTCGTTGAACGGCGGCATTGAGGTCGTCCACCGACAAGGCGCGGTTGCGCAGGGCCAGGTTCCGGGCCAGCTCATCGCGCCAGCCCTCGATATCTTTAAGAAACTCGCTGTCAACCTCGGAGGTGCCGCGCTTGCGCTTGGAGGCGGCATACTGGTCGAAAGCGCCGGACCAGACCGCCTCGCGCGAGAAGACATCCCAAATTTCCCGCCAGCGGTCGGGATACTCGGAGAAAAGCAGATACTGGATGCGGGCGTGGCTGGCCTTGTCGCCGGGGCGCGGGCGGGAGGCGCAATCGTACACGCCCAGTTCCTCGAAGTCGGTCGGGACGGATAAGGCC